>DITR01000092.1 GCA_002422175.1 Alcaligenaceae bacterium UBA6179
GTTAAATTTAAATCAAAACCCGAGCGCGTGCCGTCACGATCCATGCTGGTGAGCAACAACTCGCCTGCACCGTATTCAACCATTTTTTTTGCCCAAGTCAAAACATCGATGCCCGTTCCGCGTCGACCGCCGTGGGTAAAGACTTCCCAACTTGGGTTTTCATCAGGCGTGCCTGCAACACGTCGGGCATCAATGGCTACAACGATACACTGTGAGCCGTGATAGCTTGCTGCTTCACGTATTAACTCGGGGCGTGTAACGGCTGCACTATTAATTGATACCTTGTCAGCACCCGCATTCAGTAAACGTTGAATATCGCTGACCTGTCGAACTCCACCGCCAACCGTTAGGGGAATAAATACTTCAGACGCGACGCGTTCGATCATGGGCAAAATTAAATCACGATCATCACTGGTAGCCGTGATGTCTAAAAAGGTGATTTCGTCAGCGCCTTGCTCGTTGTAGCGTTTAGCAATTTCAACCGGGTCGCCCGCGTCGATTAATTCCACAAAATTAACGCCCTTCACTACACGGCCAGCTGTCACATCAAGGCACGGAATAATGCGTCGGGTGAGACCGTTGCATGACACTGACGTGATCGTTTGAGCCATCACAACTGCTCTCTGACTCGATCAAGGGCTGCTTTAAAGTCAAGGGTGCCTTCGTAAATACTGCGACCTAAAATAGCACCCTCAACACCCTGGTCTTCAACAGCAAGTAAGGCGTCAATATCTGTCATATTGGTGATGCCGCCCGATGCAATAACAGGTATGCGCACATGCTGCGCCAAAGCTACGGTGGCTTCGATGTTTACGCCTGTGAGCATGCCATCACGACCAATATCGGTATAAATAATGCCTTCGCAACCATAATCTTCAAATTTTTTGGCTAAGTCAGTGACATGGTGTTTAGTGAGTTTGCTCCATCCGTCAGTGGCAACCTTGCCATCACGTGCATCGAGCCCGACAATGATATTGCCGGGAAAAGCGACGCATGCATCTTGTAAAAACCCTGGGCTTTTAACAGCAGCTGTACCAATGATGACGTATGAAATACCCGCATCAAGATAACGTTCAATGGTGTCTAAATCGCGTATGCCACCACCGATTTGAACGGGTAAGTCGTCACCTACTTCAGCCAAGATAGCCTTAATAACGCTTTCGTTAAGCGGCTTACCTGCTATTGCACCATTTAAATCAACCAGATGNNTGACGCAAGCGCACACATTTACCATCTTTAAGATCAATTGCTGGAATTAGGAGCATGATAAAAACACCTGAAATAATTTCAAGAAGTCGATTAAAAAACGTTAAGGCTTCCAGTCTACAAAATTACGGTAAAGACGCAAGCCATGATCAGCACTTTTTTCTGGATGAAACTGAACCGCAAAAATATTGTCGCGCGCCACAGCACAGGTAAAGGGTAAGCCGTAATCAGCCGTGCCAAATATTAAGTCTGGGTCAGTGGGTTCAACATAGAAACTATGCACAAAATAAAACGGTGATAAATCAGGAATGCCCGCCCACAGCGGGTGCGCTTGGGTTTGACGCACGGCATTCCAACCCATATGGGGTACTTTTAAGGCATGAGTACCACTTTGTGCGAGGTCGAATGCGGGGCCACCGAAGCGTTTAACCGTGCCTTTAAAGATGCCCAGGCTAGCGGTATCGCCTTCTTCGCTACGCTCAAATAACATTTGTTCGCCCACGCAAACGCCAAGTAAGGGCTTGGTGGCGGCAATATGCAACACGGTGTCACGTAAGCCGGCTGCTTCGAGCGTACGCATGCAGTCTGCCATCGCACCCTGGCCTGGCAATACAACGCGGTCAGCCGCCCGAATAAGGGCTGGTGACCCAGTCAAGTGAATGGTGGCCTCGGGCGCTGCGTGCCGCAAAGCACGTTCTACCGAGTGATAATTGCCCATGCCGTATTCGACAATGGCGATGGTGCTCATTTTTAGACCTATTTGCCAGTGAGTTAAAGCACGCCTTTGGTGGACGGCATAATGCCAGCCCCACGCGGGTCGAGTTCAAGGGCCATACGCAATGCACGGCCAAAAGCTTTGAAGACTGTTTCACATTGGTGGTGTGCGTTAACACCCCGCAAATTGTCGATATGAGTGGTGACTAAAGCATGGTTTACAAAGCCTTGAAAAAACTCGCGGCTTAAGTCAACATCAAAATCACCCACGCGAGCGCGTGTAAAGGGAACATTAAACTCAAGCCCTGGGCGCCCAGAAAAATCAATCACAACGCGTGACAGGGCCTCGTCGAGCGGCACATAAGCATGACCATAACGACGAATGCCGGCACGCGAACCCACCGCTTGAGATACCGCTTGACCCAGTGTGATGCCAACGTCTTCAACTGTGTGGTGCGCATCGATGTGCAAATCACCTTCGGCTTTTACATCTAGATCGATCATGCCATGACGCGCAATTTGATCGAGCATGTGGTCAAGAAAGGGCACGCCCGTGTCAAGCGATTGTTTGCCCGTTCCATCAAGGTTCAGGGCAACGCGAATACGCGTCTCATTGGTATTGCGGGTGACATCGGCGGTACGCATAACTCTGACCATAAAAGAAAAGTTGAACCACTATTGTAAAGCGACATTCACATAAATTTTGAATGAAGGGATTAATTGACTTAGATGCGTCGCAAGCCCCTGCATTCAATACTAAGAATCTGTCAATCGGTATCGCGCACTGTTAGCGTGGGCGGTTAGGCCTTCGCCCTGCGCCAGGGCATCAGCAATACGCCCTAGCGTTTGAGCGCCTTCTTGTGAAACGTAAATAATACTTGAGCGTTTTTGAAAGTCATAGACCCCTAACGGGGAAGAAAAGCGAGCCGTTCTAGAGGTTGGCAGGACATGGTTGGGACCTGCGCAATAGTCGCCCAAGGCTTCTGAGCTGTGTTGCCCCATAAAAATCGCCCCGGCGTGGCGCAACTTAGGTAGCCAAGCCTCTGGGTTTGCTGTGGAAACCTCTAGGTGTTCGGGTGCAATGGTGTTTGAAATGTGACAGGCTTCATCAAGGTCTTTAACTAGAACCAGCGCACCGCGGTTTTGTAGGCTGGTTCGAATGATGTCAGCTCTAGGCATGGTTTCAATTAAACGATCAATTGAAGCTTGAACCGTTTCAATATAAGCCGCATCAGGGCATAACAAAATAGCTTGTGCGAGCTCGTCGTGTTCGGCTTGAGAGAAAAGATCCATTGCGACCCAGTCAGCTGGGGTGAGACCATCGCAAATAATGAGTATTTCACTTGGGCCTGCAATCATGTCAATACCGACGGTACCAAACACACGACGCTTAGCGGCCGCTACATAGGCATTACCGGGCCCGACGATTTTATCGACCGCAGCAATCGTTTCAGTACCATAAGCTAAGGCACCGATGGCTTGCGCGCCACCAATCGTAAACACTCGGTCAACGCCGGCCACAGCGGCTGCAGCCAGTACCAATGGGTTGTGTTCCCCGCCAGGGGTAGGCGTCACCATAATGACTTCTTTAACCCCCGCGACTTTGGCGGGAATGGCATTCATAAGCACTGACGACGGATAAGCTGCTTTGCCACCGGGAACATAAATACCCACCCGGTCAAGTGGCGTAATTTGTTGGCCTAATTGGGTGCCATTTGCTTCGGTGTAAGACCAGCTGGTTTGCACCTGCTTTAAGTGATAGGTCTTAATGCGTTCAGCAGCTGCCTCAAGGGCTTGGCGCTGCGCGGTGGGCAAGCTTTGTAAGGCTTGATGGCAGGTTTTAAGCGAAATTTCTAGATCGCTCATTGTGGTGGCTGACACCCGATCAAACTCAGATGTGAGGGCTAAAACAGCGGCATCGCCCTCGTGCTGCACACGTTTTAAAATGCGTGCAGCGGCCTGGTCAATTGCTTCGTCTTGCTCAGCATCAAACTTTAACAGTGTTGACAAACGCGCTGAGAAATCAGCGTCTTGAGAATTAAGTCGTGTGATGTTAACCATGTTGCGTACCTATTTTGCTTGCCCGATCAAACGCATCAATAAGCGGTTGAAGCTCAGCGTGACGGTTTTTAAGGGCAGCGCGATTAATGATTAATCTTGATGATATAGGCATGATGTCTTCAACGGCTACCAAGTCATTGGCACGTAGGGTATTACCCGTTGAGACCAAGTCAACAATGGCATCAGCCAAACCAATTAAGGGGGCGAGTTCCATTGAGCCATAAAGTTTAATTAAATCAACGTAAACGCCTTTTTCTGCAAAGTGCTCTCGTGCCGCGTGCACGTATTTGGTGGCAACCCGAAGGCGCGCACCTTGCTTAACTGCAGCGTCATAATCAAAACCATTTTTTACAGCAACACTTAGCTTGCAACGAGCGATATTAAGATCAATTGGTTGATACAAGGCGCCTGGGTGCGATGCAGCATGTTCGATCAAAACGTCTTTACCTGCAATGCCAAAATCAGCGGCACCATACTCAACGTAGGTGGGCACATCAGAGGCACGCACAATAATAATGCGCACATTTGGGTTGCGGGTGGGCAAAATAAGTTTGCGCGAGGATTCAGGGTCTTCACTGACTTCAATGCCAGCAGCCTTTAGCATGGGCAAAGTTTCATCAAAAATACGACCTTTAGACAGTGCAAGCGTTAAAGGTTTGTTTAAGGAAGGTGCCTTTGCTAAGACTAGGGTTGAAGCTAAGTTTATGGCTGCAACTGAAGAGGGGGCAGGCGTACATGTCGATGCAGGTGCAAATGCAGATTCACACGAGTCAGGTGGCGACGGTATGATGTTCATGACGGAACCCTTTTAGACGAAACACGCTCAATTTGAGCGCCTAACAAGCGTAGCTTGTGTTCCATTTTTTCGTAACCGCGGTCAAGGTGATAAATACGCTCAACTGTTGTGATGCCTTCAGCGGCTAAACCGGCAATCACTAAACTGGCTGATGCACGCAGGTCGGTCGCCATGACCGTTGCGCCAGAGAGTTGCGACACACCTCGAACCACTGCAGTGTGGCCATCAATATCAATATCTGCGCCTAAGCGAATTAATTCCTGAACGTGCATAAAGCGGTTTTCAAAAATTGTTTCAACCATGACTGCAGTGCCCTCAGCCAAGGTGTTTAGCGCCATAAACTGAGCCTGCATATCGGTAGGGAAACCGGGGTATTCAACGGTACGTATGTCGACAGCAAGCGGTGGTTTTTTCATGATGGCGCGAATGGTGCTGTCTGA
>DITR01000041.1 GCA_002422175.1 Alcaligenaceae bacterium UBA6179
CAGAGGGGGATTCGAACCCCCGATACGCTATAAACGTATACACGCTTTCCAGGCGTGCGCCTTCAACCGCTCGGCCACCTGCCCTACTTTGTCTTGAGTACTTTTAAAGTAGAGCGTGAGTTTAACAGAGGCGCCTGGGGTTTAGGTTTCAAGCACTCAACGCCTGCCAATTCTTAAAGAACCGCGTGAAGTCTCTGACAATAGGCTGCTTATAATTATCTTGTCGAGCTAGCGCGACAATTTTGCGCTTAACAATCGGTGCAGTGAGAGGAATGCTAATTAAACCTTGTATCGGCTGTAAGTCATTTGCACGGCTAATCGCGTTGCTGGGTAATGCCGCGACGCCCTGCCCAGCTTGCACTAAGCCTACAGCGCTGGCCACGTGCGAGACCTCAAACGCGGGCGGTGAACGTCTGGGCCATTTAGATAAAGCTTGATCAACCAAACCTCTTAAACCGCTACCGGGTCGCATCACAATCAAAGGCTGGTCAACCAACATTTGCCAAGGTACTTGAGCAAGTTTTGCCAAGGGGTTATTAGGTTGACAGACTAGCATTAAGCGGTCACTGTAAAGATGCGTGACGTGTAAATGGTCAACGTCTTCAGGGGCGGTACAGATAGCCACATCAGCCCGACCATCACTGACTAAGCTGACTAACGACTCAACAGCCGCGTCTAAAAGCGTAATGCGCGTGTCGGGGTATTTAGCCTTAAAAGCTGAGATGGCCGCCGGCAAAACAGAAAACGCCATTAAAGGGCTGGTTGCCACGATCAATTGTTGCTTAGATTGCCCCAGCTTATTGGGTATAACCTGCAAGGCCTCAACCGCGCTATCAATTTGATTTAACGCTTGCTGCACAGAAGGCACAAGCAACTCGCCAGCCGAGGTTAAAACCATGCGACGCGTTGTGCGCTCAAACATTTTGGTGCCGAGGCTTTCTTCTAAGCTCTTAATCAACATCGACAATGCTGCAGGGGTGAGATGCAGCGCTTGTGCCGCGCCCGTCATGCTGCCAGCTTGCTCGACCGCGAGCAAAGCGCGTAACTGCCGAAGGGTTAAATGATTGTTCATATGAACAATCATATGACATTCGTTAGATGATCTTATGAATAGTTCAATTTATTTTGCTTGGTTAAAACGTAAAAAATGCATACAGTAAACAATATGATCGACTTAACAAATCTTAAAGCCACCGATCGGCCCCACCGCCTTGAAAACACACGTTTGGTTCAAGGTTTGGGTCACTATGTGCATAACCTGCATAGCCCAGACATGCGGCACGCCGTGTTTGTCAGAAGCGATTACGCCTTTGCAACACTCTTAAAGGTAGACACGAGCCTGGCACAAGGCGCACCCGGGGTCATTGCAGTGCTCGCTGCGCAAGACCTCGATTACCCTGTCATGCCAGACGCCAACCCCTTGTTAGTTAATCAAAACCCCCAATCATTTGCAGTGCTGCCGCATGACACCGTGCAACATGTGGGCCAACCGATTGTATTAATCGTCGCGGAAACATTCAAACAAGCCCAAGCTGCTGCTGCGTTAGTGCATATTGATTATGAAGCCTTACCTGAAACAATGGGTAAAGTTAACCCAGCGAGCTTTGTTTCAAATTACACTGCCGGCGACCTATCTCATGGTCTCAGCGCAATGCAATCTGATGAGGTCTCAGTTCGCACCGTCATCACTTGGCCGCGCGTCAGTGCCATGACAATGGAACCTCGCGCCTGCGTGGCGCGCTGGCACAACAAACAACTCACCATTTGGTTAGGCACCCAGACCCCATCGCGTACGCAACATGATTTAGCCAAGGCCCTAGCTGTTTCCAACGAACACATACAGGTCATTAGCCCCGATGTAGGGGGTGCATTCGGGGCCAAGTCATCTATTTACCCTGAAGAAATCGCGCTTGCCCTAGCTGCCCGAAAACTACAAACAACTATTCGTTGGGTCGCGTCACGCTCAGAAGAGTTTGTGTCAGCATGCCACGGTCGGGGCACCGTACTTCAAGGGCAACTTAGCGTGACTGCTTCAGGCCATTTGTGCGGCTTGTCGGCACAGATTAAAACTGAACTGGGTGCTTGGCTACCTTACTCTGCAACCGTGCCACTCAGGAACACAACCCGAATATTGCCCGGACCCTATCGAGTTGATCACCTCAACATTAAGGGTGAAGCAACGCTCTCGCACACCGCCCCCGTCAATATTTTTAGGGGTGCGGGGCGACCCGAGGCGACACTCTTAATTGAAACCCTCATTGAGCGAGCAGCCCGCGCAATAGGCGCAGACCCCGTTGAAATACGTCGTTTCAATTTAATTGATGCTGACGATATGCCTTACCAAACCCCAACTGGTGAAACGTTTGATAGTGGCGACTTTGCAGCCACACTTACACTAGCATGCGAAAAATTTGATTATTTTCCGCAACGTATGGAACAGCAACGACGTCGCCAACGCGGCGAGGTTGTCGGCATTGGGGTAGGCTTCTATGTCGAACCCTGTGGGCAAGGCTGGGAATCAGCCCGCGTGACATTACACGACAATCAAAAAGCAACTATCGCCAGCGGCACCCCTGCGCAAGGTCAAGGCCACGCCACAACCTTCATTGATTTAGCGGCACACACCTTAGGCTATGACGCTCAACATATTGACATCGAGTTAGGTGACACAGCAACTTGCCCGCATGGCGTGGGTGCCCTAGCTAGTCGCAGTATGGCGATTGGTGGCAGTGCACTGTTCAACGCCTGCCAGGAAGCCCGCCAACAACTTGACCGAGGGGCTCCTTTTCCCATAACCATTAACACTCGTTTTGAATCTAAAGAAACTTGGAGCAACGGTTGCGTGATTGCGCGGGTCAAACTTGATGCCGAAACAGGTGAAGTCAAGATTGAAAGCATTGTTTGGGCTGACGACGCAGGCATGATCTTAAACCCCACTTTAGCTTACGATCAATTAATAGGCGGCGCCGCGCAAGGTATTGGCCAAGCCTTGATGGAACAACTACGCTACAACGATCAAGGCCAACTGATAACGGGTTCATTGATGGATTACGCCATACCCCGCGCGCAAGACATGCCACCTATTGATATTTACAGTTTGCATACCGCCAGCACCACCAACCCTTTAGGTGCCAAGGGTGTCGGCGAAGCAGGTTGCATTGGTATACCTGCAGCCATTATGAATGCTGTGCGAGACGCACTCTACTGTCACCTGGGTTATGAAGCAGCAGACTTATCCTTTCCGCTGACGTCTGAAACTGTTTGGCAGGCCATGCAGAAAAAGTCAAGTGAATGACGGTATGAAGTAAAAAGCACTCACGACACTTTCTCGCATATTTTAACTTAGACATTTACTCAGTCACTTCAATACAGAAATCGATTGATATAAAAAACGAAACCAGGACGCTCATCAATGGAATACCAAAAGAAAGATGCTAAAGCCTACGCACACGACAACATGCGTGGCATATGGGCCGCTAATTTAACGCCATTTGACCGCAACTTTAAACTTGATGAAGACGCATACCGCGCTAACCTTAAACACTGGATAGTTGATTTAAAACTCGGCGGCTTGTTCATCGCAGGCAAGCAAGCCGAGTTTTACGCGATGTCTCTTGATGAACGCAAACGCATAATTGATATAGCAGTTGACGTTTCTGCTAAGGCGGGTAATCGAGATGGCTCAGGCCGCTGTGGCATTATCACATCGTGCTCAGACACGAATATGGATGTGGTGTTGGAATTGGCCAAACACTCAGAGAAAGTGGGTGCTGATTACATCGTTGTGCACAGCCCATTGCTACATTTTGGGGCAAGCACTGACGATACGATTTACGGATATTACGAATATTTGAATGATCATTTAAACATCGGTATAGCGATGTGGAATCATCCTGACTGTGGCTATATTATGTCACCCGAGTTGTGTGCACGCATTGCTGAATTAAATAATATTGTGGCCATAAAGTACAGCACCGACCGTGAACGTTGCAAGCGATTAACTGAGCTCGCTGGCGATAAAATTCATGTCAGCAACCCATCAGAAGACGAATGGCTTGATAACATCATTGAGTTTGGTTGGAAACTGTATTTATGCTCAACCCCACCTTTTCTATTACAGTCTAAAGTTGACCAGCGCATGAATGATTACACCGCGCTGGCGTTTGCAGGCAAGTATGATCAGGCTCGTGCCGTACGCGATAGTTTGAACCCCGTACGCGAAGCGTTTAGAAAGTCTAAGCCGCACGGTAAACCCCAAGCACACGCCAAGTGCTGGCAAGAATTATTAGGGCAACACGGCGGTTTAGTTCGGCGCCCACTTTTACAAATGACAGCTTTAGAGCGTGAGGCTACCCGTGAAGCGTTCGCATCTTGCGGACTTAAAGTGAGCTGAATCATGTCAGACCCTATGTCAAACAACCACGCAAAGTCTCTGTCACCCCAAACTGACAGCATGGGTGCACAAGCGTTGCTTGAAGGCTTGGTTACTTCTGCTGAAAATCAGTTTGCTCTTTCGCTACAAGTCAATGGCAAAGCAATTTCTGTGCATGTTTCACCTGACACCGCGTTAGTTGACCTGCTACGCCAAACGCTTGGGTTGACCGGTACAAACCAAGGCTGCGACACAGCGCAATGCGGGGCCTGCACAACATTAGTAGACGGGCAAGCAATCAAGTCTTGTAATGTCTTGGCGCTACAAATGCAGGGTCGCTCAGTAACCACAATTGAAGGTTTAGTTTTTTTAGAGGCAAGCACTGAACATCATTTCAAAGTTTCTCATGATTCAATCCTTGATCAACAGTTGACCTCAGGCAAGCCATCAACCCTAAATAATCATTTGCATATTATGCAACAAGCCTTTCTTGACCACGGTGCGCTGCAGTGTGGCTATTGCACACCGGGGATGATTATGCGAGCCGTGTCACTGGTTGATGAAAAAATACCGATTGACCCCCATGCGATTGCCCATGCCCTTGGTGGTAACTTGTGCCGCTGCACAGGTTATAGCGGCATTGTGCTAGCTGTGATGCAAGGTTTACGGGTGCTTCGTAATGAGGTTGAATCATGAGTCAAGTCAAGCGCTATCAACGCCCTCAAACGGTGCAACAAGCATGTGAAGCGATGCTCGCCAACCCTGATGCTAAATTGGTTGCGGGCGGACAATCTTTGCTACCCACCTTTCGCTTAGGTTTAGCGTTGTTTGATGAAATAATTGATTTGCAAGGTTTGAGTGATGCCAGCCTGAACTATATTGTTAGACACCTGCAGCACCACACTGACCGAAACATTCAACACAGCACTGACATGAACTTGAATCGCATCAATGAGCAACAACTTGACACCTTAACGATTGGTGCCATGACGACCCATGCCCAAGTTGCAGCCTCAGCTGAGGTGCAGGCCTTTAGCCCTATGCTGACGAAGCTTGCAGGTGGCATTGGCGATGCACAGGTTCGCACCATGGGCACGTTAGGGGGTTCGATTGCAAACCACGACCCAGCGGCGTGCTGGCCAGCAGGACTGCTAGCTTGTGGTGGTTTTGTCAGTGTGTCGTCATCAACCCAAACCCGCAAGATTGATATAGATGATTTTTTTACGGGTATGTTTAGTACTGATTTAAATGCCGATGAAATGATCACGTCGGTTACTTTTCTTAAACCGTTAAGTGCCACCTATTTAAAGTTTGAACAACCTGCTTCCCGCTTTGCATTGGTAGGTGTTGCGGTTGCCCATCACGCCAATCACGTCAAAGTAGCCATTACTGGCCTAGGGCACGGTGTGATGCGCTGGCACGCAGCTGAGGTTGCATTACATCAACGCTTTGAAGCTGATGCACTAAAAACCATTAACCTTGACCCTGACCTCGCCTGCGGAGATTTACACGCCAGCGCACCCTACCGAACACATATTGCTAAAGTTTTGTGCCAACGCGCCGTCAACCAACACTTGTCACGCTAAACGCTTTAGAAGGTAAATTGATATGTCTGAGCCCAAACGAACTTCCCCTTACCACTACAGCACCCCCTTGAACTTTGACAAGTGGGTGACTGACCACGCAGACCGTTTAAAACCACCCGTAGGTAACCAACAAATTTGGCCTAAAAGTGACTTAATTTGTACCGTCGTAGGGGGCCCCAACCAACGTACTGATTTTCATGTTGACCCGTATGAAGAATATTTTCATCAATTTAAGGGTAATGCGTCGTTGCTGATTGCCGACCGGGGTCAGTTTGAGCGCATTCACTTACGCGAAGGTGATGTCTTTTTATTACCCGCGTTTGTGCGTCATTCCCCCCAACGCCCTGAAGCGGGCAGTCTGTGCACAGTTATTGAGCGTAGTCGCCCAATGGGTGTTTTAGATGGGTTTGAATGGTATTGTGCGCACTGTGGCACATTAGTTGCTAGACGAGAAGTACAGTTAGAAAGTATCGTTGAAGACTTACCCAAAGCATTTGCCTCTTTTTACGACACACCCGAAGCAGAGAGAGTTTGCCCTGATTGCGGTACCCTGCACCCTGGGCGAAACTGGCAAGTTTGGCACACCATGCTGGCTGAACGCTTTCCACAAACGCAGTTTTAATACAATCAAGCCGTAGATATAAAGCAGTACACAAAGCAGTACATAAATTACTAAAAAATAAAGCGAATGTAGACTGTTTCCTTATTACAAGAAAATTTCAAATAAGTCGTACTTTACGGAGCAAATCAATTGAAAGATCAACTCAAAAAATATCTCGGTAGTGCCACAATTATCGCCTCAGCATTTATGGGTGGCTCAGCTTTAGCTGATGTCAAAATCGGTTTCATCGCCACGATGTCAGGTCCTGCCGCAGCGCTTGGGCAAGATATGTACGATGGTTTTATGCTGGGTATAGAACAACTAAACGGCAAACTCGGTGGTGTAAAGGTTGAAGTCATCAAAGAAGACGATCAACTTAAGCCTGACCTTGGGGTGCAAGCCATAAATAAACTGATTGAACGCGACAAAGTTGATATTGTGGCGGGTGTTACGTTCTCGAATGTCATGATGGCGATTGCTAAACCAATGGCTGATGCGAACGTCATTTTTGTCGGGTCTAATGCGGGCCCTGCCCCATTAGCGGGTGCACAATGTAATAGTCAGTTTTTCTTTACCTCTTGGCAAAATGACCAACAGGCTGAAGGTGTCGGCAAGTATGCTGCTGATAAAGGCTACAAAAAGGTCTACTTGATGGCACCAAACTATCAGGCGGGTAAAGATGCAGTCGCGGGTTTTAAGCGTCAATACAATGGTGGCGTAGCAGGCGAGGTTTACACCACCGTAAACCAACCTGATTACTCAGCTGAAATTGCTCAATTGCAAGCGGCTAACCCTGATGCAGTCTATGTATTTTACCCAGGCGGCATGGGCGTGAACTTTATTAAACAGTTTCGCCAAGCGGGCTTATTGGGCAAAATACCGTTGATGTCTGTTTCAACGGCTGACGGCTCAACTTTACCTGCTTTGAAAGAAACCGCTCTAGGTGTTATTTCAGGTACGTTTTGGGGCCCCGACTTTAATAACGAAACCAGCAAAAACTTTGTTGCGGCTTTTGAAAAGAAATACGGTCGCATTCCATCACAGTACGCGGCACAATCTTATGACTCTGCTTTGTTAATTGACAGCGCCCTCAAGAAAACCGGTGGCAATGTGACTGACAAAAAAGCATTTACTGATGCCTTGCGTGCAGCTGAGTTCAAGTCGTTACGCGGCAATTTAAAATTCAATAAAAATGGCTTCCCAATTCAAGACATGTATGTGTTTGAAGTGGCTAAAGATGATCAAGGTCGTGTTTCGTTAAAGACTTTATCTAAAGCGCTTACCAACCACCCTGACTCATTTGTTGGCCAGTGCCCGCTTTAATTAACGTATTTGAAACTTGGTGCCCCATCAAACCTTAATGCCTAGATGTTTTAGGCAGGTTTGACTGGGGCCTGACAAGTTTTAGGTCACTGAATAAAAAACTCTCACATATATGACCTTTAATCTGGTTCTAGCACAAACGCTTAACGGCTTTCAGTTTGGTATTTTGCTATTTCTCATGGCAGCTGGGCTGACGTTGGTTTTTGGCATTATGAGTTTTGTGAATCTGGCACATGGTTCACTTTATATGTTGGGCGCTTATTTTGCTGCAGTGATTGCATCACAATCGGGTTCTTTCATGTTGGCCGTTGTATTAGCAACGGTAGGTTTATTTATTTTAGGTTTATTACTTGACGCAGGTGGTCTTGCTATCTTGCATAAACGAGGGCACCTTGACCAGGTATTAGCCACCTTTGGTTTGGTCTTGTTTTTTAATGAACTGGTGCGTGTCATTTGGGGAAATGCCCCCTTATATATGGACGCCCCAGAAGCCTTAGCGGGTTCATTTAGTTTTCTTGATTTTAATTATCCAGCTTATCGACTGGTTATTATTGCTGCCGGTTTGTTAGTAGCACTGGGTTTATATTTGCTCATTGAACGCACACGCATCGGTATGCTCATTCGCGCGGGGGCCAGTAACCGTGGCATGGTGGGCGCATTGGGTGTCAATATCAGTTGGCTCAATCGTTTTATATTTGCGCTAGGGGCGGCCTTAGCTGGCTTAGCTGGCGCTTTGGTTGGGCCCATTCTTTCAATTCAGTCTGGTATGGGCGAACCCATTTTAATTTTGACTCTTGTCGTCATTGTGATTGGTGGCATTGGCTCAATACGTGGGGCGTTTTATGGTGCCCTAGTTGTCGGTATTGTTGACACCCTAGGCCGAGTTTTACTACCCGTATGGCTCGTTCAAACATTTAGCCCGTCATTTGCCAGTGGTGTGGGCCCTGCTTTAGCATCTATGTTGGTCTATTTATTAATGGCTGTGATTCTAGCGATTAAGCCTGATGGTTTGTTTCCCGTCAAAGCACGGGGTAGTTGATGCAACTAACCGTACCAGCGACCAAACAAGCATGAATCAACAACCCGCTCTTGTGGCTGCAACGCCTCAGCCTATTCGTAAGTCACGTGTGATGTTACGTCGCGCCATCATCACGACTGTTTTAGGTATCTTATTTTTGATACCACTTTACGCGTGGCTTGCAGACGACATTTTTATGTTGACCTTATTTGGTCGAATTTTAGTCTTCGCTCTCGCAGCACTGGGTTTAAATATAGCGCTCGGTTTTGGCGGTATGGTGAGCTTGGGCCACGCTTTATATATGGGCTTAGGTGGTTATTCAGTGGGCATTTTGTCAACCCTGGGTATGACTGACGGATGGCTGCATTTGTTTACAGCTGTCGCCCTAACTACCGTTGTGGCGATACCCATTGGCTGGGTGGCATTACGCACGCAAGGCATTGCTTTCATCATGATTACACTGGCTTTTGCTCAGCTTTTTTATTATGTCTTTGTGAGCTTGCGGCAATTCGGTGGCGACGATGGCATGAGTTTGGCTGACTTAAGTTCATTTGGAGCATTAACGGGTGATAAGTACGCGATTTATATTGCACTATCGCTGGTGCTGGCCTTCACACTCTGGTTTGTTAACCGTATTGCGCATGCGCGTTTTGGTTTGGTGTTGCGTGCCACTTGTGTAAACGAACGTCGCGTAAATGCACTGGGTACACGCAGTGTTCCTTACCGCTTAATGGCCTATGTGTTGTCAGCACAAATTTGTGCAGTGGCCGGTTTCTTTTTAGTGAACTTAACCGGCTTTGTATCGCCCGCTATGATGAGCTGGACGGTGTCGGGCGAGTTAATTGTAATGGTGTTGTTAGGCGGTTTAGGTACCGTATTTGGCCCTATCATCGGAGCGGTGGCATTTTTGCTGATTGAGGAAGGCCTCAAATCGCTGACTGAACATTGGCCACTCATCATGGGCCCTTTTATTGTTTTAGTGGTGGTATTTTTAAAAAATGGTTTATGGGGTTTATTACAAGACCGCAAAGAAAGCGCTCAAGGCGGTGGGGGCAACCATTAAATGAATAAACCCCTATTAAACGTCACAGGTTTGGTTAAACACTTTGGTGGTCTTTGCGTGACAGATGAAGTTGATTTGTCAATTTCAAAAGGTGAGATTCACGCTGTCATTGGCCCTAATGGTGCCGGCAAAACAACGTTAATTAATCAAATTGTTGGTGAAATAAAACCAGACGCCGGTCACATTTATTTGGGCGATGAAGAGGCCACCTATTGGTCAGTGGCACGGCGTGCACGCGCCGGTATTGGCCGTTCATACCAAATCAATTCACTGATACCCCACTTTACCGTTCTAGAAAACGTTTTACTGGCAACGCAAGCTGCGGCTGGGCATAATTTTTACTTCTTCAAGCCCGCTACTGCCGTAACGCCTTTGATTGAACAAGCACAGGCCTGTCTTGTGTCGGTCAATTTAATTGCTGAGCAAAATCGTGTTGCCGGTGCACTGTCGTATGGTCAACAACGCTTAATTGAAATTGCCATGGCGTTAGCAACACGACCAAAATTATTGTTACTTGATGAGCCAATGGCTGGCTTGGGCCCGACCGAAACCGAACGCATGGTCGAGTTATTATTAACACTGCAGCACCAGTACGCAACACTTTTAGTCGAACACGATATGGGCGCTGTGTTTGCATTGGCCACCCAAGTCAGTGTGCTGGTCTACGGCAAAATACTCATGTGTGACACCCCCTATGCCGTGCGCAACAGCGATGTGGTGCGTGAAGCGTACTTGGGCGACGAAGAGATTGACGCATGATGATTTCAACTGACTCATCTCACTCTGCCACGGGCTCCTCAACAACCGCCTCTGCTGCCTCAAACAATGTGACAGTCGCTAAGAGCCCAGACCCTCTCAGCACTATTCAAACAACGCCGTTGCTTGAAGTCAAAGACATCAACTCAGGTTACGGCATGAGCCAAGTTTTGTTCGATATGAGCCTACGTGTGATGCCCGGTGAATTTGTTAGTTTACAAGGCCGCAATGGTATGGGGAAATCAACCACCATTCGTAGCATTATGGCGCAATTGGCGCATACATCGGGTCACGTTTTATGGAAAGGTCAACGCATCGATCATCTGGTTGATTATCAAATAGCACGCCTAGGCATTGGTTTAGTGCCTGAAGGCCGACAAATTTTTCCCAATTTAACTGTTTGGGAAAACTTAGTCGCCACCGCCCGTGCACCAAAAAAAACAACGGGTTGGAATATTGAACGGGTCTATGCATTTTTTCCACGTTTAGCGGAACGCGCTAAAAACTTTGGCAATCAATTGTCGGGCGGCGAACAGCAGATGCTAGCCATTGGGCGCGCTTTAATGACCAACCCTGAGTTGCTAATATTAGACGAGGCCACCGAAGGCTTGTCGCCTTTGTTACGTCAAGAAATATGGCAAACCTTAGCGGCCTTGCGCGAAGCCGGCTTATCAATTTTAGTGACTGATAAAAACTTGAAACAATTACTGACGTTGTGTGACCAGCATTTCATCATCGAAAAAGGTCAATGCGTGTGGTCAGGCGACTCTGCAGCGTTTAGAGCTGACCCCACACTAAAGCAGCGTTATTTGGTGGCTTAAGGGCAAACGAATGAACCTTAAAAATTCATCTGATCTTAAACATAAAGTCGCTATCATCGGCCGTGGTGCAGTCGCCTTTGAAGTGATTACCTATGCTTTAAACGATGCGCGCTTTGATGTGGCATTGGTATTACAACCGGGCCGCCCTGCCCCAACCGAATCAGTACTCAATCAAGCTAACGTGTTGTTTGGCCTAGATGAACTGCTGACTTGGCAACCTGATTTAGTTATTGAGGCAGCAGGCAAAGTAGCGCTACAAACCTATGTTGCACCGTGCTTAGCCGCTGGGGTAAGCGTCATCGCTTCATCTGTTGGCGCTTTAGCTGATGAAGAGCTGTTTAAAACACTTCATCAAGCTGCGATAACTGGCCACAGTAAATTGATCTTACCTTCAGGTGCTGTCGGTGCACTTGACTATTTGTCAGCCACTCGTTTTGCGACCTCTAGCATCGAGGCCCCTACAGCCATTGTGTATGAATCTCGCAAACCCCCTAGTGCTTGGCGTGATGTCTTGGCCGAGAGAGGTCTACCTCTAACACCCGACGCCCCCATTACATTGTTTGAAGGATCAGCACGCGAGGCTGCAAAGTTGTTTCCGCAAAACTTAAATGTTGCGGCTACCATTGCATTGGCTGGGGCCGGAATGGACAACACTCAGGTCAGCGTTGTGGTTGACCCAGCTGCGAAAGGTAACATGCACACCCTTACCGCAACCGGTTCATTTGGCAGTCTATCAGCCCAAATCATGAATCGCCCCTCACCCACAAACCCCAAAACATCATGGGTGGTGGGTTTGAGCATCATCTCTAACCTAGATCGGTATTTTGCCCCGATTGTGGTGGGTTAGGTACGCAACGATACCCAACGACACGCTACTTGCGATAAGCCAAAATACGTTCACAATACCGGGCGATGGTATCAATTTCTAAGTTGACCGCTTGACCGGGTTTAAGGTGCTTGAGCGTGGTCATGGCGATAGTGTGGGGTATGAGGTTAATGCTGAACTGGGTTCCATCAGCCACGTCATCTACAGAATTCACAGTGAGGCTGACGCCATTCACGGCAACGGAGCCTTTGTACGCCATAAAGGGCGCCAAAGAAACAGGGGCATGCACCACCAGCAACCAAGACTCGCCCACAGATTCAAACTGTACAACATGCCCTAGACCATCAACATGACCCGACACCAAATGACCGCCAATGGCGTCACCAATACGCATGGCTTTTTCTAAGTTGACAGGGCCCAGCTCAGCTAAACCGACCGTGCGGTTTAAGCTTTCTTTTGACACATCGAATGTAAAACCTGATGGTTTAAGTGACGTCACCGTCAGGCACGCCCCCTGAATCGCAATCGAATCACCCAGCTTAACATCGCTTATATCAAGCGTTGTGCTGTTCACGTGTATACGCAAGCCCGTGTTGTGCGCATCGTAGCCCACGGCGGCTAAGGGCTCTATACGTTCAATTTGACCCACTGCTGCGACAATACCTGTAAACATGAATTTATCCTAATGTGTTCATTCGTTTATTCGTTCATTCGTTCAATTGATTTAGCTCTGACATTTGAAAACCCCTACACTTATTATCAATGCTCACCACACACTGACTGATCATCATATATAAATCACGCTCTGCATATCGATCAAATGCAGGCTAGCACGCAGCGCTTCCCATCGGGCCGTATGACGGGCACGCACACGAATATCTGCCCCAACAGGTGATACCTCAGCAAAGGTTAACTGTGTGGCTTGATCAAGCGTGTCAATGCCAGGAATATCAAGCATTGGTTTACCCAAACCTAAGAAGCTAGGCGCTAAATAGAGCAATAATTCGTCAACCATACCCGCTTGCCAAATCGCGCCATTTAAACCCGCACCCGCTTCAACATGCAATTCGTTGATGTCATGTTTACCCAACCAACGCATCATCTCGCCAATATCGACCCGATGGGGTGGTTTGGCATCAGCAATTTGCACAATTTCAACACCCAAGTTTATGAGGTTTTGATATTTAGCAGGTTGCAGTGTGGGGTCATTGGCCACGAATAAAACAATTGACCGGGCGGGTTGTTCTTGCAAACCAGCAAACACTCGTGCTGTTTCAAGAATTTCAAAGCGGGGGTCAACGATTGCTAACTTCGGTTGCCGGCGGGTTGACACGGCGCGCACGTTCATCAGCGGGTCATCAGTTTTAATGGTGCCAATACCGGTCATCACCATGCAACTACGGGCACGCCAATGGTGGCCGTCGTCACGCGCAGCTTGTTGGGTGATCCATTGTGAATCACCGTTGGCCAACGCGGTTTGTGAATCAAGCGAAGCCGCAATTTTGAGCCAAACATAAGGTACGCCACGCGTCATACGTGACACAAACCCCGGATTTAATGCCAGAGCTTCATCAGCCAGAACACCCACGGTGACTTCAATACCCGCGACACGTAATGCGCTCATACCTCGACCGGCAACTCTTGGGTTCGGGTCAAAATGAGCAAACACCACACGTGCAGGTTTCGCAAGAATGAGCGCATCGACACAGGGCGGTGTTTTACCGTAATGGCTGCAGGGTTCAAGCGAAATATAAACTGTAGCGCCCTGTGTCGTGTTGCCCTGGCTGATAACATTTTGAAGCGCAACTATTTCAGCATGCGCATGCCCAACTGCTGAGGTTGAACCTTGCCCTAATACTTGCCCATCACGAACAACTAAGCAACCCACTCGCGGGTTGGGGTTCGGCACATACAGGGCTGATTCAGCCAGTGCCAGTGCTTGACGCATAAAGTAAATATCTTGGTCAGCATGAACAGGCGACGCAGGTGATGTGATGTTTGACATCAAAGACTAACCCTTACGTTGCTGCACAGGACCTTGCATTTCTTTGATGGCTTGCACAAACTCGCCAATGTCTTCAAAACTTTTATAAACTGATGCAAAACGAACATAAGCGACCTTATCAAGCTTATGCAGTTCAGCCATAACCAGTGCACCGATTTGTTCGGTAGAGACCTCACGCTCGCCCAGCATCAACAGGTTTTCTTCGATACGATTGACGGCTTGATCAAGTTGTTCAGTGCTGACAGGGCGTTTACGTAAAGCTAAAGATAAACTACCCCGTAGTTTTTCAACAGAAAAATCATGACGGCTTCCATTGCGTTTGACCACAGTAGGCATAATGAGCTCACTGCGTTCAAAAGTAGTGAAACGTTTGTCGCATGATTCACAGCGACGACGACGACGAATAAAATCGCCTTCGTCGCCTACACGAGAATCAATGACGGCTGTTTCAAGATGGCCGCAAAAAGGACATTTCATGATGTCAACTGAACCTTAACCGTAAACCGGAAAAGCCTCGGTCAACGCATGAACACGTGCACGCACCGCGTTGATATTGGCTTCATCATGCGGGTTATCTAAAACGTCAGCAATTAAATTTGCAGTTTGCTCTGATTCGGTTTCGTTGAAACCACGTGTTGTCATAGCAGGCGTACCTAAACGTATACCACTGGTAACAAACGGCTTTTCAGGGTCATTAGGAATCGCATTTTTATTGACCGTAATATGGGCTAGACCCAGCGCTTCTTCAGCCACTTTACCGGTAATACCCTTGGCACGCAGATCAACCAACATGACGTGACTTTCAGTTCGCCCAGACACAATACGCAAGCCACGATTTACTAACGTTTGAGCCATGACTTGGGCGTTACGAACAACTTGGGCTGCATAGGCTTTAAATTCAGGCTGCAAGGCCTCTTTAAAAGCCACAGCTTTGCCTGCAATGACATGCATTAAAGGCCCACCCTGAATGCCAGGGAATATAGCCGAATTAATGATTTTTTCGTATTCAGGCTTCATCATGATGACGCCACCACGTGGCCCACGTAATGATTTGTGGGTAGTCGATGTCACAAAGTCGGCATAAGGAACAGGGTTGGGGTAGGCGCCGCCGGCTATCAAACCTGAATAATGGGCCGCATCAACTAAAAGCAGCGCACCGTTGTCATGGGCAATACGAGCAAAACGCTCGAAATCAATATGTAACGAATAGGCTGACGCACCCGCCACAATTAATTTAGGCTTTTCTGCCTTAGCCAACGCTTCAATTTTGTCGTAATCAATGACTTCATTTGCATCTAGACCATACTGTAAAAATCGGTAAATCTTGCCTGATGCGTTAACTGATGCACCGTGCGTCAAGTGCCCACCATCAGCCAAGCTCATACCTAATACCGTATCGCCAGGTTTAAGCACGGCCAAGTAGACGGCTTGATTCGCTTGAGAACCTGAATTGGGTTGAACGTTGGCTGCCTCAGCGCCAAATAGCTCTTTTAGGCGATCAATAGCTAACTTTTCAACCACGTCAACAAACTCACAACCACCGTAATAGCGCTTACCAGGGTAGCCTTCAGCATATTTGTTGGTCAGCTGTGACCCTTGCGCCTGCATGACTGCAGGGCTGGTGTAGTTTTCAGAAGCAATCAGCTCAATATGCTGTTCTTGGCGTTTGTCTTCTTGTTGTATGGCGCGCCATACATCGGGGTCAACACGGTCTAGCGTTAGGCTGGGATCGAACATAAATAATCTCGAAAAAGGTCAGTGGAGAGGGCCACACACAGAAAAAGATAAATGCCCATTTTGGTAGGGCATTTATTGTAACGCCGCTTAACGGCTTAACCGACCTGACGGGGTGCTAAATCTGGGTTGAGCGTATAAGTACCTGTAATCGTTGCTTGCGCCAACACATGACCTTGCATGGCAGCGAATGCCTCTGGGCCACCAAATTTGCCTTCAATGGGCAATTTAGCTACATCTAACGCATAAAGCGTAAAGACGTAACGATGCACAATGCTGTCATTCCAGGGGGGGCATGGGCCGTCATAACCAAAGTACTCGCCGCGCATGTCATTGTCTTGTGCAAACCAATCAGTATAGTTATTAAGCCCTTGTCTGGTTTCATTAGGTGCTAGAGGCCCACCCTTACCGCGGGGTAAAACACCCATTGCCCACTCACCTTCACTGATTTCTCTTTGGCTAGCTGGTAAATCAACTAAAACCCAGTGAAAGAAGTCAACGCGAGGTAAATCAGCCGATACGGTGCAACCTTCTTGATTGACATCATCGCCGACGCTAGGCACATCAGGGTCGTGACAAATTAGGGCAAATGATTGGGTGCCAGGGGGCACATCGTCCCAGCTGAACTGGGGGTTTAAATTGTCTGACAGCGCGACATGTCGTTGTTCATCAATTTTGCCAAAAGCGTACTCTTTTGGAATAACGCCTTGGTCTACAAACGATAGGCTGGTTAATTTCATATTGCCTCCTGGCTGCAGAGGTCTGCAGCAATCAACTCACGGTAACACGAGCAAATTTACGTTTGCCCACTTGAACCACATATTGCCCTCGCGCGAGCGCTAAGGCTTTGTCATCAACGCGTTGACCATCAACTTTAACGCCACCTTGTTCAATATTACGTTGCGCCTCAGTGCCCGATGCAACCAGACCCACTTCGCGTAAAAGCTTAACCAAGCTTATGGCAATGCCATGACTGACAACCTGTACTTCGGGCATATTTTCTGGCAACACCCCGTCACGAAACCGCGCTTCAAAATCAGCCAATGCTTGATCTGCCGCCGCCTGGTTGTGAAAACGTGCCACAATTTCTTGGGCTAACAGCACTTTGGCATCGCGAGGGTTTCGACCCGCATCAATTTCAGAGCGCAAGGCTTCAATGTCTATGATCTGCCTAAATGACAGCAACTCATAGTATTTCCACATTAATGTGTCGGAAATAGACATGATTTTTCCGAACATTTCAGTCGACGATTCATCAACCCCAATATAATTGTTTTTTGACTTTGACATTTTATCAACGCCATCTATACCCTCTAATAATGGCATAGTCAAAATACATTGAGGTGCTTGACCGTATTCTTTTTGTAACTCGCGCCCAACCAGCAAATTAAACTTTTGGTCAGTACCCCCTAGCTCAAGGTCAGACTTTAAAGCCACTGAGTCGTAACCCTGCATGAGGGGGTACAAAAACTCATGTACTGAAATCGGTATGCCTTTTTTAAAACGCTGGGTAAAGTCTTCACGTTCCATCATGCGGGCAACGGTGTAACGCGACGCCAACTGAATGATGCCACGAGCACCCAATGGGTCACACCACTCTGAGTTGTAACGCACCTCAGTTTTATCGGGGCTTAATACTTTGCTTGCTTGTTCATAATAGGTTTGGGCGTTGAGCTTAATTTGCTCGGGCAGTAGGGGTGGCCGCGTGACATTACGCCCAGAGGGGTCACCTATCATGGCCGTAAAGTCACCAATTAGAAAAATGACCGTGTGACCCATGTCTTGAATCTGGCGCAATTTATTTAGCACCACCGTATGGCCCAAATGAATGTCAGGTGCTGTGGGGTCTAAACCCAATTTGATACGCAGGGGGGTGCCACTTGCCTCGCTACGCGCCAGCTTCTGGGCAAACTCAGTTTCAACCAGTAATTCGTCGCAACCGCGCTTAACGACCTCAAGGGCTTTTTTGACGCTGGCTGAAATCGGTAAAAGAGAAGGGGAAGCAGAGAGAGGGTTCATTAGGGTTAACGCTAATAAAATGAGCTAAATATTCGAATAATTTGAGAAATTTTGTAAAAATTGGCCTTTAAAAGCGCTGTGGTTCGTACAAATACGTTAAGATCTAAAGCTTATCACCTAAAGCACTCAATTTCTGCAATCGGGCTTTCGGCCAGTTGCATTCTTGCTTGGGTTACGCGTTTAGTGGTTTTTTGCTGCATGTTAATGCAAATAAGTGCTAACCGCTTTATTCAATCAATGCGTGAGGTTGTCCGAAAGATGCAAAAACGCTCAAAGCCTATTGCCAAGATTTCATTATCTATTTTAGTTGTTGGTTTATTTGCGGGTGCGGCCGCCATCGCAACCGTCAGCACAGAACAAAACGCCTTAGTGCAACCCGTTCAAAAACTGGTTGTTGATGTTTTAACCCCCCCTATCAATTTTGCTCTGGCTCACGAATTTGTGAACGATGCAAGCAATTTGACTGACGTCAGTGAAAGTTACGACGCTATCGTACCTGCTCATGAAACCTACATTTCTGAAACTCGGGTTCGCTCTGGTGACACGCTGTCTTCAATTATGGCGCGCTTGTCTTTAAACGAGCCGGGTCTCATTGCTTTTATTTCACAAAATAAACAAGCGTTGTCGGCGCACAAACTTTACCCTGGTCGCAGCATTGTGGCGGCTCTTGATCACAACGGCGGCATGTTGTGGGTGCGTTATTACCATACACCCGGTGAAGAGCAACAAGGTGTTACCGTTACGCGCTATTTAGAGATTGCAAAAGATGCAACCAACGATTTTGAAGCGCGCGAAGCCAGTGAAACAGCTGAAACCCAGACCCAAGTTGCTGTCGGTACAATTGAATCTTCATTATTTGCTGCCACTGATTTAGCGGGTGTACCCGATGCCATCACGTCGCAAATGGCTGAAGTACTAGGCGGAAAAATCGATTTTCTACGCGATTTACGTCGCGGCGATCAGTTTAGAGTTATATACGAAACACGCACTCACCTTGGTCGCCCAGCTGGATCAGGTCGCGTTTTAGCGGTTGAGTTCGTAAATAAAGGCGTTCCCTTTACAGCCACTTGGTATAGCCACAACGGCCAGTCTGGCAGTTATTTTGACAAAAACGGTCAAAATATGCGGGGTACTTTTTTACGCAGCGCCATTAAATTCTCACGTGTAAGCTCAACTTTTGGCATGCGCAATCACCCCATTCATAAAGAATGGCGCCAGCACTCTGGTGTTGACTTTGCTGCCCCAACCGGCACCCCTATTATGGCCACAGCTGACGGCACTGTTGATTTTATTGGCTGGCAAAATGGTTATGGCAAAACCATTATCTTACGACATAACAATAAAGTCACAACCCTATTTGCGCATCAAAGTCGTTTTGCCCAAGGCTTAAAAAAAGGTGAGCGTGTCTCACAAGGTGACGTAATTGGTTATGTTGGCAGCACAGGATGGTCTACCGGCGCACATTTACACTATGAAATGCGAGTAGCGGGCCGGCCAGTTAACCCCTTGTCAGCCTCATTGCCTTTAGCCGAACCTCTTAAAGGGTCAGAACAAGTTGCATTTCTTAAAGCAGCCAGTAGCCTTCATCTTCAACTCGAAAAGTTGGCCGCCTTACAAGAAGCAGTACCCGACCTAATGAATGTAGCCAGCCGTTAATTTTTAAATATGATGCAAGGCTGATCACTGTCGCACCGCATGACATCATTAAAAAGGCGGTTAAGTCAACATGTCTGATCAATTATTCATTGGCATCATGTCAGGCACCAGTTTAGATGGTGTTGATGCTGTTTTAATTGATTGCCAAAACCCTTCCGACATCAAGCTTTTGGGTCACGACGCGCAGCCCTTTCCAGCCGAAGTCAAAAATGCTTTATGGGCATTACAAACCTCATCAAATGATGAGCTCAATCGTATGTCTTTGGCGGGTGTTGCGCTGGCAAAAGTGTATGCGCAAACGGTCAAGGCTTTGCTCATTAAAACGGGTTATACACCCCAGCATATTCAAGCGATTGGCGCACATGGTCAAACTGTTCGGCATGCCCCAAACTTAGGCTACACCTGCCAGATCAACGCCCCTGCCACATTGGTCGAGTTGTCGGGCATTGCGGTCGTCAGTGACTTTAGAAGCCGCGACGTGGCCGCTGGGGGTCAAGGTGCCCCGCTTGTACCCGCATTTCACCAACATGTTTTTAGTACAAATACCTCGCGTGTGATTCTAAATTTAGGTGGCATTGCTAACCTCAGCATTCTAGAAGCGGGGCATACGCCTCGTGGCAGTGACACCGGGCCTGCCAATATGCTGATGGACAACTGGTCTGCGCTACACACAGGTCAATCTTTTGATCAGGGTGGTCAATGGGGTGCGCAGGGCCAAGCAAGTCAAGCCTTGTTGGCCTATTTAATCGATAGCGAGCCATGGTTTAAAAAGCCTTTTCCCAAATCAACGGGTCGTGATTTATTTAATCTGTCATGGTTAGAACAACGATTAACCGATTTCAAAAAGAACAGTTCATCTGTCGTTGAACCGATCGATGTGCAAGCCACGCTGCAATGCTTTACCGCCCGCACGATTGCCATGGCGATTCAAAGCATGGGTGCACAAGCATGGCCTATATTTGTATGCGGTGGTGGTGCATTCAATGATGCACTGATGCATCAAATTTCCCATGAAACACAGGCAATGGTCAGCACAACTGATTCACTTGGCATCCCTGCACAACATGTTGAGGCAGCCGCTTTTGCATGGTTAGCCTGGGCACATGTACAACGTAAACCCGTCAGCGAACCCAAAGCAACAGGCGCCCTTGGCGCCCGTGTGCTTGGTGCGTATTGGCCCGTTTAACGGGTCAGTTTGGAACTTAATTTAAGGTCTTTATCTAGGGCTATGATGAATCGATTTAACTTTAAATCGGGTTCAGTTAAGCCAACCTACATGGAATTAAACTGAAAAAGAAGAACCGCAACCGCATGTGGTTGAGGCGTTGGGGTTGCGAATAACAAATTGCGCGCCCTCTAAGTCTTCTTTGTAGTCAATTTCAGCGCCCACTAAGTACTGAAAGCTCATGGGGTCAACCAACAGTTGGACGCCGTTTTTTTCGAGCGCGGTGTCGTCTTCGTTGATGTCTTCATCAAACGTAAAACCATACTGAAAACCCGAACAACCGCCTCCCTGCACAAACACGCGCAATTTCAGGTCAGGGT
>DITR01000059.1:0-3747 GCA_002422175.1 Alcaligenaceae bacterium UBA6179
TACTTTGGGCTAGGTGCTTATGGCGCGGCTTTGTTGTTAACAAAAGCAGGCATTCCAATGGAAGCGGCTTTACTGCTTGCACCCCTTTTAGCGATTGCAGGCGCCTTTGTTTTTGGCTGGTTTGCTGTGCGACTGTCAGGTGTTTACCTGGCAATGCTGACATTGGCGTTTGCCCAGATCACTTGGGCAACGGTCTATCAGTGGGACAGCTTAACGGGGGGCAGTAATGGCTTGATTGGTGTGTGGCCAGCCCATTGGTTAAATAACAAGTCAACATACTATGTCTTGGTTCTGACTTTGACGGCATTGAGTCTCTGGGCATTGCGTCGCATGTTGTTTTCACCATTTGGCTATGCCATTCGTGCTGGGCGAGACTCTTTTGCAAGGGCTGATGCGATCGGTATTGATGTCAAAAAAGTACATTGGGTCGCTTTTATTATCGCAGGGGGGTTTGCAGGTTTGGCGGGCTCCTTGTTTGTTTTTTCCAAGGGTAGCGTATCGCCCGAGACCTTATTTGTGACCAAGTCAGTTGATGGCTTGGTGATGGTCTTGCTGGGTGGTATACAAACATTGGTCGGGCCTATAGTAGGTGCCGTGAGTTTTACTTGGTTGCACGATACCGTGGCTCGTAATACAGAATATTGGCGGGCGGTGCTGGGTGGCGTTATTTTGTTATTGGTATTGTTGTTCCCTCAAGGTATTGCTGGTTACATTCGCTTGGCCGTGCAACGCTTGAGTCGTCTCAGGGGGGCAGCAAAATGAGCCTATTGATCGTAAAGAATTTGGGTAAGTCATTTGGTGGGGTCAAAGCCGTTGATAGCATTGATTTCTCGGTGGGGGCGGGTGAGTTGCTTGCCTTAATCGGTCCCAATGGTGCGGGCAAATCAACGACGTTCAACATGGTCAATGGACAACTCAAAGCAGACCGAGGCTCAATTCTTTTGGGTGGTCAAGAGCTTATTGGCTTGCGACCCCGCGAGGTCTGGCGCTTAGGTGTTGGGCGCACATTTCAAATTGCCGAAACCTTTCAGTCGCTTACTGTCTGTGAGAATGTGCAGATGGCTTTGATTTCAGCCGATCAACAGCTCTTTTCATTTTTTAAGCGTGCCACTCACCATGCACTGGGTCGTGCACGTGAACTGCTTGAGTTAGTCGGTATGCTTGATCAAGCAGATCGTGCTTGTAGTGAGTTAGCCTATGCAGACGTTAAGCGAGTAGAGTTGGCTATTGCCTTGGCCAATTCACCGCGCCTACTGCTGATGGACGAGCCGACGGCTGGCATGGCGCCAGGCGAGCGCAACGCACTGATGACGTTGACTAAAAAATTGGTGACTGATCAAGGCATTGCTGTTTTGTTTACCGAGCACAGTATGGATGTTGTGTTTGCTCATGCCGATCGCATTATCGTACTGGCTCGAGGCCGCCTAATCGCCGAAGGTTCAGCCACCGAAATTCGTGACAACCTAAAAGTTCAGGAAGTCTATTTCGGAACAGGTAAGACGTTCGAAAAAGCACAGACGCAAGTGGCGGGTGCAGTATGAGCGCCAATCGACTGAAACTCGACAAACCCCTGCTTGTTGTGGATGGTCTGCGTGCTTGGTATGGTGCGGCTCAAGCGCTATTTGATGTGTCGCTTAATGTTCAGCAAGGGGAAGTCGTTGCGCTGATGGGGCGCAACGGAGCTGGAAAATCTACAACCATGAAAACCATCATGGCCATGATGGAAAGACGCGCGGGTCAAGTGCACTTTATGGGACAAGATATCTCTGCTTGGCCAACCCATACGATTGCTGCCAGTGGCCTAGGGTTTGTGCCTGAAGACCGACGTATTTTTACAGCGTTAACCGTGACAGAGAATCTGATGGTGGGTCAGCAGGCTGCGCGGTTTTGGCCAGACGGCACACCTGCCCCGCACTGGAAAGCGCAGCAGCTCTTTGAACTATTTCCCAATTTAAAAGACATGCAAAATCGTTTGGGCGGTCAGATGAGTGGCGGTGAGCAGCAGATGCTGACTGTTGCGCGCTCGCTTATGGGTAACCCCTACTTACTGTTACTTGATGAACCCTCTGAGGGTGTGGCACCTTTAATTGTCGAACAGATGGCGCATATGATCTTGGCTCTAAAAGCCAAGGGTGTCAGTATCTTGCTGTCAGAACAAAACCTACATTTTGCAGACTTAGTGTGCGATCGTGCTTATGTTTTGGAAAAGGGTGTGATTCAGTATGAGGGCACCATGGCAGCCCTCAATGCCAACGAGTCAATACGCCGAGCTTACTTAAGCGTTTAGGAAAAAATATGAGAAAGCCATCTGAATTTGTTTTGCAAGTCAACGGTATGCAGCATGCAGTGACGGTGTCACCTGAAGCAAGTCTGTTGTTCGTGTTGCGTAATGATTTGGCGCTAAACGCGCCTAAGTACGGTTGCGGCTTGGGGCAATGTGGTGCGTGCACAGTGTTGATTAATCGTGTGGCTGCTAGAGCCTGCGTCATACCCGTCGGAGAATTGGGTCAGCGCAGTGTGACAACCTTAGAAGGTTTAGCGATAGGTGAGACCTTGCACCCGGTGCAGGCGGCTTTCATTCAAGAGCAAGCGGCCCAATGTGGCTATTGCTTAAATGGCATGATCATGACCGTTGTTGCCTTACTCGAGCGTATACCCGAACCCACCGAGCAGCACATTACCGACGCCTTGTCAGGAAATATATGTCGTTGCGGTACCCATGTTGAAATCATGGCGGCAGCGCGTCAATCAGTCAAGTTACTTGCCCAGACGGAGCCTCGTTTATGAGTTCATCAGACCGCCTTCGCACGCGTGCTGATTTTTTGCAGGCTCAAGAAGTTCTGCTCGTTTTACGTGAACCGCCACCCCCTATGCCGGCAAGCCCAGGCCAACCTTTGGCTGTGGGCGCCAACCCCCTAGAAGGCGATGAAGTTTTGTTGGCGGTTTGGCCTGATGGGTCAGTCATTGCGCTTCATGGTCACGTTGATTTAGGTACGGGGCTTAGAACCGCGTTGTCGCAGCTTGTGGCAGAAGAGCTTGATGTGGCCATGTCGCAGGTCACGATGATTATGGGCGATACGGCTACTTCACCAAACCAGGGCGCAACCATTGCCAGCGCTTCAATTCAAATTCATGGTGCCGTGCTTAGACAGGCCGCTGCTCAAGCACGAGCCTACCTGCTAACGCAAGCTTCAAATACCTTAAAGCGACCGATCGAAGACCTTCAGGTTCGTGACGGTGTGGTGACGTGTACACAAGATGAATCAATTCGCTTGATGTATGGTGAGCTTGTGCAGGGCGCGCAGGTTGCTTTGCGACTTGACCCCCACATTGCACTCAAAGACTATCGTGATCATCGCGTCATGGGTCAATCGGTGCCTCGTGTCGACATCCCAGCCAAAGTGCGTGGTGAGCTGACTTTTGTGCATGACATGAGAATGCCTGGCATGTTGCACGGACGTGTCATACGACCACCTTACGCAGGTGCTGATCACGGCGACTTTATTGGCAACACGCTTGAGTCAGTTGATGAGTCGTCTATCTCGCATATTCCGGGTGTGGTGGCAGTGGTGATCATTCGCGACTTTGTCGGGGTGGTGACTGAACGTGAAGAACAGGCTGAGGCGGCGATGCGCGCACTCGCTGTTCGCTGGAAGCCATGGCCTGGCTTGCCTGATGTGAATGATATAGAGAACGCGCTTCGCAATAACCCCTCTGTGCCACGTGAGTTAGTGAATGAGGGTGATG
>DITR01000059.1:3804-4333 GCA_002422175.1 Alcaligenaceae bacterium UBA6179
CCTTTGCATTACGCATTTGGGCCGGCACACAAAACCCTCACGTGTTGCGAGCTGATCTAGCGCGCCTAACAGGCCTTGAAGACATCACGGTTGATATTGTTCGCATGGAAGCCTCGGGCTGTTATGGCCGTAACGGCGCTGATGACGTGGCTGCAGACGCTGCGCTACTGTCTCGCGCTGTGGGTGCCCCGGTTCGTGTACAGCTTTCGCGAGAGCAAGAAAATTTATGGGAGCCCAAGGGTGCTGCGCAATGGATGCAGGTTGCAGGCGCGGTGGCTGAGGGACGCATCAATGCGTGGGATTTCTCAACCTCCTACCCCTCAAATGGTGCGCCACCATTGGCGCTTTTGCTAACACGCACCATCGAGCCAAACGCACAAGCCTATTTTATGGGTGACCGCACTGCACGCCCACCTTATACCGTACCTAACTTGCGGGTGACAGTTAACGATATGCCGCCTATTTTGCGGGCCTCTTGGCTTCGTGGTGTATCGGCGCTACCTAATTCTTTCGCGCATGAATCGTTTGT
>DITR01000108.1 GCA_002422175.1 Alcaligenaceae bacterium UBA6179
TAATTTGATTCAAAAATGCTTAGAATGGAGTCCATAAATGTTTATTTATTGGTCAGCAAAGGAAACTTCAATGTTTTTGTGGTCTCAACGCACAGCAATGCCTTTTGTAACACCCCTGCATCGCGTAGCGATAGTCTTGGGTGCATTGTTCATTTTGGGGGGGTGCTCACAAATGCAACAACCCGGTTATTACAATCCCCCTAAACCCAGTTCACAAACTGATGCTGTGGCCATGGCAGAGGCCGCTTATTCTCAACAGACCGTTCGTGCGCCATCTCAAATTCAGTTTGATATTAAAAAACCTGTTGCGGCTTCGACTCAAACTGCTTCGTCGGCACAAAGCCAAAGCACGGGTCAAACTGAAACAGTTGCAAATAGCGACAACATCAGCAACGAAACAATCACCCCGATTGGGCCATCGCCACAAGCGCTGTTAATTCCTATCGCACAGACCTTTGCAGGTACCCTGCCCTGCTTTAATCGTGAAATGAAATGCACAGCACAACGCATTACTTTAACGCTTGCGCCGAACGGTCGCTGGCGAGCTCGTGCAGCTTACTTAGACCAAAACTTAGCCAGTGGTAAACCGTTAGCTGAACAAGGGTGTTGGCGTACTTACAACATGCAGCAGCCCAACATTGTGATGCTTGATACAGCGGGTAATGCACGTGCAGACTTAGTCATGACAGCAAACAATGTTTTACAACTTCGCTCACTAAATGGCCAAACCCCGAATTTAAATTACACCTTAACTCGCCAACCTGATGTTGACCCTATTGCTGAGCTAGATAAAATGCCCGTACCAAATTGCAGTAACTGATGGGTCTTAACAAGCATAACTAACGCGACCAAATATAAGGTTGTGTTACATGGCCTGCATCGATATCACTTTCGATCAGGCCATTATTATTTTTAATGGCAACATTGCAACTGACTTCACTTGAGGCATTTTCTGTTGGCTCACCACTGATTTCGTCAACAGCGATCTCAGGCTGAGAGTAAACCGTTCGAGCCAACTGCACGGCATTACGAACCCCCATTTTATAAAAAATACGAGCTCTATGTGCCTCAACGGTACGCATTGAAATGCCCAATTCCATTGCAATAAGTTTGTTCGATTTACCCTCAGCGACGGGGTAAACCACTTCGCGTTCACGTGGTGTTAAAACAGGCCAACCTGCGCCAGCCAATTCGTCAAAATTTTTCATGCTGCTTTCCAAAACAAAACGAAGGCAGTCTGGCAGACACTTGTCAATACGCAAAGCTGTCAAATCTGACAGGCAGGAGTTTCCCTAAGTTGGGTTGACAATGCCACTTAAATATTATTTAAATCGAAATTAATTAAATTTCTAGATTATCAATCAGCCGTGTACCGGCCAATTTAGAGGCAGCCAGAACCACCAATGGCTCACCCGCTTTAACTTCTTGATCTGTGGGTACACATAAGTCGCGCTGACGCCTAATAGCGATGTAATCGGTTAACCACCCCCGTTGGGTTAGAACTTGAGTGGTATCTTGCTCGATTTGCGTGAGCGCCGTTTCGCCAGAGCGTAAACGTGCTTGAATACGTTGCAATTCGGCATAAAGTGTTGGGGCTTCGGCACGTGCTTGTTCAGACAAATACACATTTCGGGATGACAATGCTAAACCATCATCAGCACGAACCGTTTCATGGGCAATAATTTCAACGGGCAATTGAAATTGTTTGCACATATTACGTACAACCATTAATTGCTGATAATCTTTTTTACCAAATATTGCAACCTGAGGTTGCACACAGGCAAATAGTTTTAGCACGATTGTGCANNTCGCTAGGGGGTTCGACCCTAAACTTCTGAGGCTCTGGGTAAAGCTCTCGCTCGTTGGGTGCAAACACCACATACACATCGCGATTTTCAGCAAGCTTTTTAACATCACTTTCTAGAGTGCGTGGGTATGCGTCAAAGTCTTCATTGGGCCCAAACTGCAGACGATTCACGAATATGCTGGCCACGACAGGGTCACCATATTGGCGCGCCGCCTTCATCAGGGCTAAATGGCCTGCATGCAAGTTACCCATGGTGGGCACAAAAGCGACACGCAACTGACCTCTCAGTTGATCACGTAATTCGTCAATTGAATGAACAACTTTCAATTATGGCTCCGGCGAGTTGTTTTGTTGCGCTGAATGATCAACGTTTCGGCTAAACGATAAACGAACATAAATAGGGGCATAAGGTTCTGCTTGCGTAATATCAAGTAATGATTCTCGCGCCAACTCAAGCAAAGCTAAGAAGTGAACCACAATTACGGCAACTGTGGCACCTTGTTTTAAACGCTCATGAAATAAAGCGCCAAACTCAATAAATTTGACATCAGACAAACGTCTTAAAATATGCGTCATATGCTCACGCACAGACAACTGCTCGCGCGTGATGTGATGATGGGCGTTCAGTTTTGCACGCTTAATAATGTCAAGCCAAGCAGTATGCAAGTCGTCAAGATTGACTGTCGGGGGAACGCGATCGGCGGTTAAATCAGCGATGGCCTGAGCACCAAAAAAATCGCGGCCTAAGATGGGTAAGGCGTCAAGCTTTTGTGAGGCGAGCTTCATTTGCTCATACTCAAGCAAACGACGCACTAATTCAGCACGAGGGTCTTCAGGCTCTTCACCCGAATCGCTTTTACGTACCGGTAATAACATTCGCGATTTAATGGCAATAAGCATGGCAGCCATGAGCAAATACTCGGCGGCCAACTCAAGATTTGTCGTGCGGATGAGATCAACATACGATAGGTATTGACGCGTCACCTCAGCCATCGGAATATCAAGCACATTAAAGTTTTGCTTACGTATGAGGTAGAGCAACAAATCTAACGGGCCTTCAAAGGTCTCTAAAAAGACCTCAAGTGCATCGGGTGGTATGTAAAGATCTTGGGGTAAAGAAAACAGAGGCTCGCCATACAAGCGAGCTAGCGCCACAGCATCAATAACGTCAGGTGTGGTATCTACCTGAGGCTGCACCAAATCATTGAGATCGGGCGCATTCGAAGCCGCTTGCTTGCCACCGTGCACGATACAGCCTTAATCGTTTTGGTAAACGTATGGGGCTTGTGGCACGTGGGCTTGCTTAAAGCCATCGGCCAGTTCAGCGTCTTGATGCTTGTCCCACAAAAGGGCGCGACCCTCACGCTGACGCTTTTCAACATCAGGGTGTGATTGCTTGTAGCTTTCAAGAAACTGCGTAATTTCTGATTTGTATTGGTCTGACATAGTCTCACCTGCAAAATCACATTTTACGCAGAAGTTTACCAATCAAGGGTAGCCCCGCTCAATGTGGGGCTCATATGAGGCAAATTAATGCAGAATTTGGCTTAAAAACAGCTTGGTTCGTTCATTTTGTGGGTTATCAAAGAAATCATCAGGCGTATTTTGCTCGATGATTTCACCTTGGTCCATAAAAATCACGCGGTCCGCGACTTTGCGGGCAAAACCCATTTCATGGGTGACACAAATCATTGTCATGCCTGTGTCAACTGCCAACTCAACCATCACATCTAGCACTTCTTTGACCATTTCAGGATCAAGGGCTGAGGTCGGCTCATCGAACAACATGACTTTAGGGTTCATGCAAAGCGAGCGTGCGATCGCTACCCGTTGCTGCTGCCCACCTGACAACTGCCCAGGAAATTTGTTCGCTTGTTCAGGAATACGCACCCGTTCGAGGTACTTCATAGCCTCTTTTTCGGCTTCAGCTTTAGGCTTCTTGAGCACCCAAATCGGTCCTAACGTTAAATTTTCTAGAACCGTCAAATGAGGAAATAAATTAAAGTGTTGAAACACCATACCGACTTCACGACGAATGGCCTCAACGTGTTTCACATCGTTAGTTAGCTCAGTGCCATCAACAATAATATTGCCTTGCTGATGTTCCTCTAGACGGTTTAAACAACGAATCAACGTTGATTTGCCTGAACCAGAGGGGCCACAGATCACAATTCGCTCTTTTATAGCGACCTCAAGATTGATGTTACGTAAAACGTGAAACTTGCCATACCACTTATTGACATCACGCATTTGAATAATGGCTTCAGCCATAAAAATCTCCGTTCAATAAACGCCCAAGGCGTATCACTTAGCGTTTTTGCCCAACAGATAAGCGCCTTTCAAGCACTTGGCTGTATCTAGACATCGAAAAGCAAAATATAAAATAAATCAGTGAAATAAAAACATAAGCTTCAACTCCAAACCCTTGCCAGCTTGCATCAGCGAGCGCTGACTTAGCCGCCAAAGTCAGGTCGAAAATACCAATAATGACAACAAGCGACGTATCTTTAAACATTGAAATAAAAATACCGACTAAAGGTGGAATCACAATCTTCAAGGCTTGCGGCAAAATAATGAGGCGCATTTGCTGCCAGTAACCTAAACCGAGCGACTCAGCCCCTTCGAACTGACCCTTGGGTATGGCCTGAAGGCCGCCCCGAACAGTTTCAGCAACGTATGCTGCAGCAAACAACACCATTGCAATCAAGGCTCTGAGTAATTTGTCGATTGTTAAACCTTCGGGCAAGAATAAAGGCAACATTAATGAAGCCATAAACAACAAGCTAATTAATGGCACACCACGAATCAATTCAATGTAGACCACACAAATTGATTTAATGGCCGGCATCTTTGAACGCCGCCCCAAGGCCAACACCACACCAACGGGAAATGACAAGGCAATAGCAAATGTTGCCAACAGCAACGTAACGGGCAAACCACCCCAATTTGAATTTTCTACATAGGTCAGACCAAAAATACCGCCCCACATCAAAATTGCAGCTGTGGCGAGGCCGACTGTCCAGAGAATCAGC
>DITR01000173.1 GCA_002422175.1 Alcaligenaceae bacterium UBA6179
TAAACCCACCACCATCTTAAAGGGTGGCATGATTGCTATGGCATTAATGGGCGACATCAATGCTTCAATTCCAACACCGCAACCGGTTCATTACCGCCCACAGTTTGGGGCTGCTGGTAAAGCGTTGCATGAAACCAGTTTAACTTTTATCTCACAGGCAGCGGCACACAGCAACTTGGTATATCAACTCGGTTTAAACAAAAAAATAGGTATCGTGAGCCATGTTCGCAAAATCAGCAAAGCAGACATGAAACTAAACGATGCCACGCCTGATATTACGGTTAACCCTGAAAACTACAAAGTTTATGCTGATGGTGTGCTCCTAGACTGTCAGCCCGCAACTGAGTTGCCCATGGCGCAACGATACTTTCTGTTTTAAATATGACTTTACTTTTCAATAGAAAAAACAATCATGATTCAATCTCTTTTGAATTAGAGGGTGAAGTGTTGTTACTCACTTGTTTTGAACGCATGCGTTCAAGGTTAGCCATCATGTTACCGAGCGGTCGAGGTGCAGCTATCATTTTGCAACGCGGTGAATACCTTGAGCCTGGCGATGTATTAATTAGCGAGACAGGTGATAGGCTGCGTATTGAAGCGGCACAAGAATCTTTACTCTGTATACGTTCTGAAACATCATATGACTTAATGCGAGTGGTCTACCACTTAGCCAATCGACACGTAAGAGCGATGCTCAAAGCAGATGCTGTGTATATTGAACCCGACCCTATTCTTGCCGATATGGCACGTCGATTAGGTGCTTCGGTTCAACCTGTCATGTTGGCCTTTACACCGGAAAGGGGGGCTTATGCAGGTGGTCATCATCACCATGGCGAGTGCGATGCTAATGATGAAGCTATGGGTACAGTCGGTGAAGCGCTATCGATTGCTGCACATAACAATTCAGTCCATAAAAAGTCATGAATAAACCTTTAGGCAATGAGATTACTTCCTCAGACTTGATGCCAAAAACTGAAATTAACAATTGGTTAGATGCCATGCATTTAGCCAGCCCGGCTTTGCCCATTGGCGGGTTTGCTTACTCGCAAGGTTTAGAGCAAGCTCAAGCGAGTGGCTTGGTTACAGATAAGACAACAGCTGCTACCTGGATACGTGACACCTTATTACTTATTATTGCAAGACAAGATTTACCTTGGTGGCTGGCTTGTTTTAATGCAGCCCAGTGCGGCCAATGGGACGATGTGCTGACTGTATCTAGACGACTAGCAGCGTTGCGTGAAACGGCTGAATTACGCTTAGAATCAAAACAAATGGCTTATTCTTTGGTTCGCTTGTTTGAACAATGGCTACCCACAGAAAAAATGCCCGCACCCGAGTTGCTAAACCAGTTAAATGAAAATTACACCGCCACGCACGCCGTACTGTCTGGTTTACGTGGCTTACAAGATACCTCTGCATTAACAGCCTATTTATGGGCTTGGTTAGAAAACCAAGTCTTAGCTGCTGTCAAAATTGTGCCACTCGGTCAAAAAGACGGGCAACTCTTAATGCATGAATTAAAACCCTGTATTTCACAAGCCATCGAGATCGCTCTAGCAACGCCTTTAGAACAGGCCGGTACAGCATCGCTTGGGTTATCGATTACCAGCACTTTGCATGAATCTCAATATTCTCGCTTATTTAGAAGTTAAGGAATCAACTTGAAAAAAAATACATTACGAGTCGGTATTGGTGGACCTGTCGGTTCAGGCAAAACAACCTTGGTTGAAATGCTCTGTAAAAAAATGCGCGACCAATATAACTTAGCTGTTGTTACCAACGACATCTACACCAAAGAAGATGAACGACTATTGGTTGCTGCCGAGGCCCTTCCCGCTGAACGAATTATGGGGGTTGAAACCGGTGGCTGCCCTCATACCGCAATTCGAGAAGATGCCTCAATTAATCTTGAAGCGATTGATCGCATGCAACAGCGATTTCCTGATTTAGATTTAATATTTATTGAATCTGGTGGCGACAATCTAGCGGCCACCTTTAGTCCTGACCTGTCTGACCTAACGATATATGTGATTGATGTCGCAGGCGGAGAAAAAATTCCACGCAAGGGTGGGCCCGGCATCACTCGAAGTGATTTACTGGTTATCAATAAAATTGATTTGGCGCCTTACGTAGGGGCTGATCTTGATGTTATGCGACACGATACATTACGCATGCGCCCTGACCGACAATGGGTCATGACTAACCTTAAAACAAATGAAGGTCTTGATGTCATCATTCGGTTTATTGAAGAAAAGGGTTGTTTAAAGCTTTAGAAAAAAGACCTGATAAAACAGAGAACAGGCCTAACGACTAACAAAAAGACTAACAAAAATTGAATGCGGCATCATACCGATAGTAACTGTCGAATACTGGGGTCACTCATTTGCTTAGAATCACCACTCGCGATCACTTCGCCACGAGACAAAACAATAAAGGTATCAGCCAAGGCTTGAGCAAAGTCGAAGTACTGTTCACATAAAACAATTGCCATATTGCCTTGATCTCTCAACATGGCAATCACTCGACCAATATCTTTAATAATTGAAGGTTGTATACCTTCAGTAGGCTCGTCAAAAATAATTAGTTTTGGCTCAGATACCAAAGCGCGTGCAATGGCAAGCTGCTGCTGTTGACCCCCAGATAAATCTCCACCACGACGGTTCATCATAGTTTTTAAAACAGGAAAAAGTTCGAAGATATCTGATTTAATTTTCTTTGCTTTGGAACCAGACTGAGTCGCCATACCCATTAAGATATTTTCTTCAACAGTCAGCCTTGAAAAGATCTCGCGTCCCTGTGGAACATAAGCAATACCTAATCGAGCGCGCTGATAAGGGGGCAAGCGTGAAATATCTTGGCCATTAAATTCTATAGACCCATTTCGAATCGATTGAACACCCATTAAGCATTGAAGCAAAGTCGTTTTACCAACCCCATTACGACCCAATACGGCAATACACTGCCCAATTTGAACCTGCATCGATACAGATCGCAGAGTATGGCTACCGCCATAATATTGGTTAATGTTATTCACTTTTAACATTACTAGCGCCCAAGATATACTTCAATCACACGGGGGTCGTTTTGAACGGCTTGCATATTTCCTTCAGCCAAAACGCTACCATCACACAACACCGTCACTTTTCCATCTAGTGCAATCGACTCTACAAAGTCCATATCGTGTTCAACCACAACCAGTGAATGTTTTCCGCGCAATGAATTAAATAATTCAGCTGTCCTCTCCGTTTCAGCATCTGTCATACCTGCAACGGGCTCATCTAGTAAAAGTAGTTTTGGATCTTGCATAAGCAACATTCCGATTTCTAACCACTGTTTTTGGCCATGCGAAAGCAAGCCCGCAGCTTGATTAAATAATTTTTCTAGTTTTAATAATTCGAGTGTTGAATGAATATGATCTCGCTGCTGACCATTCAGCCGTGCAAAAAGTGTCGGCCAAACAGCTTTATCGGTTTTTAAAGCTAATTCAAGATTTTCATATATGGTGTGATGCTCAAAGACTGTGGGCCTTTGAAACTTCCGCCCAATACCGGCATGTGCGATTTGAGCTTCAGTCATTGCAGATAAATCTAATGTCTGACCAAAAAAAACCTGCCCAGAAGTAGGCCTGGTTTTACCTGTGATGACGTCCATCATAGTGGTTTTGCCGGCGCCATTTGGGCCGATGATGCAACGTAATTCGCCTACACCGATATCAAGTGTTAAATTATTTAAAGCTTTAAAGCCATCAAAATCAACACAAATATCTTCAAGATAAAGTATGACTCCATGAGTGGTATCAAGACCTTGTTGAGCCACACGATCATAGCTTACCGTTCCGCCTGACCCATTCATATCTGGGTTATTTACCGTGTCGACTGAATGAGCTTGAGGTGTCATGCTTTCACCTCTTTGTGTTTAATAGTTTTCAGTGTCTTCTGTACAAGCCCAACGATACCTTGAGGTAAAAAAACAGTGACCACGACAAAAAGAAATCCTAGGGCATAAAGCCAATATTCGGGGAATGTACTGGTGAACCAAGTCTTAAGGCCATTAACTGTGGCAGCACCAACTATTGGCCCTATGAGCGAACCACGCCCTCCCGTTGCAACCCAAATCACCATTTCAATAGAGTTCTCTGGTGACATTTCACTTGGGTTAATAATGCCAACTTGCGGCACGTACAGTGCCCCGGCAACACCACACAACATCGCAGATAATGTCCAAATAAACAACTTAAAACCAAGCGGTTCATAACCCAAAAATCTCAGGCGACCCTCTGAATCTCGTATCGCAGTCAAGACTCGACCAAGTTTAGATTGGGTAATGGCACGACCTAAAATAAGTGCGCCTAACAAAGCCGCTAAGCTGACCCAATATAGGCTTGCACGGGTTGTGCTCGCAGTAATATCGAAGCCTAGAATGTATTTAAAATCTGTGAAACCATTATTTCCACCAAACCCGGTCTCATTTCGAAAAAATAAAAGCATGGCAGCAAAAGTGAGCGCTTGGGTAATGATAGAAAAGTAAACCCCTTTAATTCGAGAACGAAACGCAAAATAGCCAAATATAAAAGCTAAAACACCTGGCACCAATATAACCAACAACCATGCATAAACAGCATATTCGGTTAGCCCCCAAAACCACGGATAATGGTCAAAACTTAAAAACACCATAAAGTCAGGCAATTCATCTGCTGAGGGCTTTGCTGCTCTCATTAAATACATACCATGAGCGTAGCCACCTAAAGCAAAAAATAAGCCATGGCCTAAAGACAAAATACCGGTGTAGCCCCAAACTAAATCTAACGCTAAAGCAGCTAATGCAAAACAAATAAATTTACCAAATAATGAAATGGTGTAATCGGTGACGTACCATGAATGATGCGTTGGCATCGTTAAATTCAAAATAGGCAGTACAGCAAAAAAACATGTAACCAGTAAAATGGCAACCCATGCTTTGGGTTTAAACAGAATAGGCTTTGAGCTGTAGGTTGAAAAATGCATTTGCATCGCTGACGAGTTGGCGTTCATTCGGCAGTCCTACCTTTAGGTGCAAAGAGGCCCTGGGGTCTTTTTTGAATAAACAAAATAATAAACATCAAAATTGTTATTTTTGCGATCACTGCACCTGAAAACGGTTCAATGAATTTATTAAGAGCACCCAAACCTAATGCTGCAACCACCGTTCCAGCCAACTGACCCACCCCACCTAATACAACAACCATAAATGAATCAACAATGTAGGTGCGGCCTAGATCAGGCCCAACGTTACCCAGCTGCGATAAAGCGACGCCAGCCAAACCTGCAATACCAGCGCCTAAGCCAAATGTCAGCATATCAACTCGACCTGTTGGCACACCAACACAATCAGCCATTCGACGGTTTTGCGTGATGGCTCTTACAAAGAGCCCTATACGTGTATATTGCAATATCAACCAAACAAAAAGAACGACTAACAAAGCAAAGATAAATATTGAAATTCGGTTGTAGCTAATCACTAAACTACCCATGACGTGCAACCCACCACTCATCCAGCTTGGGTTAGCGACCTCGACATTTTGTGCACCAAAAATTGATCTCACCGCTTGCATTAAGATTAAACTGATGCCCCAAGTTGCAAGAAGCGTTTCAAGTGGGCGACCATATAGCCAACGTATAACGGTTCGCTCAAGCACCATGCCAACGACTGCTGTGACGACAAAAGCGACGGGCAATGCTGCAACAACATACCAATCAAAAGCGGTTGGTAACCACTGTTTAAATAATGTTTGCACAACGTAAGTTGAATAGGCACCTATCATTAACAATTCGCCATGTGCCATGTTAATAACGCCCATCAACCCAAAGGTGATGGCAAGCCCTAAAGAAACGAGTAGCAATACACTGCCCAAACTCAAGCCAAAGAAAATGTTACCTAACCAAGACTCGATGGTGAGTTGATACTCAATTTTTTTAAGTGCGATTTCGGTGGCTTGTCGAATAATGAGTGGCTCTAAAAACTGGCCTTGTTCATTTTTGTTTAATAAAGGCCTTAATGTTTGTATAAACTGCCCTTGCCCACTTTCACCCAACGCTGCAATAGCATTTGAACGTATTTCATTATCTGGCGCCCGCAGATTGGCACTTGCGATCGAAAGGTCTAAAGCATAAGCAACATTTGTATTTTTTTCTTGAGCACGCGCTTTTATTAGAATTGGAAGCCTTTCAAAATCGACGTTTGTCTGCAACTCTTTCACTGCTCGCAAACGTATTTCTGGGCTATTACTAAAGATGAGTGAATAAGCTAATGCATTTTTTATACCCGATCGTAAACGATTGTTTAGTCTTATTTTCTCTACATCGGGAGGCATAACCAAGACGGGAATACCATCAATTAAATTGATAATTGTGCCATTAGATTTTTCTAGATAAATTTGACCTTGATGATTAACTCTGACTTGACCATTACTAATTGCTGTGAGCACTTCCTCTGCATGCGGTGAACCCGACT
>DITR01000038.1 GCA_002422175.1 Alcaligenaceae bacterium UBA6179
CAACCCCATAATGACGACCATGGGCACTGGTGACGCGGCCTGTTAATGTTTGCTGCAAGGCATTTACTTCCGGTACAAAATGCTTGGCTTTGGTATGTTTACTCATGCGCCCTGTAGTCGTTGAATGCGTGTTGAAGCGGGGGGGTGACTGTCATAGTAGGCCGAATGTATGGGGTCAGGTGTTAGCGTTGAAGCATTATCATCGTAAAGTTTGACTAGGGCGCTTACCAAGTCTGCACCATTGGCCTGAGCCATGGCGAACTGATCAGCCTCAAACTCATCACGCCTTGATAAAAAACTCATAAGAGGCGTCAGCGGAAATGTAAAAACAGGTATGACCATAAAAAATAGAATTAATGCCACGGCATGGTTTGGAGCATCAGGGTTATAAGATACGCCGAGTTCGCTAAAGAACCAGGGTGATGCCGATAGCCAACCTAACAAAGCAAATAAGACCAATGAGCCAACTAATGTTGTGACAAGCCGTTTGGTAATGTGTTTATGCTTAAAGTGGCCTAACTCGTGAGCTAGAACCGCCTCAATTTCAGAGGGGGTTAATCGAGCCAGTAAGGTATCGAAAAAGACGATACGGCGCGATTGACCAAACCCAGTAAAGTAGGCATTACCATGAGCAGATCTTTTTGAGCCATCCATCACAAACAGATCTGTTATGGTGAATGCACAACGTTTAGCCAAGGCTTGAATGCGTTTGGCCAGTTGAGGGTCATCAAGTGGTGTAAATTTATTGAAAAGAGGCGCTATCCAGGTTGGGAAAACCCACATGGCTAATAAATTGAACGCTGCCCAAACAGCCCAAGCCCAAACCCACCAAGCCGTACCGGCTTTTTCCATCAAAAATAAAATGATGGCAATTAATGGCAAACCGATGGCCGCGCCAAGCAAAGTGCCTTTGGCTAAGTCGCTGATAAAAAGCTTGGGCGACATCCGATTAAAACCAAAGTCAGCTTCAATTTTAAATTGTTTGTAAATCGAAAAGGGTAAACCAATAAGCCCCATCAACAAGCCAATAGCAATCACAAATGCGATTTGTGCGCTGAAGGCTTGGTTAATGTAGCTAGAAACCCATTGCTCTATGAGCGTTAAACCCCCACCTAAAGTAAGCGCATACAAAATAATGGTGTCAAATATACTTTCAAAAATGGTGAGACGTTTACGGGCAACCGTATAGTCTGCTGCGCGTTGATGGCTTTTTAAACCAATACGTTCAGCAAACGCGGCCGGCACGCGATCGCGATGACTGCGCACATAATTGATCTGTCGGCTTGCCAACCAAAGGCGAATGCCTAAATCGGTTATCAGAAAAATTAGAAATAAACTGGTAAGCATAAGAGATAAATTAAACGCATCGTTAACGTGAATAGTGGGGCTGTGAGAAAATAGCTTTATTTCACAGTATTTACTCATTATAGGTCGACCTTATGGCTGTAGCACCCAAAAAATCAAATGGCTCCATTGCATCGCAAGATATGCGCTTGGTTTGGCTAGACATGGAAATGACAGGCTTAGATCCTGAAAAAGAACGAATCATTGAAGTGGCCGTGGTGGTCACTGAGCCTGATTTAACCGTGGTGGCTGAGGGCCCGGTTTTAGTGGTTCACCAGTCAGATGCTTTATTACAAGCGATGGACAAATGGAACCAGTCAACCCATTCCAAAAGTGGGTTGATTGACCGTGTTCGTGTTTCAACCCTAAATGAAGATGCGGCGCAAGCGCAATTGATTGCTTTTTTAAAAGAGCATGTGCCCGCAGGCAAGTCACCTTTGTGTGGCAATTCTGTCAGTCAAGATCGGCGTTTTATGTATAAATACATGCCCAATCTTGAGCAGTTTTTTCATTACAGAACGGTTGATGTCAGCACCATCAAAGAATTGGCGCGCCGTTGGCGCCCTTCATTATTGAAAGGCTTTGAGAAAAAAAGTCGCCACGAAGCATTGGCTGATATTTACGAATCAATTGACGAGCTTCGTTATTATCGAGAGCATTTTATTCACTTGCCCAGCGAGGCGAACCCTGCTTAATGGGCTAGCCTAAACGCGAAGCCTTAAGCTGCCGCGGGTAAACAATAAATCGGTACCAAATATGCAAGGCCATGGCAGATACCCCGAGCCCTACGCCAGCCATGAGCCACATGGTACCCGCGCCAGGGGGCGAGCCGGCAAGCAAATGCTGTCTGACCCCTTCAAACTGCCCTTGACCTGGGCCAAAACCAAAGTACCAGCCACCTAACAAACCCACTAATGTCAGCGACAGGGTTTGTAAAATTAAAGGCACTATTGCAATTTTGTGAGCCCGTAGTAAATAAATGTTGGCACATTGCATTGAATCAATCACATGAAACCAAGGCAATATCGCCAATAGTGATAAAGCAATCGCTGTGACGGCTAAGTCATCGGTATAAAGCGCCACAATCTGCTCTCGACCAAAAAACAAAACGCATGAGGTCAAGAGGGCACCTGCCAAAGTAATGCCAAGACCCAACATGCCGGTGCGGTGAGCCAAAATATGTTGTTTCGCACCAATTGCCTGTGCCGTTAGCGCCGCTGTAGCGACCCCAATAGCCATGGGCATCATGTAACAAAGAGCAGCTAAGTTCGCTGTAATTTGGTGAGCACCGGTAATGGTAGTGCCTTCATTGGCAATTAACAGAGCCATAAAGGTAAAGGCACTGACCTCGACCATATACGAAGCACCCATGGGTAAACCCAAACGTAAGATTTCCCACATTTCTTTAATTTTTGGTGCGCGAAGTTTAAGGTCAAAGCGTTTATAAAATGGGTCGCGCAAGACCCACCACAACCCAAAACAAAAGCTCAGCCAATACACCATGACCGATGCCAAGCCCGCACCCACAGCCCCCAGTTCAGGAAACCCGGCATTTCCAAAAATAAATAACCAATTGAGAAAGGCTTTAATGGCCACGCCAACTAAGTTGATCATCATGAATAACTTGGGGCGCGACACGGCATTGGCTANNGCATACACCGTTCTAAACATGAGGGCGGCCGGTAAGCCAAAAGTGAGAACGATTAAATATTGGCCTAACCGTTCACGCACAGCGGGTTCAACATTGCCAGATAATGACAGCCATACATCTGGAAAGCTCATCAGCACCCCACCGCAAACTGAAAGTAACAAAGCAACCCAAATGCCTTGGCTGAATGCTCGGCCGACGGCTTCGTGCTTACCACCACCAAAATATTGAGCTTGAATCGGTATGAGTGCGTGCATGACACCCATCAAACCCACAAACACGGATATGTAAATGGCAACCGCAAGTGCTGTGGCTGCCAAATCAACTGGGCTAGCGTGACCTGTCATGGCCGTATCGAGCACACCAAAGGAAATGCTAGCCCACTGGCTGATTAAAATCGGCCAAGATTGGCGCAAGATATTGCGTGTTGTTCGCCAGACAGACGCGCTGTCATCTAGCATCGTGCTCATGAAACTGCGATCATTAAGGGTTTAATTTAAGAAGACGATATCGATCAAAGCGATCAGCACCGCGAGAGCCAAGCCAGACAACGGTTGCATTGTCTTCAAAGCCCGCTGCACGATCGAGCAATTGTTGTATGGTGGTTTGTTGCAAAATAAATTTGCAGTCGCTTGAGTATGAAAAGGTTATACCCTCAAATACATAAAGTGATGCGCGCACCCCTTCTGAAACCCCTAACGAGCGTAAACAAGGTCGTTGCCCTGGTTGATTTGTGTGTTCAAGCAATGCCTGTTGAATTGAGTTCGACATGGGTTTGTAACTGCGTACATAATCGACAGTGGGTAACCAAAGCAAGACCAGTAACGCCCATGTCGCGGTAATGCCTGTCGCGCATAACAGCGCCCCGCGCCATAACGCTGTAGGCTGGCGTGCCAGTCGCCAACGCATAGT
>DITR01000049.1 GCA_002422175.1 Alcaligenaceae bacterium UBA6179
TGAATGCTTGAATGCTTGAATGCTTAAAGCGTCATCACGATTAATTTTTTAATTTTATACATATCTATGTGTTAATAGATTAATAAATATAAATTGTTTAATGGGTATCATCTTGGTGTGCTAGTGAACCATGCCGGTAAATGCCATGACCAGTAAATGGCACATGAACGTAAACCAAAGGCAATGATGGTACCAGCCAAAATGGCTTCTGATTTAAAGTCAGGAAAAAAATGAACAGAAACCAACGTGGTTAAGATGCCAAGTGCCACGGGTACAGCATAGACTTCATTGCTCATCAGTAATGTTTTTCTGCCTGACAACACATCGCGCATCAGACCACCACCAATCGCTGTGATAACACCTAAAATTAAAGGGCCAATAGGCCAGCCAAACCCCAGCTCTAATGCCTTTACGGCACCGCCAACGCCGAACATGGCTACGCCAAGTCCGTCAATGTAGAGCATTAATTTATAAACATTAGGGTGAGCGAAAAATGATTGGGCAATAAATGTGAGAATGCTAGCTAAAACGGCAAACCGAACATAACTTAAGTCATTTGACCAAAATACGGGAACGTCTAAAATTAAATCTCGAATAGTTCCGCCACCTATAGCAGTGATCACACCCAGAACAACGATTGAAAATAAATCAACGCGGCGATCTGCTAGGGCTAAAACGCCTGTTACGGCAAAGGCAATGGTTGCAGACATTGCTAGTAGATGACTCAGTTGGTCTGTAGACATGAATGTTTCGTGCCAATGTTAATTTGGGTCTTAGTATACGAATATAAGCTTTGACGTATAAGTATATTTTAAAAAATATCTTATACAAATCCCTTCCTATTATTAATATTTCAGGCTAAATTCAATGCAAATTTGGAGTAATTAAATGGGCAATCATCTCATTGAGCAATGTTTACGTAAACCCTTGCCAAGCGATATGTTAGAGGCGTTGAAAGATCGGTTTGGGGCCCGTTTTAATACCGCCGTGTCGGTTCGTGAGCACCATGGTCGTGACGAGTCACCTTTCCCCATGATGTTGCCAGACGCGGTGGTTTATGCCGAGTCAACTGATGATGTTGTGTTTGTCGTGAATCAATGCCGTACTCATCAAGTGCCTCTTATTCCTTATGGTGCGGGCTCATCGCTTGAGGGACATTTGCTCGCTATTGAAGGGGGTATAAGCCTTGATCTTTCAAGCATGAATAAGCTTTTAGCCTTACATGTAGAAGATTTGTCAGTCACCGTTCAGCCAGGTATTAGTCGAAAACAGTTAAATGAGCAAATACGTACTTCTGGGCTTTTCTTCCCAATTGATCCCGGCGCAGATGCCTCAATAGGTGGCATGGCCGCTACCCGCGCTTCAGGGACTAACGCCGTACGGTATGGCACCATGCGTGAAAACGTATTGTCACTCGAAGTGGTGACCGCTCAAGGTAAAGTTATTCGTACGGCTAGACGTGCTAGAAAATCTTCTGCAGGTTACGACTTGACGCGTTTATATGTCGGTAGCGAAGGTACGCTTGGCATCATCACTGAAATCTCACTAAGACTTTACCCTCAACCTGAAGCTGTCAGTGTAGCCGTATGTAACTTTCCTTCTGTTCGTGCAGCAGTTGACTGTGTGATACAAACCATTCAAATGGGTGTACCTGTCGCTCGGGTTGAATTAATGAATACCGATGCTGTTCGTGCCAGTAATATGTATAGCAAGCTTACACTTCAAGAGTCACCTTTGTTGTTGTTTGAATTTCATGGTAGTTCAGCCAGTGTTAAAGAGCAGGCTCAAACCGTTCAAGAGCTTGCAAAAGATACCGGTGGTACTGATTTTGCATGGGCTGAGCACCCAGAGGACCGGAACCGTCTCTGGACAGCACGACACAACGCTTATTTTGCAGGTCTGCAATTGCGTCCTGGTTGTCGTGTCAGTACAACCGATGTCTGTGTACCCATTTCACGCTTGGCACATTGCATTGATAAAACAACTGAGTGGTTAGAAAAAGTCAGTTTTCCCACAACCATAGTCGGTCATGTGGGTGATGGTAATTTTCATGTTTTGATGTTGCTTGACCCTAATGACTCAAATGAGTGGGAAGCCTCAGAACGATTGAATCATGATTTGGTCAGCTTGGCCATTGAATCTGATGGCACTTGCACTGGCGAACACGGCATTGGTTTACACAAACTGCAGTTTATGGAAGCCGAACACGGTCGCGACACGCTTGAGGTGATGCAATCAATTAAAGACGCGCTTGATCCACTCAATATTTTGAACCCCGGTAAAGTTATTCCACGCTTCTTATAATGCACAACCTATCGCTTTTGGTATCGCGAATTTTGATGGCACCTATTATGGTGCTCTATGGTTTTGATAAGCTGGTTGATATTAATAACTTTATTAATAATCCGGCAACAGTTAGGCTCATGTCTTTATTTCTTAAAGGTGGCGTTGCCCCAATGTGGTTTGCTTACGCAAATGCCTTTTTTCAATTGGCAATAGGCGTAGCTGTGTTGGTCGGTTTTAAAACAAGAGTATCAGCATTGTTGGTGGTCTTGTGGCTGATTCCCGTTACTTATCTAGGCCACCCCTTTTGGGCAGGCATTAACCCTGTATTTAACGAACCGCAGTTCTATAAAAACCTGGCCATTATGGCAGCCTACCTGTTGATTGCCACTTATGGTGCTGGGCGTTATTCGGTTGATGGCTTACTGTCGGGGAAACGTTAAGCGTTTTTCTTTTGACTTGATAGCCCCATAAACGCTCATTTCTTTTTTCTTAAGTCTAATTTGGTGCAAGACAACATTTCTTGCATTCATTTGATGCGTTTGGTGTGCAGGTCGCCCTGGCATTTGATTTACCCACAGCTAGATAGGAATTCAATTTCGATTGATTCAAAGTTGGCATAAATTTTGCTTTAGTCATGATGTAGCCGCAGTAGATAAAGCAAAACACAGCAACCAACATTCGATTTAATCCAATAGAAGGAATTGATTCCATGAAGCGAAGACACATTCTTAAACAACTTTCAATCGCAACTTTGTTCGCCTTAACAAGCTGGATGCCACAAGCAATCGCAGCACAAGACACCATAAAAGTTGGTATTTTGCATTCTTTATCTGGCACCATGGCCATCTCAGAAACGTCACTTAAAGATGTCGCGCTTATGACGATTGATGAAATCAATGCAAATGGCGGCGTGATGGGTAAAAAACTTGAAGCGGTGGTCGTTGACCCTGCATCAAATTGGCCTTTATTCGCAGAACGTGCACGAGAACTACTGACTAAAGATGTTGCTGTTGTTTTTGGGTGTTGGACTTCTGTATCTCGCAAATCAGTATTGCCAGTCTTTAAGGAAATGAACGGTTTACTTTTTTACCCCGTTCAATATGAAGGCGAGGAATTAGAAATGAATGTCTTCTATACCGGCGCAGCCCCAAACCAACAGGCCATACCCGCAGTAGAGTACTTGATGAGCGCAGAAGGTGGGGGCGCTAAACGCTTTGTATTATTGGGTACTGACTATGTTTACCCACGTACGACAAATAAAATTTTGCGTCAATTTTTAAATAAAAATGGTGTGACCGACGCAAATATTGAAGAAATCTATACACCTTTTGGTCACTCAGATTATCAAACCATCGTAGCGAATATTAAAAAATTCTCTCAAGGCGGCAAAACAGCTGTGGTTTCGACCATTAATGGTGATTCAAATGTGCCTTTTTATAAAGAGCTCGGTAATGCCGGTTTGAAGGCAACAGATGTGCCTGTTGTCGCTTTCTCAGTCGGTGAAGAAGAGTTGCGCGGTGTCGATACAAAGCCTCTGGTTGGACATTTAGCAGCATGGAATTATTTCGAATCACTTAAAAACCCAACGAATGCTGAGTTTGTAAAAAAATGGAAGGCCTACGCAAAAGCGAAAAACCTGCCTAATTTTCAAACAGCTGTAACCAATGACCCAATGGAGGCAACTTATATTGGCATCTACATGTGGAAGCAAGCTGTTGAAAAAGCAGGCACAACCAACGTAGATAAAGTGATTAACGCGATGGGGGGGCAGACATTCGTTGCGCCTGATGGTTTCACAGTCAAAATGGATGAAACCAATCATCACCTACATAAACCCGTCTTTATTGGTGAGATTCAAGCCGATGGTCAGTTTGAAGTGGTCTGGCAAACCAAAGGGCCCATCAGAGCGCAGCCTTGGAGCCCCTATATTCCTGGCAATGAAAGTAAGCAAAGCATGTAACTTTTTACACTTGATTGAGATACATTAATGTTAAAAACGCGGCTGAAATGGTTATTTGTGCTGACACTATGGATACCATTTCAGCTCGCTTTTTCTCAAGTGATTGTTAATCCTGAAATAGTGAAGGGGTTAACGAGCAATGATTCAAGTGCTCTTTTAGCCTCTGTTGAATTATTAGGTCAGTCGGGTTCACCGCA
>DITR01000193.1:0-2590 GCA_002422175.1 Alcaligenaceae bacterium UBA6179
CCGCATTAGGATTCTTTCTAATCCAAAGGGTTGCTTCGGCTATGGCGTCAGTAAATGCCTGAACGACATCGGGTGCATTGTCAATCACCTCTTGTCTAACGTAAAAAGTGCCCGCATATATATTGTAGGGAAAACTATCGCTAATAATCTTAGCGTTTTTACGTTCTTTAACCATGATGGTTGGGGTTGGATCCCAAGGTACGACTGCATCAATTCCTTTAGGCATAGCCATCTGTTCGCCTGGGGGCATATTTTTTAAAATAATGTCTTTGCCGATTTCAATGCCATTCGCCTTAGCCGCTGCCTGAATGTAAAACTCTGCAGACGAGCCTGTCACGATACCGATCGTAGCTGGAGGATTAGAACCCTTAAAATCTTTGAAAGAATTGATCTTAGAGTCTATTGGAACCAATACAGCATGCGTTAAATTCGTGTTGATCACAGCAATAGTCTTGACCGGCACGTTTTTATCGATCAGCGATGTGAAAGGGAAGTTGCCGCCATTGCCAAATTGAAAGCGCCCAGAAATAATCACTTCATTAATTGCGGGGCCTGATGGAAAGGCTTGTAACTTAGACTCGATACCGCGTTTTGAAAGGAACCCTTTCTTGTCCATAACCAAATTAACGGTATTTTGGCCAGACCAAGGTGGCTGGAATGCAATCTGCAAAGGCCACCAGCCTTTTTCTTTCAGCCATGCGACAGATTTAGCAGATACTTGTTCAGTGGCTCCTTCGGGCCAGCCATANNTCGTTAAATTTCGTAGCGTTTTGAGCCATTGACACCATCGAAACACTTGAGAGTAGAGCAGCTGCCAGCAATGATGATATGCGACGTGTTGCACTAAATTTTTTCATTACGGTCTCCTTTATTATTGAAATAATTGTTTACTTCTTTTAATAAACATCTAACCACTAACTCGTAAAACTTAACTCAACATCACCTAACTTAGTCTTTATTTTTTTATAATCTTTTTTCATCACTAAATACTTAACTAATTCTGTAAAGGGTTGTAATTCAGAGCCTTGCTTAAGTGCTTGCGCTGCACCGTCTTTTAAACCCAGAGCTAAGTTTTCTGGGTAAAAGGCGTGCAAACTTAACTGCTCTTTGCTCACTGAACGACCCCATTTTTTTCTAAGGCCCGGCAATGCCGGTTTGATTAACTCACCAGGTCTACGTGAGGCATCGTAATCAACATTTGCTCTTTCCATAACCATTGCGCTGGGTGTGCCAGCTAACTTTCCGTAATGTCCTTTGAGATACAGCTTCACCTCATCAGGAATCGTTTTATAACGCTCGCCTTGCATCACATTCAGAACAGCTTGCGTCACGATATATTGAGCGAATGGGCTCACTAAGATGGGGTAACCCAAATCTTCTCTCACGCGTGCAGTCTCAGCTAAAATTTCACCTTCTCTGTGTGATATGCCCATCGTTGCGAGCTGAGCGCGCAAATTCGAAATCATGCCACCAGGAATTTGGTGCTCGTATAGGGCGGGATCGTACTGCGCCTTTTTTCCACGTGCCAAGTTATCACGTGTACAAACCCAATCAAAATATTCATCGACCTTTTGCAAGGCAGCTGCATTCATTTTGGGAGCTCTTCCAAGTCGTTGTGCGCTCGCATAAACGTCAAGAACAGAAGGCAATGAGGCGCCATTGGCTAAGCAATTTGTCGCCACGTAACCATATGAAAATCCCGCTTTAATCGCTTCCTCATATACAAGAGGGGCTAAACCCGATTGGCAATGCGAATGTAATTTAATAGGAATGCCTGCTGCGGCCGAAACAATTGCAGGAAACAGTGTGGCAGATCTTTCAGGTGTCAAAAGACCGGTAGGGTCTTTAACAGAAATAAAGTCTACCCCCATTTTGACGAGTTCCTGTGTTCTGGCAATAAAGTAATGATCGTCATGAACTGGGCTTAAAGCATAGGTGAGCATGGCATTAATAAGCATGCCATGTTTTTTTCCAGCTTTAAAAGATGATTCAATGTTTCGATTGTCGTTTAAGGCGTCGTAAACAGTGAGAACTTTTACACCTGAGTTTGCTAATAATTCAATATTAAGATCGACCACATCGTCTGGAAATAGCTCGAAGGTGTAAATACTTTGCCCACGTGTTAAAGCATCTGTCGGGGTCTTGAATTGCTCGCTCAAAAATGCCATGCGTCGCCATGGATCTTCTCTTAAGAAGCGCACCATGACATCAAACACTGCACCACCTAAAACATTGATAAAGCCATACCCAGCGTTGTCAATATCGGCCAAAGCCGGATACATTTGAGGGGTCGTCATGCGCGTAGACCAAAGGCACTGATGCGCATCACGCAAGGTGACATCGATGAGCTCAAATGGTTTTTTTATCGCCATTACGAAACCTCAACAATCATTAAGGCTTGACCCGCCACAACTGTAGCGCCGTCTTCAACTAATATTTGAGACACTTTGCCGACGCATTCTGCTGGAATGGTATTTAATAATTTCATTACTTCAACAATGCAAACAGAAGTATCTGATTTAACGAGATCACCCACCTCGACAAACGGTTTTGAAGTCGGACTGGGTTTGCGAAAAAAGGTTCCAATCAT
>DITR01000193.1:2722-3488 GCA_002422175.1 Alcaligenaceae bacterium UBA6179
CTTTTTTTGCCACCCTTTTCTTTGTTAAGGGTGCCGCACTTTTTTTAGTCACAGCCTTTCGTGTTGCATTCATTTCTTGATGTTCCCCCTTTAATGCTTGCATAATTGTGTATTTATAATTTATATTTTCTACACAGTGAAATATAAATTACTATCTGATGAAATGCTTTAGGGTAAACACTTAAAAACACAAAAATTTTAAGATCTTTTAAATGCCAAAAAAAATATCCCGTACAGACACCCCCTCAGATTTATTCGAAGACTCTGCCAAATCAAGTATGGCAAAGAAGGTGCTTTTGATACTTAACACCATTGCACAATCTGAATTTCCACTTACCCTTGAAGCTATTTCAACAAGCAATGGCTTACCAAAACCCACCACATTCAGACTTTTAAATATTTTAATTTCGCAAGGTTTCATTGAGCGTGATCCAAATGGTCGACGTTATCAACCCAGTGGAAAAATGAGACTCATCGGAATAAATGTCCTTTCAGTTGATTCCATTCGTTCTCAACGTGTCACGGTCATGAGGCGTCTAGTTGAGGAAATAGGTGAAACGTGCAATTTCAACATTCTTGATGGCAATAAGGTTTTGTACTTAGATCGTATTGAAACAAGTGCCCCAATTCGTTTGCACGTGGATGTTGGCATGCGGGTTCCGCTTCACTGCACAGCCAGTGGAAAATTATTACTTTCTGTCATGACTGAGTCACAGGTGAAAAGATCCCTAGGAAATGAACCATTCGAAAGACACACAAATAGAAC
>DITR01000111.1 GCA_002422175.1 Alcaligenaceae bacterium UBA6179
CCCAGGCACAATGGGGGCTGATTTCATAGACTATATCGTGGGTGACCACTACCTTATGCCTGCAGGTTTTGATGCTTTTTATCAGGAAAAGATTATTTATTTGCCTGGTAGCTATCAGCCAAATGATGACAAGCGGCCCATTGATGAAATGGTAAATCGTAAAGATCATCACTTACCTGAACATAGCTTTGTATTTTGTTGTTTTAACAAACCTTACAAAATTACGCCCGCTGTGTTTAATTGCTGGTTAAATATATTGAAAGCTGTTGAAAACAGTGTCCTTTGGCTTCAATCTTCTGATCAAACTGTGATTTCGAACCTGAAGCGTTTGGCAACCAAGGAGGGCGTTGCACCAAGCCGAATTATTTTTGCTGAGCGTGTTCCCACAACTGCTGCTCACCTTGCACGCTATAAATTAGCTGATTTATTCTTAGATACGTTTCCATACACTGCTCACACGACCGCTAACGACGCCCTATGGGCAGGGCTTCCCCTTCTGGGCTTGTCAGGGCAAACGTTTGCCGCTCGCGTTAGCGAAAGCCTACTTTGTACACTTGGTTTAGACGATTGGGTGATGCATGATTTAAAAACTTATGAAGATCGCGCAATCAAGCTAGGGTTAAACCCTGAAGAGCTTGTTTCTCATCGAGCGAGGCTCAAGCAAGCCAAGCAAAACACTTCTTTGTACCAACCCGCAACAATCACAAAGTGGCTTGAAAGTGGTTTTAAAATTGCACACAACCGTTATGTAAAGGGGCTGCTTCCCGATCATATTGTTGTCCCTCACGACTAATCAACAGATGGGTAGTAAAAAATTTGCGACAAATAAAGCATTTGTTGGTCATGATCACAAATTTTCATCAATGATTAACTCAACATCAGAAAACCCTTGATCTCTGGTTAAATTTATTGAAATAGCCGTTTTTAAGCCGCTGGGTTTATTGTCATTAATTAAAATACGTTCTCCAGTGGGCAAATTAAATAAAACATGGTCAAAACGCAACCCTGCACTCTTCAAAAAATCAAGGGTTTCTGCCGTTTCAGATGAGGTTCTTGCACTGAGCAAAACAATAATGTCTTGTGACGCAATTTGAGACCAAAACGCTTTAACATTGGGTAAGAGTTTGTCACCCTCGGCTTTATGGCCGTTATGTTCAAGCATTGTGCCATCTATGTCAATCAACCAAGTATGAGGCAATGTGCTTAAGACTAGCTTGCTCATAAACGGTCTACGCCTGTTTCAAGCCAGTACAAACCAAGATAAAAAGCACCGATCACTGAATCAATGTCATCTTTTGCGTAACCAGTTAAAGCCAACCAAATCAAACCGTGCAGCACTTCAATTTTTGATGAATTTGAACCCAGGTAATCAGTAAACGTGTCTTTAGCCGTTTTGGAAAATAAAGTCTCTTCCATCAAAATTTCAACTGTGTCGTTATCTATGTAAAGTTTAAATTTTCGGCGATTAAAGGCATCGTAATTACCGATTGAGGAATAAAACAGCTTAGCAAAGTCATACTGCGCATCACCGAAAATACCGGGTTGATGAAAATACCCTCTGGGGTCAATAAACCAGACACGCAACTTGTCATCAATAATGGTGTTTGAGAACGTAGGGTCACCGTGAATGGGCACAAAGCGCTGAGGTTGTAGCGCTGGAATAAGAGACTCAAGCAACCCTGCATGCTTATCTGAAAAAAAGTTGCGACATTTTTTTCCGTTAATAGTCATACTTTCTGAATCAAACCCCGGAATAATAGGTGCCACACTCAGAACCCTAGCTAGTGTTTTTTCTAGATAAACTTCATGCACTTGTTGCGCATCAGCAGGGGCATCACCCAGATCATGTAAAGCAATGAGGGAGTCCATGTAGTCTGCCATCACTGCACGTCGCTCACGTGCAGTGAGATCACTCATTTGGTACGCATGGTGACCCATGATGCGCTCAAGAATTAAGGGGGTTTCGTTATAGACCTTAGGTATACGGCGGAAACCTAACAACTGAGCCTGCCGGTACCAAGCTACTTCATTGACATGTACCTGGTTGTAATTTTTATCTATAACCGTCTTGGTGACTCGTTCAGCACCTATTTCTACTTTATTAAAAAACCGACTAAAGCCACTGCGGTCATTGTCTAGCTCAATTGTTGCAAAATCACCCAGCTCTTCAAGATCTGGGCAATCAAGCAACTCAAACTTGGGCACGTTCGCAGCAAACCATTTAACAAATTCGCCTTTGTCTGGCACGTCAGACAAGACTGAGGCTTTGGGTAAATAAAAGAGACCTATAACGCCATCTTTAGAAGCAGGTTTTTCATGAAGATAGCCTTCAGTTGAAACGGTCCAACGGCAGGTAAAGTTATTGGTTGTACATATAACGGGTAGTTCTGTTTGGGGCCAGGGAGGAAGGCTGCTAATGATGAGGTCACTCCAACTTAGCACCACAGGCTCATCAGGGTTAATTTGAGCTAAGGCGCTGCTGACACCTGCAGCGGTACCCGTTTGATCAGCTTTAACTAATGTATAAGATACTCTCGGTGGGTTTACCTGCAAGTATCGTTCAAGTTGATCAAATAAATAGTCACCAATGATCCAAAATTTTGCTTCTGGAAACTGGTCAAATAAGTGGTAAAGAATGGGTTTACCTCGAACTGATACGAGGCATTTTGGTTTGTTCCACGTGTGGTGTCGCAATCGACTACCACGCCCACCAGCCTGCACAATAAAATTAAGTTGTACTTCAGATTGGTTTGAAAGAGGGTTGCTCAATTATTTTCTCAAAGTTGATTTTCAATTTTGAAAAACTATACAGTGATTTGGTCATGCACTGTTGTTAAATGAGCTAAAGCTTTTGAATGCTATGACCCCAAAAGTTGGGTCAAACGAGATTGCTATTAAATCTATGGTGCCGACGGCGAGACTCGANNCACTACCCCCTCAAGATAGCGTGTCTACCAATTCCACCACGTCGGCAATAAACCACAATTAAACTTACTGCACTTTACTAAGCCCGTAATTTTAGCACGGGCTTTAGCTTTATTTGGGCACTGCTGGCGTGACAGGATCTGAGGGCACACTCGGTACAGTTGGCACACTCGACGCACCCGACGCACCCGATGCACCCGGTACGCTTGGAACGCCACCTGCGTCAGGGGCACTCGGCATGCCGGGCACTGTAGGCACTGAATTGCCGTTAGTAAATGTTTCCATAATGCCGGTATTTTGGTTTTTAAGACCTTGGGTTGACATGTATGCCAAACCAATAGTGGCTATAAAAAACACCACTGCCGCCCATTTGGTGGCACGCGACAAGAAATTTGCTGCGCCGGTAGCGCCAAACAAACTGCCTGACGAGCCACTACCAAAGGCTGAGCCCATGTCTGCGCCCTTACCTTGCTGCAACAACACCAAAGCAATAATGGTGAACGATGCAATAACTTGAATAATCAACA
>DITR01000125.1 GCA_002422175.1 Alcaligenaceae bacterium UBA6179
GTCCAACTTTATGGGGTCAGTTCACGAGGCGGTCTTTTTTTATCGTGCAGGCTGGTGAATGAATTAAGCCGTTTTGCTACGGGTACCGCGAGCAGTTTTGCCAGCAGCTTCAGCAGCGTCAGTTGCAGCTTTGAACGTTGCATTCGCAGCAGCAGTTACGTTTTTCTCAGCGACTTCAGCTGCTTGTTTAGCGGCTTTTGTCATGCTGTCGTAAGCTGCGCCGGCTTGTGCCATTGAAGACTTCAACATTGCAACAGCACTTTCAGAACCTTGGGGTGCATTGCGGGTTAACTGCTCAACCGCTTCGTGCACTGTCTTTTGGGTTTCAGCTAACTTGCCTTCGGCCAATTTGCTCAACTCTGCTTGAACGCTGGTTACGATGTCATAGACGTGACGGCTGTATGCCATGGCTTTTTCAGCTGAAGGCTGAACCATCGATGAAGACATTGCCACAACTTCTTGAACATCTTTGATGCCCATTGCATCTTGTGCTTTTTGTGACGATTCTTCGATACTGGCTTTCATGACTTTCAAGTTCAAATCAACAAGCTTCTCAAAACCAGAGAAAACGCTTGTTTGAAAAGTCATTAATGATTCGAGGGCGACTTTTTGGCTTTCTAGTACTTCTTTAGGTAATTGTGTCATGGTAGATCTCCTGAGATTTTTAAATGTTGCGCTGCACAAACTCTATTTTAATCATCTAATATGACATGTCAAGCACTTTTGGTGCACCGCAACAAAATATTTGTTGTTTTTTTTAAAAAGACTTATTTTGAGCGGAAATTGGGTTGGAAAGCTCATAGCCGAGGGCCTCAGAAATACCTTGAGCCGTTTCAACTAACTGTTTTACCCACCCATCTTGTAATCTTTGGGTTGGGGCAGAGATAGACAGGCCCGCTATGAGCCTACCCGAATCATCATAAATACCTGCGCCAATGCAACACACACCCATTTCAAGCTCTTCATTGTCACGGGCATAACCATGTCGCCTCACCAAGGCTAATTCACGTTCAAGTTCATCAAACTTTGTAAGGCTGTTGCGCGTACTTCCCGCTAAACCGGTGCGGGTCACATAAGCCCTGACCTGCCTGGGCTCTTGTGCACTGAGAAACAACTTACCTGTTGAAGTCAAATGCAAAGGAGCACGACCCCCAATAGCGCGAACAACCTGCATGCCAGAGCGTTCGCTCCATGCGCGGTCTACATAAACGATCTCATCGCCTTGCTGTATCGACAAATTTACAGTTTGGCCTGTGAGCTTATGCAGTTGATGCATCGGCTCAAGTGCCGCCTCGCGCACGCTCAAACGCCCCCTGACTAAAGAACCCAACTCAAGTAACCGCATACCCAATTGATACATGCCTGAATCAACCCGTTCAACGTAGCGCCCCGTCACCAAGTCATTCAGAATGCGGTGGGCGGTTGAAGGGTGTAAACCCGTTGTGGCAGCAATTTGTTTCAGCGCAACGGGTTCTGACTCGGCTGCTAAAGCATCTAATAGTTGCATGGCTCTATCAATCACTTGAATAGTGATTTGAGACGAGCCTGATGGCTGAGCCAATTCAGGGTTAAGTCGAGCAGGGTTTCGAGTTGGTATATTAGTCATGGTGAGATTGACAGAACCTGGCGGCTACTCACTTTTACAATTTCAGTTGATGCTATTGTATTCCATATTATGAAAATCGAGCGCCCAAATCTTGAGCTTGTTGCCGCAAATAAGCCACGGCATCAGGTACTTTAGCAGGGTCACCTTTGGCACCGAGCTCAATATGCGGTGGTTCACCCGCATCACCAACAGAGGGCAAGCTAAAAGCCTTAACACCCGGCCATTGAATTTCAAGCGCCTCTAGGGCTGGGGTAATACGTGACTCAGGCAAACCAAACACTAGAAAAGATTCTTCGGCGTGCAGAATGAGATGATGCATGTGGGCGTAACGCTGGTCGAGCGTCATTTCAATCATAGGCCACGCCATCACAGGGAAGCCCGGTAAAAAAGTGTGGCGTTCAATATAAAAGCCCGGAATACCATTAAAGGGGTTATGTACAACCTCAGCCCCCTGTGGAAAAAACCCCATCTGTAATCGTTGTAGGTTTTCTGGAATGGTCATATCGGCACTGCCTGAACCTTTAGCGGCCATTTCAGCGCAACGTTTAGCAATCAATTTTTCAGCTTCTGGATGAAGCATTAAAGGCAAATTAAGCGCAGCCGCAGCCGCTTGGCGCGTGTGATCGTCTGGCGTTGCGCCTATGCCACCACAACATAAAACAGTTTGACCACTCGCAAATGAATCTTTTAGCGCCTGCGTTAACGTCGCTCGATCATCAGGTAAAACACGTAATGATTGCAGTTGCATACCCCGCGCAGTCAATAACTCAATCACTTTAGGGAAGTGTTTGTCTTGCCGACGACCTGACAAAATTTCATCGCCAACAATGATCAACCCAATCTCATGATTTTTCATAACACGTACCTGTTAACACCTATTATTAGAGAGCTTTCCTAACACGTATATTTTAGCTTGCGCGAGCATCTGTTTTGAAATCGGTGTTGTGAGATGAATAAAAAGACTCATAAAATTTCATTGCCTCAAATCACGAATGGCTTGAAAACTATAGTGGGCAAAAACCAAACCAGAGAATACAGGTAAAAATATCCATGCAGGGGGGAACAAATTAACGAGGGCACAAATTAAACCAATGATCCAAAAGCCCCTACTTCGTTCGTGCAAAATGGTTTTACGTTCAGTCGGGCTCGCATGATCAACAAGCGCATCAATGCGCATCATTTTAGTGAAGGCAAATGTCCACCAAAAAACTGACAAAATGAGCCCGAGCGGTGGAATTAACCAAAGCGGCAGGGTAATTAACCAACCCAGCAAAAACACCACGCTCACCCAAATCGCATTCCACACACTTAAAAGTGTCGCGTGACGCCCAAGTGCCTGCACATCAGGGTAGTTCCGTGCGCTTAGATGTGACAGAACCCAAGGCATAATCCATACTGCTGTCACGGCTAAACCAGCAATGCCCGCCATCGGTAGCAACATGAACAGCGCAATAAAGGGAATAAGCCAAGATTTTAACCAAAGCAAACCCGCCACCCCCACCCACGGGTCAGCATAAGTGGATAAGGCTGACTGATCAAATTGAGCGATGAGCCACTCATTAAGCGGTGTAAAACCGAACCAAAGCAAAATTGAAAATAAAACGATTGTCACGATCACAGGTAAAAATAGTGCGAAGATCATGCTGGGGTGAAGCTGTGAACGCGCTGCTCGCCAAAACGCCTGAGACACAAGTGCAGAGGTATTTGATGGGAGACGCTCTTGATGCGGTATCGTTTTTAAGGGTGTTGGTAAGGTCATGTTTTATTTTTCGATAATGTGGGTTTACCTTGTTATCATAACTAAGATGTTGTAGTGACCTTAACTAAAATATTAGTGTAGTGTCTTAACTAGATTTTTTAACGCAGTTTTACAAGAGGAAAATTCTATTGTTTACACTGACCCTAAAAATTCAGATAATTTTTACGAAAACCCACATTAAATCGTCATGCCCCTTTTAACCCCCAACACACCCCACCTCAAAACATTGTTAGGCAACAAAACACACCCGTTAATTGTTTGCTATTGTGCTGCATGGTGTGACACCTGCACGGTGTATCAACAAAAGCTAGAGGTGTTGTCAGACCAACTTATAGACCACGTTTTTGTTTGGGTCGATATTGAAGATCACCCTGAATTGTTAGGCGATGAAGACATTGAAAACTTTCCCACGTTGTTGATTGAACGACAAGGTAAAGTACAGTTTTTTGGCACCATGCTGCCACACATTGATCAGCTTGAACGCATGATTGAAGCGACCGCGACAGGCGATCACATCGCAACGTCAAATACATTACCTGACGTGCGAGCGTGTTTATTAGAAAAAAAATAATACAGGCAAAACTATTGTTCTGGCGTCGCCTTAGCCTTAGCACCCAATAAAACCCCAAGACCTGGCTTCTTAGACGTTAAAGCAGACTTTTGGCCCAAACTTGGCGAAGTCGTCAAGTTTGAAGGGGTCGATACGACAGACGGCACATAAGGCTTTAAGAAAAATTCATCAACAGGTTTGACTGTTGGCACATAACCACGCGACGCCACTCGAGGTTCACGCTTAAAGTCAGGTCGTGAATCTGGGCGTGTTGCCGTGCGATCACCTCGTTCATTTTTATCACCCCGACCACCCCGCTCACTTCGCTCACTTCGGTCGCCCCGATCACTCGAAGGTGACGGTCGTTTGCTTGAGGCGGCGCGAACACCTAAATCAAGGGTGGCGCGAGTAACCGGTTTACGCGTCAGCTTTTCAATATCAAATAAATACTTTTCTTCTTCTGCTGAATACAACGAAATGGCTTCGCCTGACGCACCGGCACGACCCGTTCTACCAATACGGTGAACATAATCTTCAGCGGTATGGGGTAAGTCGTAATTGATGACACAAGGCACACCCGCCACATCTAGACCACGCGCCGCCACATCAGTTGCCACTAAGACCTCAAGCTCGCCTGCTTTGAACGCATCAAGTGCTTTCATGCGGTCAGCCTGTGATTTGTCACCATGAATTGACTCGGCGCGCACACCGTCTTTTTCTAAGGCGAGTGCTAAGCGACTGGTACCAATTTTGGTATTTGAAAACACAATCACTTGGTTAAAACCACGCGACTTCACCAAGTGCACCACTGCAGCGCGTTTGTCTTCACCTACTAGCAAATATGCAATTTGAGAAACGTTTTCAGCGGTAGCATTTCGCTTGGCGACTTCAATTTCGACGGGTTGTCGCATGTAAGTCAGCGCCAATTTACGAATATCATTACCAAACGTTGCAGAAAATAATAATGTTTGACGGGTTGCCGGCAAGGCACGAATAATTCGATCAAGATCGGGTAAAAAACCCATATCAAGCATACGATCAGCTT
>DITR01000032.1 GCA_002422175.1 Alcaligenaceae bacterium UBA6179
GTTGCATGCATGTTGAAAGGCGACTGCAACAGCAGCTTAAGTTGACGTCGCGCACCCAAACCAGTGAGTTGTGCAAAGACTTTATCCATATCTTCACATAAATCAGGGTTTGCAGTAAATAAACCAAAATCAGTATAAAGACTGGCTGTGCGGGGGTGATAATTTCCTGTTCCTAAATGCGCGTAGCGACGTATACGACCATTTTCACGACGTAACACCAACAACATTTTGGCGTGGGTTTTGTGGCCCACAACCCCGTACACAACATGTGCACCGACTTCCTCAAGACGAGAAGCCCAATTAATGTTGGTTTGCTCGTCAAAGCGAGCCATTAATTCGACCACAACGGTCACCTCTTTACCTGCTTTGGCAGCCGCTACCAACAAGCGCATCAATTCAGAGTCTTCACCTGTGCGGTATATGGTTTGTTTGATCGCCATAACATCTGGGTCAATCGCAGCAGCAGTTAAAAAATCAATGACGGGTTGAAATGATTGATAGGGATGATGAATTAAACGATCACCTGCCGCAATCTCATCAAACATAAGATGAGGTCGGTGTAGTTGCTTTTCAAAGACTTTAGGTATGGAACCTTTATATTTGGGAAACAATAAATCGGGCCGATCAACTTCGTTACAGATTTGCATCAGACGCGCCATATTGGCTGGTCCATTCACGCGATATGTATCAACGGATGAAAGGTTAAATTCACGCTGCAACAGTTCTTCTATGTTGGCTGGCGTGAGTTGGTCTATTTCAAGACGCACAGCCGAACCAAAATTACGCTGTGACAACTCACCCTGTAACGCTAAACGCAGGTTAGTGACTTCTTCCTCATCAACAAACAAATCGCTATTACGTGTAACCCGCCATTGAAAGACACCATGCGCTGTCATACCAGGAAAAAGTTCACCTGCAAAGGCACGTAACAATGCCGTCAGCAAAATAAAACTATGCGGTAAACCCGAGACTGCTGAGGGCATACGAATCAGACGGGGTAGCGCTCGAGGCGCCTGCACCACAGCTATGGTTGCTTTACGACCGAATGCATCGTCACCCGACAAAGTCACCATAAAGTTCAGGCTTTTGTTCAATACCCGCGGAAAGGGGTGGGCTGGGTCTAAACCAATCGGCGTGAGTAACGGCATCACATCTCGCACAAACACCTCATGCGCCCATGCGGTTTGTGCCTCATTCCACTCAGAAGGTGGGTGAGCATAAATACCCTCAGCGTGTAGCTTAGGTAAAATTTCATTATTCAATAAAGTATAAATTTTATGCACTAGTCTGTGCACGACTTCTTGGACCTGCTCAAACGCTTGACCTGCCGTCAAACCGTCTGGACCGCGTAAGATGGGAAATGACCGCATCTGCTCTTTTAAGCTCGATACACGAATTTCAAAAAACTCATCAAGATTAGAACCCACAATACACAAATAACGTAAACGCTCTAATAAAGGTGTGGTGTGATCTTCCGCCATAGCTAAAACGCGTTTATTAAACTGCAATAAAGATAATTCGCGGTTCAAAAAATGTGCCGTTTCAAGTGGTAATTTGTGTTCGACAGGATCTGACATATTGGCATTGTCTCTAAGTTGAATTCGAAATGATTGACTTTTATATCATTTTTAAGTTGCAACATGATGTAAATAAACGAACATCAATCGAAAAATGAATGAATTTAGATATACATGACCTATTTTAGATTCAACTTAAGCGAATAAAACACGACTCAAGCCAATTCCTGACCTGACATACATCGTGTCACATTTACTTTCATATAATCAATGCAATCATTGATTTATTTGCGACATATGGAACATCTTCTTGCTGCAGTTGACTTAGGCTCTAACAGTTTTCGCTTGTCTGTTGGGCGCATCGAATTAGTAAATGGTTTGCCACATATTTATCAAATCGATCGTTTGAAAGAAACGGTTCGTTTGGCAGCGGGCTTGAATGATCAAAAAATACTTGACGACAGCTCTATAGAGCGCGCTATCAGTGTTTTGCACCGATTTGGTGAGAGGCTTGATAGTTTTCACCCGAGTCGAGTGCGTGCGGTGGCGACCAATACGTTTCGCGTGGCGCGCAACACCAGCGACTTTTTACCCCGTGCCGAAACAGCCCTGGGCTTTCCGATTGAGGTGATTGCCGGCAAAGAAGAAGCGCGTTTAATTTATACCGGCGTCAACCATACACTCCCTGCCAGCAAAAATAAACGGTTAATCATTGATATTGGTGGAGGCTCGACAGAAGTCATCATTGGCATTGGCGACGAACCAATCAACTTGTCATCTTTGTACATGGGTTGTGTGAGTTACAGCCGTAAGTTTTTTCCTGATGGGCTGGTCGACGCGTATCGTATGAGACAGGCCGAAATGGCCGCACGCCGAGAAATTGAAGTGATTACCAAACCGTTTAAGCGTCTAGGTTGGGTAGAAGCATATGGCTCTTCTGGAACGGCCAAAGCATTGTTTGCTATTTTGCAAGAAGGCGGTTTTTCTTCACAAGGCATCACCGCTCAAGGTCTAAAGGCCTTAAAAGAAAAGTTAATTTCTGAAGGTCGTGTCATTCCCTCGAACTTACCAGGCATTAAAACTGATCGCACCGATGTATTACTCGGGGGCCTAGCCATCATGTCTGCCTTTTTCGATGAGTTTGGCATTGAAAAAATGCAAACAGGTGATGGTGCCTTGCGTTTGGGTGTGCTGGTCGATTTGTCAGGCAGAGAAGAATCACACGATCGTCGCGATGAGTCGGTCAAAGCATTTATGAAACGCTACCATGTCGATGCGCGTCAAGCCTCTAGAGTAAAACGTACGGCCTTGGCTTTATTTGACACGTTGGTTCAGCCAAACCAAACCAATCAAGAGCTAAGGCACTCACTGAGTTGGGCGGCCGATTTGCATGAAATAGGTATGTCTATCTCAAGGGCGGGCTACCATAAGCATGGCGCATACATCTTGAATCATGCTGACATGCCTGGTTTCTCTAAGGTTGATCAATCTTTGTTAGCTACATTGGTGGTGGCACACACCAGCAAACTCACTCGGGTTCAATCAGCACTTAAAAATCGTAGCCAATGGTATGCCATACTGGCATTACGACTGGCTGTTTTATTGTGTCGTCGCCGTGAAGAATTGTCACGTTTAGCTCTTCGCGTTAAAGCAGAAAATCAACACATTACGGCAACAGTCGATAAAAAATGGCTGGCTAACCACCCACTCACTGATTTTTCTTTACATGCTGAAGAAGCAGAATGGGCCAAGGTTGGGTTTGATTTTTCGTTGATGACAGCTTAGCCGCCTAAGGCCCTCATCATGAAAGAATTAAGCACTGAGTGCATCAACCATACTTTGTGCGCTCTGCTGAGCGAGTTGCGCATCTTCACACTCAACCATGATGCGTAATTTAGGCTCTGTACCCGAGGCACGAATCAGCACGCGCCCCGTATCGCCTAGTCGCATTTCAACCGCTAAACGCGCTTTTTTTAAACCTTCATGCGAGGCCCAATCAAGTTTGGGATCAATTCGTACATTAATCATCACCTGAGGGTAAAGATGCAAGTCAGCAACCCATTCAGACAGACTCACTTGATGACGCCTAAGCGCTGCCA
>DITR01000107.1 GCA_002422175.1 Alcaligenaceae bacterium UBA6179
GATGATTCTTTTCCTGAGGATGCTGTTCGTTAGGATATGTTTAGTGAAGGTGCCGGGTCGATCGGAGTTGCACCAATAAATTAAGTAGATGAAGGATTCGAAAAAGTAACCGTATCGGATTTTTCAACCTTACAGAAACGCGCGAGACTTCCCATGGAGTTCTCGTGCTCTTGCTCATTATGCGCGCAGCTGAGGTCTTCGAGAACAATCATTTCATAGTCGCGATCATGGCCGTCACGCACAGTTGCTTGAACAACCGCCTGTGTTGAGACACCTGAGCAGTAAATCTTAGTCACATTCCTGGCACGCAGTGCTGCCTCAAGTCCTGTTGAATAGAACGGGCTAACACGGTGCTTGGTGACTTGAATGTCGCCTTCGCATTGCTCGAGATCTGGATGAATTTCAGTTCCCCAAGCACCTAGCTTAAATATTCCGTTTGCAGGGGCCGCAGAAAAAACTGGTGAATTGAGTGGGCATTCTGGATAGCCTGCCGTAAAACCAACGCGGACAAACCCAACTAGCAAACCTGCGTCTCTGGCTTTTTTGATAGTACGAGCAGTTTTAGCAATGAGATCACGTTTGCGTACCTGTTCACCTAAGGGACTTTTGCCATTTGGACCATCCGCATGAACCAGATCGTTTTGCATATCTAAGACTAGGTATATCGCACGCGTAGGTTGCATTCTTATCTCCTATTCATTTGTAGTTATTGATACAAAATGTATTCTTTCATGGCGATACGTTATCAGATTTATGCGTATGTGAAAGCATGTCTTCTACAACCGCCATATGTTTTGTGTTGATGGCTACAGCACCTTTCTTTGTGGTCATATTCAGTACTCATTTAGTGCGTCCCAGTGGATGCACATGCGGTATCTATACGGCGGCTAGAAAAATATTGGATCAGGTCAATGCAATACTGCTCGAGGTACAAAAAACATTGATTGAAAATTAAACGTTGCTTTTCGTTTGAAGATTGGTGAACAGAGCTTGTTGGGAGCATGTGATTTTTTTAGTAACAATTTAAAACTGAAAAAAACTGTCCTTTAGGTCAGACTCGACATTTGTGATGGAGGTTATGTCAATTTACTTCACTACATGAGTTCGATACGACTCAAATCATCCAATCAAACGAAAAGGGATTTATTGCTTGACTGAGTTAGAGCTCCTGCAAGCACTTGCGCGTGGTGAAGACAGTCGCCACCAGTTCAAGCGTGATGCAACCAACGTTGACGGTATCGCGGCCGAGCTCGCTGCACTTGCAAATAGTGGTGGAGGTAAGTTATTTCTGGGAATCTCCGATGATGGAAGCGTNNGTTCGGCCTCCGTTGCATCCGACAACTGAAAATGTACAAACTGCACAAGGTTTAGCTCTGGTTGTTAAAGTACCAGATGGGTTGAATAAACCCTATATGGACTTGCAAGGTCGGGTGTGGGTAAAAAGCGGAGCAGATAAGCGACATGTAACTGCACGCGAAGAAATGCAAAGAATGTTTCAACGGGGTGGTCTTTTACAGGCAGATCAGGTGCCGGTCCGTAATGCCACAATGGCCGACATTGATGAGCGTGCTTTTAGTCGATATGTCGAGCGTCGTTATGGGCAAAACTTAGTTTCATCAGGATTATCTCTGGCAGATTTACTGGATAACCTTCAGTTGGCGCAGAATGAGGTGCCTAATTTGGCTGGACTCCTGTTATTTGGAAAATACCCTCAACGTTTGCTGCCTGTTTGCCATATGGGTGCAGTATGGTTTCCAAACAACTTTTTGGGAGATGCCAGCTATTTAGATAGCGAAAATATTGATGGCACCCTTCAAGAGCAGTTTCAGCGAGGCATGGCCTTTATTAAGCGCAGCTTGCATCATGTACGGGCCGGGAGAGACTTCAATACGCTAGGTCAGTTGGAGGTGCCGGAAGAGGTCTTTGTTGAGCTTTTAGTGAATGCACTAGTGCACCGTGACTTTTTGGTTAGCGCCACTGTGCGCTTGTTTGTTTTTACCGATCGGATAGAGATTATAAGCCCTGGTCATTTGCCTGATAGCCTGACACCTCAACAGATCCGTAGAGGCGTGTCCAACCGTCGCAATCAGGTGCTTGCTGAACATGCCTCAAGCCTCTTGCCATATCGTGGCTTGGGCACTGGAGTGCCTCGTGCGCTGGATGCATGGCCTAAGATTGATCTAATAGACGACCGAGAGGCAAATCTGTTTAAGGCGGTGGTGTGGCGAACTGTAGTTGTTACTGAAGTACCCACCCCCCAAGTCACCCCCCAAGTCACCCCCCAAGTCACCCCCCAAGTTCACGCATTGTTGGCCAGTATGGTTTTCGAGCACTCTAGACAAGAGTTAATGGTTCTGCTGGGTTTGAGTGACAAAAAGTACTTTTCTAAGGGCTATTTGTTGCCAGCATTGAAGGCAGATCTAGTTGAAATGACTGTTGCAGACAAACCCCAAAGTAGTAAGCAGAAGTATCGTTTGACTGCGATAGGCAAAGCATACTCAGAACGAATAGCCTTCAAAAATTAAAAATAGTTCCTGATCTCACCTAGAAGTCAGAATTGAAAATGTTCTACTCTGTTTTACTCGGATGTGAGCTCATAAAAAGGGGGGAGGTTAAATTGCCTCCCCCTATCTACTGGAGCCTATTCCAGTTGGTCAATCGGTTTTTGAAGGCACGCCTC
>DITR01000197.1 GCA_002422175.1 Alcaligenaceae bacterium UBA6179
TTTATTGGCTGGTTTAGCGGGCAGTGCAAATTTAGGTGCGGGCGTGGCGGCATTTGGACAAGCCGCTGCAATTGATGGTCAGCTTGGTTTTTCTCGCGATGCTGAGCGTGAGGCAGATCGGGTTGGGTTTCAAATGCTCTCTAAATCGGGTTACAACCCCGAAGGCATGCAAGACTTATTTGCACGGTTAATGCAGGCTTCACAATTTAATGAGCGTGGTGGTGGCGGTGCTTATATGTCAACCCACCCCATGAGTATTGATCGCATGACCGATATGCAGAATCGTACCCAAACCCTAACAAAAAAAGTTTATCGTGATAGTGACGCATTTTGGTATACACGAGCCCGAGCACGGGTTTTACAAGCGGAAGACAGGCAGTTTCTGTCACGTGTGCGCGAACAACTTCAAGATGAAACAAGACGGCTGACAGGCGTTCAGCGCTCGTCAGCATTTTTAGGCTTGGCCTTGGTTGAGCTCAGGCAAAGCAATGTTGCAGCAGCGCGAGATTTTTATCAGCAAGCGCAAACTGGGGTTGTTGCCTCGCCTTATTTGGCGCGTGTTGAGATTGAGCTCGCTCTGAGCGCAGGTCAACTTGAACGTGCATTAGCGCTCAGCGATGAGGGTATGAAGCGATGGCCTGACCAACAGTCACTTGCCAACTTACATGCCCAAGCACTTCAACAGTTGGGGCGTTACGCTCAGGCTGCTAAATTTTTAGAAATACAAATCAAACGTTGGCCAACACAAGACCCAGGGCTGTATCAGGTCTTAGCAAATAATTTGTCACAAGCGGGCGAGGCTATTCGGGCGCGTCAATCTATGGCAACGTATTACACCCTGACCGGCGCATTTCCGGCCGCGATGTCGCAGTTGCAACAAGCACGTCAAATTTCTAAAGATTTTCATCAGCAATCACAAATCGATGTACAAATACGCCAGTTAACAGAAAAAATGGCGAATGAGCGTGAAGTCATACAACGTTTTAGTGGCTAGCTCGATCGCTCGAAGAAGCGCGCTAGACGTTGTGGCAACCACAGCAAATTGCCAGGAAACGCACCCGTGGTAAACCCGGCATGCCCCCCTTCGGCAGGTTGGTGCAGTAACACCACGTCACTACCATCTCGCGGACTGGGTAAAGAACCCTCAGGGATAAAAGGGTCGTTGCGAGCATTTAAAACTAATGTGGGTAATTTGATATGTGATAGCCAAGGTTTGCTGGAAGCTTTGCGCCAGTAATCATCAGCATCTTGAAAGCCATGCATGGGGGCCGTGTAAGCATCATCAAAATCACGTAAGGTTCGCGCACGGTGAATACGCATGACATCAACTGTGCCAGGGAACTGTTTTGCCTTTTCGATGACTTTTGGTTTAAGTGACCTTAAGAAAAAACGCGTATAAACAGTTTTGCAAAAAAAATTGCGGCTCAGTTGTTCCCCTGCAGCCCATAAATCAAGTGGTGCGGCAACGGCGGCGGCCGAGTGAAGTGATGGGGCAATATCAGCCGCATGTTGACCTAAATACTTTAACAAGGCATTCCCACCCAACGAAACGCCAACAGCGTGCCAAAGTGCATGGGGTGCACGCTGTTGAACCGTCTTGAGTATGAAGCCGACTTCTTCAGAATCACCTGAATAGTAAGCACGAGCCAATCGGTTCGGGACGCCACTACAACCCCTAAAGTGAGCCATCACAACCACCCAACCACGCGCTCGAAAATATTGCATGATTGACTGGGCATAACGGCTACTGCTACTGCCCTCAAGGCCATGAAGCAATACCAATGCATGGGTGTTTTGAGTACTGTTTAATACGCCAGTATCGTGAGCGTTAAGCCAGCGATCTGCCATGGCTTCGCGGGGTATGCCTTGCGCTTGTTTTTCGTGGCGATCAGGTTTAACAACAATGCCAGGCGCGCTCCAGTCGAGGTCAATGAAGTCACCGTCTGGCGTGTCAACCCTTTCACGAACGAAGCGTAAAGTGTGAGTGGGCGTAACCAAGGCACTATAAAGTGTTTGGCTGTGTGGGTCTGGTAGCCAAAAAGGGGTAGGACATGCAGACGTGTCGAGTTGAGCAGTCACAAGCTATTTTTTCAATGACCGTGGTCGTGTATGACCATATTGGGGTCAAGCTTATAGTGGGTGCCACAGTAAGGGCAGCTTACTTCGCCCTTATGGGCAATATCTAAAAATACACGTGGATGCATATTCCATAATGGGGTGTTATTTCCAGGGCAATGTAATGGCAGGTCTTTAGCGGTGACAACAACTGAACCTTCTTTCGTGTTTGACATACTGTTACCTTTCTCTTTTCTGACTCTTGGTATTGTACCCAATAGGGGTAATACAATTAGAATTAAATAATCAAATTAAGACACTAAACTGGAAGCCCTTTGCCTTGTCAGATTTAAATGCATCACCCCCATCATCAATCAAGCCCGATGGTTTTGACCCCACATTTAAAGCACGGCGCCGTGCCGCTTTAAAAGAAGGTTTTTTAGGCATTAGACCTGCGATCATTCCGACTGCAACCTGGGGTCTGGTGACTGGTATTGCGCTGGTGAAATCTGGTTTGTCTGAGCAAGCCGCTGTCATGATGACGCTCCTGGTGTATGCTGGTTCAGCGCAATTAACCTCTTTGCCACTCATTGCATCTGGTGCGCCGCTTTGGTTAATTTTTGCAGCAGGTTTTATTGTAAATGTGCGATTTTTAATTTTTGGGGCAGCTTTACAACCTTACTTTCAAAGCTTGCCTTGGTATAAACGCCTGGCCTATGGCTATTTCACGACCGATA
>DITR01000147.1:0-128 GCA_002422175.1 Alcaligenaceae bacterium UBA6179
TCAATCGGGGTTGAACTGACGGGGGCATAGCGCACCAAACGTTGACCCATATCATTTAAATATTGATTAATGTCCGGGTCATGCACGTAGGTCGGGTCAATGCGCCCTTGGGCAATAATTGATTCGCC
>DITR01000147.1:173-11516 GCA_002422175.1 Alcaligenaceae bacterium UBA6179
AGTGCGCAAATTAAAAGCGTCACAAAGCTGCGTTTGAACAAAGGTTGTTTGAAATGGCTCATATAATAATCATACGATTTATTGATGAGAAATTAAACCATGCGCCCTGTTAGAAAAGCTGTATTTCCCGTTGCGGGTCTTGGCACACGCTTTTTGCCAGCCACAAAAGCAATGCCTAAAGAAATGCTGCCTGTGGTTGATAAGCCCCTCATTCAGTATGCCGTCGAAGAAGCGGTAGCCGCTGGCATAACAGATTTAATTTTTGTAACAGGTCGAAGCAAACGTTCAATTGAAGACCATTTTGACGCCTCGCCCGAGCTTGAGGCTGAACTGGAACGAAAAGGTAAAGATGTTTTATTGTCGATAATTCGAAACATCTTACCTTCTAACGTCAACTGTATTTACATTCGCCAATCTGCCCCACTAGGCCTTGGTCATGCCGTTCTAACAGCGGCCCCAATTGTGGGTGAAGAGCCTTTTGCGGTATTGCTTGCAGATGATTTGATTGATGCTGACCGCCCTGTGTTGGGCCAGTTAATTGACGCTGCACTCACCTACCAAGGTAGTATTCTAGGGGTGCAAGATATACCCCGTGAAGACACTGATAAATACGGTATTGTTGCCATCGAACCCGCTGGGCCATTAACGGGTCGCGTCACCCATATTGTTGAAAAACCTGACCCCTCTAAAGCGCCCTCAACTTTGGCAGTAGTAGGCCGTTACGTGCTTGATGCTCGCATTTTTGCTCACCTGCGCCAAACACAACCCGGTGCTGGTGGCGAAATTCAACTTACCGACGGTATTGCTTCACTTATGAATGAGAAAGCCGTCTTTGCACATCGCTACGAAGGCATTCGCTACGACTGCGGTAGTAAAGCCGGTATGTTTGCCGCGACCGTCGCAATTGGTCGCAAATATCACAATTTAAAGCCCTAAACCACAGCCTGGAGCTTACTTAGGTTTTGGTTTAAGGCCCCATCGGCCTTTTTCAGACAGCCGCATTAAGTTACCTAAGGCAACCAACAGCCCAATCACCTCTGTGAGTGCGGCCGGTATCCACATGGTTAAACCGCCAATACTTTGATCGGTGGTGGCTTCCATGGCAATGGCACGGCCGCACAAATCAAACAAGGGATAAAGGTCACGATCGGTGAAGGCAATGATGGCGCCCGCAACCATTTGAGGTGCCATAGTCACGATAGGTGATATCACACGACCACCGGGAGACATCGCTGCAGGGGGAGATACACGACGGTCAAGAATTAGGTTCCAGTACATAAACCCACTGATCACCACTGACCAATTCATGAGTCGGTACAAACGCCAGTCGAGCATGGAATAAAACTGAATTGAGGGTACCAGCCACACGATCACCAAGAACACAAACAGTGCAGGCACAAAAATGGGGTTGGTCATGACTGCAATAATTGAACGCCCGGGCAAAGTCGCATTAAATTGCCGCAAGCGCGCACGCCAGCTAAGGGGCAAGCCAGCCCGCATGACTGAACCGGGGTATGCGGCCATTAAAACGAGAGGGCCCAAATGATGCAGTACTAAATGTTGTATGCGATGCATGAAAAACATGCGCTCGGCGTAATAGTCGAGCAAAGTATGCAACGAAAGGTACAGCAAAACCATACCAGACCAAAACAACACCTTACGGGCAACACTCACGCGCTTGATGCGTGCGCCCCGAACAAACAACACGATAGCCACTGTGAAACTAATCAGTAGCGTCGGTGAAAATTCCCACGGGACCAGCCAAGACAAGACTTCCATTTATTCAACCTTACTCGCTCATACGACAATCAACTGGGTTTTCTAAAAATGATTGTAGTATGTGAATCATGACACCCCTACTTCCCGCTTTCGATTTGTCGGTCTTTAAAGCCCGACGCGACCGTTTAATGGCCAACCTTAAAGCGCAGGGTGGCGGTATGGCCATCATACCTACCGGTCGTCTCAAAATGCGCAATGCTGACAGCCCCTATCCGTTTCGGTTTGACAGTAGTTTTTACTATTTAACTGGCTTTAATGAGCCTGACGCATGGTTAGTGCTTGAAGCTGGGCCTATGGGTTCACGTAGCACACTGTTTTGTCAGGCCAAAGACCCTAAGATGGAAATTTGGGATGGTTTGTTGTGGGGGCCTGATGAGGCAGCGCCGACATTTGGTTTTGACCAAGCCTTTAACAGCCCTGATCTGCAAGAATGGCTTCCCAAAGCGCTTGTTGGTCATCGACAAGTTTGGGCACCCATGCATCATGCTGCGGTGGCTGATTTAATGACCCAGTTGCAAAATTGGTTATTTCAGGCGAAATCAATAGCCAGAGGGCTTCAGGCCGTTCCGGCACACATGACCGACTTATCGCCTATTTTGAATGAAATGCGCCTGATTAAAGACGCCGCTGAATGCGACATGATGCGCCAATCAGCCCGTATCGCCGCGCAAGCGCATCGTCAAGCGATGCGGACAGCTCGGCCGGGTATAGCTGAATACGCGCTTGAGGCAGAAATACTGAAAGTCTTTAGGCAACATGGGTCACAAAGCCCTGCTTATGAAACGATTGTTGCAGCAGGTCAAAATGCCTGCATTTTGCACCATCGGGCAGGGGCTACTTGCATGCATGATGGCGACTTGGTTCTAATTGATGCAGGGTGTGAACTGAACGGCTATGCGTCAGATATTACCCGAACCTTTCCCGCCAATGGCCGTTTTAGCGGGCCACAAGCAGCCTTGTACGATATTGTTTTAGCGGCTCAAAAAGCGGCTGTTGAACACACCTCGCCCGCACATCACTTTAATGCGGGGCATGAGGCGGCAGTTCGCATTATCACTCAAGGGTTAATTGATGAAGGCTTGCTCAAAGGGTCGTTAGATAGCCTAATTGAACAAGAGCGCTACAAGCCGTTTTATATGCATCGTACCGGCCATTGGCTGGGTCTAGACGTGCACGATGTCGGGCCGTATCGCAATTTACCTGTTGAGTCAGTGTCACCAACAGATTCTGACGCAACGGTTGCAGCAACCTGGCGCCAGCTTCAACCCGGCATGGTGCTCACCATTGAACCGGGCCTCTACGTTAGACCTCAAGAAGATGTGCATGAGCAGTTTTGGCACATAGGCATTCGCATTGAAGATGATGCTTTAGTGACGCCAAATGGGTGTGAGTTACTGACCCGCGATGTACCGGTTGAACGGGCCGAAATTGAAGCCCTTATGGCTGAACGCTGAGAGCTGACTAGCGTTAAAGGTTTAGCCCATCAAGCCAACCCAAACGTTGCCAGATATGTAAGACCACGTGTGCAATGGCAAATAAGGTGAGTATGGTGCCCATCAGCAAGCCGGTAATGGCCACTAATACAGGGCCCCAACCCGTGTGCTTGATACGAACATAACCAGGGTTGTAGCGCGCATCAAAGCGCTCATCTGACATTAAACACAAAACCAAAGACTCAATAAACCCGGCGATAGCGGGAATAAATACAACAAATAGCATGGGCGTATCCCACCAAACGGGGGCTTGGCTGGCCAATAACAAACACGCCACGACCGTAAAAGTGAGCCATTTTGCATACGGGCGACCCAAGTAATACCAGTGTGCGCCAAACCAACCACCATAAAACGAAAGCAACCCAGCAACGACCTTACTACGAATGCCAAAGGGCTCAGCCTGCGAGGCAGATGCGCTTGTTTCAATCGAATTGGGGGCTGAAGGTTTGTCAGGGTTTTGAGGTTTACTGGATGCAGAATATTTTGTCATAACGGTTATTGTAATCGGCACCGGTTAGCAGTTGTAAACTCTACTGAAATGAAAAACCTTGAATTCGATATTGCAATCATTGGTGGTGGCCCCATTGGCACATCGCTAGCCCTCATGCTCGCGCGGCTTGCGCCGAACCCGGCTCGTATTGCCCTTTTTCACCACGACGACCTAGGCCAGTATGGCTATCAAGCTACGGTTGACCCTCGCGTGATTGCGATCAATGAGGGCAGTCGGGTTTTGTTATCTGACTTAGGTAGTTGGCCAACACAATACCAAGCAATTAAAAAGGTACACGTTTCACAGCGTGGGCGTTTGGGCCGAACCGTGATTGACCCTAAAGACTTTAATGTCAATGCGTTAGGTTATATCGTGCGCTATGCACAGTTGCATGCCCTACTACTTGAAGCCGCAAAAAAATCAGGGCTCACTGTCTTGACTGGTGGGGTCGCGTCCATGACAGACGGCTCACACATCAAAGAAAAAATACCTCATCAACCCTCACAAGTTGAGGTCATGACATCTGAAAACGCCAGCGCCCATGAATCAAACCTTGCAACAGACGATTTTCCAATTACCATTACCCAAGGCCAGCAGATTTATCGTGCCCGTTTAGGTGTGCTAGCAGATGGCATGAGTGCCACTCAAGAAGGTGCATTAACCCCTGAAGCCAACCCTAAACAAGTTGCCTTGCTGGGCTGTGTTGTGGCCTCAGTACCGCGCCCTGGCTGGGCTTTTGAACGCTTTACGCAAGAGGGTCCTTTAGCGATTTTGCCTCACCCTGATAGCACCGCCACCCAATCAGTTGTGTGGTGTTGCACTCCCGAACAAGCACAAATGATAACGGCTCTGTCGTTAGCCGAGGCATCTGATGCCCTCACCCTTGCTTTTGGTGATCGCTTAGGGCGTTTGAGCTTGACGCAAGCATTTAACCGCTTTGAACTTTATCAAAGCCTTAACCCCCACCCGGTGACAGGCCGATGCGTAGCGATCGGTAACGCGGCTCAAACCTTGCACCCAGTCGCGGGCCAGGGCTTAAATTTGGGTTTACGTGATGCCGCTACGCTGGCACATTGCTTACGTGATTGGGTGGTAAACCCCCAGCGCTCACCTGAAAAAGTCTTATCTATATACGACAACCTTAGACAGAATGATCGCCGTGTTACCAGCAAACTCACTTCATTTATGTCAGGTATTTTCACAACAGGTTGGTCCCCCGTTGAACATGCTGCCGGTTTAACACTTTTAGCGCTTGATACTTTGCCCTTTTTACGTGCCCCTTTGGCGCGCCAACTCATGCAAGGTTTACGGCAGTAACCTTCTTCGCAAAAATTTTTATACAAAGTACTTCATAGCCCGCATCAAATGTGATGACAGCGCTTTAAACAGTGGCATCACAGAAGATTCAATAAACTCTGACGCCCTACTCTACAATACGTTCATGCAAATCGGCTCGTGGTCTTTTCCCAATAATGTTTTTGTTGCCCCCATGGCCGGGGTAACTGATCGGCCGTTTCGTAAATTATGTAAACGTCTCGGTGCGGGGCATGCCGTATCGGAAATGGCCGCCAGCAACCCACAGTTATGGGCTAGCGTTAAAACCTCTAGACGCTTAAATCACGAGGGTGAAATTGACCCCATCACGGTTCAACTCGCTGGTGGTGACCCAGTCATGATGGCGCAAGCGGCCGTATTCAATATTGAAAAGGGGGCGCGCATTATTGACATTAATATGGGCTGCCCCGTTAAAAAAGTGTGTCAAGTCGCAGCGGGCTCAGCCCTGCTTAAACATGAAGACCTTGTACAACGTATTCTTGAAGCCGTCGTAAAGGCATGTACGCCCTACAACGTGCCCGTAACCCTTAAAACCCGTACCGGGTGGGACCATGCCAACAAAAATGCAGTGCGTATTGCAAAACTAGCAGAGCAATCAGGTATAGCTGCCCTGACACTTCACGGCCGCACGCGTGCTGACCTCTACACCGGCCAGGCTGAGTACGACACCATTCGGGAAGTCAAAGCCACCATTAACATACCGGTCATTGCCAATGGCGACATTGACTCACCCGAAAAGGCCCGGGATGTGCTGGCTTACACCGGGGCAGATGCTGTCATGATTGGTCGTGCCGCGCTCGGGCGCCCCTGGATATTTCGTGAAATAAATCATTTCTTAAAAACAGGTCAGCATTTACCCTCGCCTGACCTCGCTGAATTCAAAAATGACTTGCTCGAACACCTTCAAGAGCATTACGCTTTCTATGGTGAACAAGCTGGGGTGAGAACTGCCAGAAAGCATATTGGTTGGTATTTGTCTGCATTACCCAACACCGAAGCATTGCGACAAGAATTGAACACCATAGAATCAAGCGCAAAACAATATCAAGCCATCATGACAGCGCTTGATGCGCGCATGAACCACTTTGAACAACATGCAGCTTGAGAAAAAAATGAAACCCATCACACCGCTAGACGAATGTGTACGACAAAACTTAGAACGCTATTTAGCTGATTTAGGGGGTATGCAACCCCACAACATGTGGCAAATGGTGATGCATCATGTTGAAAAACCTTTGCTAGAAGTAGCGATGCAACACGCTAAAGGCAATCAGTCTCGTGCCGCACTCACACTGGGTATAACCCGCAATACGCTAAGAAAAAAATTACTCGATCATCAGTTAATTGACCCCTCATTGCACCGCATAAAATAACTGCAACGTATAAAGAAAGTTAACTGACTAAAAAATTTACGCATACATTTTATAGACCCCATTTATTCATTTACTGATATCAACACCATCATGACAATTCAAACTGCATTACTTTCAGTTTCAGACAAAACAGGTATTCTCGAATTTGCCCAAGCTTTGGCTCAGCGCGGCATCAAGTTGCTATCAACAGGCGGTACCGCTAAAATTTTACGTGACGCGGGTTTGTCAGTTACCGAGGTCGCTCAACATACCGGCTCACCCGAAATTTTAGATGGCCGTGTCAAAACCCTGCACCCTAAAATTCATGGTGGGTTACTGGCTCGACGCGATAGCGAAGACCACATGAAAACCTTAGATCAACAAGGCATTGAACGTATTGATTTGTTGGTTGTTAATTTGTACCCCTTTCGTGAAACAGTAGCCAAACGCGACTGTTCATTTGAAGACGCTGTAGAGAATATTGATATTGGTGGGCCGGCTATGTTGCGTGCCGCAGCCAAAAATCACGGCACTGAAGCCGGTGGCGTGACCGTGGTGATTGACCCGGCAGATTACGATACGGTTTTGCGTGAGTTCGATCGTCTACATGGTCAAACCTCTTACGGCTTCCGCTTGTCGCTGGCAACCAAAGTCTACGCACACACGGCCGCTTATGATGGTGCAATTGCTGCCTACTTAAGCAGTTTGGTTCAGGCTGAACCCACTCAAAACCAAGTGCCTGATCGCGAAACATGGCCCCGCACCTTAACCATACAATTGCATCGTCAAGAAGTCCTTCGCTATGGTGAAAACGCACAGCAACTCGCCGCTTTTTACCGTGATCCTGCCATGCCAGCCGGTGCATTAGGTCACTTCCAACAATTGCATGGTAAAGAGCTTTCATATAACAATATCGCTGATGCTGACGCCGCATGGGAATGTGTCCGTCAGTTTAATGAACCTGCTTGCGTCATCGTCAAGCATGCCAACCCATGTGGTGTGGCGATCGCCGAATCAATTTACGATGCCTATTTAAAGGCATTTCGAACCGACCCGACCTCAGCGTTTGGTGGCATTATTGCGTTTAATCATCGCGTTGATGCCGCAACGGCTGAAGCCGTTAGCAGTCAATTCGTTGAAGTCTTGCTCGCTCCAGCCTTTGATAGCGAAGCCTTAGCTGTTTTTAAAACCAAGAAAAATATTCGCATTCTGACTGTTGCCTTAGGTATAGGGCAAAATGATATCGATGTGAAACGTGTTGGTGGCGGCTGGTTAATTCAAACCCCTGACGTCAATGATATGCAATCCAGTGGCTTACAAATTGTGACCCAGCGTCACCCCACAACTGAACAAATGAAAGACTTGATGTTTGCTTGGCAAGTGGCAAAATACGTTAAATCAAACGCTATTGTGTTTGTCGGTCAAGGTGCAACCCTAGGGGTCGGTGCAGGGCAAATGAGTCGTGTTGATTCTGCCCGCATTGCTGCCATCAAAGCACAAAACGCACAGCTTTCCCTAGAAGGAAGCTGTGTCGCGTCTGATGCTTTTTTTCCGTTTCGAGATGGGCTTGATGTGGTGATCGATGCGGGTGCGCGCTGTGTCATACAACCCGGTGGCAGTATGCGTGATGAAGAAGTCATTGCTGCCGCTAACGAGCGTGACATTGTCATGGTGCTCACAGGTATGCGTCACTTTAGGCATTAAACAGAGTATGCGAATCTTAGGTGTTGACCCGGGTCTTCGTCGCACGGGTTTTGGGGTGATCGATGTACAGGGTTCACGCTTAAGTTACGTCACAAGCGGCTCAATCGTTGTGCCCTCAGATCAACCGCTGGCTAAAAGATTAAGGGTCATTCTTGATAATTTGCGTCAAATTATTCAAGACACCCAACCCACCCTGGCAACCATTGAAATTGTATTTATGAACACGAACCCACAGTCAACCTTGTTGCTGGGTCAAGCACGCGGTGCGGCACTATGCGCCTTAGCCGATAGTGGTTTAGACGTGCATGAGTACACGGCATTACAAATTAAAAAATCAGTGGTTGGCCATGGCAAAGCGGCCAAAGAACAAGTACAGTCAATGGTTCAACGGTTATTGAACTTAACTGGGGTGCCCGGAACTGATGCGGCAGATGCCTTGGCCTGTGCGATTTGCCATGCCCATATTGCACCACTAAGCCTTGCACTTGGGGCGCAAGGGTTGACGCAACAAATGTTAAGCCGGGGCCGCACTGGATTGCGGCAAGGTCGTATTCGTCATGTTTCTTCTAAAGGGTAAATCGCGTGATCAGTCGTTTAACAGGCAAGCTATTTGAAAAGTTCCCACCGCGCATTGGTCTAGATGTACAGGGTGTGGGATACGAAATTGAAGTGTCTATGACGACGTTTTACGACTTACCTGAAATCGGTCGAGAAGTCACATTACTAACGCACTTAGTGGTGCGTGAAGACGCCCATTTGTTATTTGGTTTTGCGACTGCAGACGAGCGTCGTGCATTTCGTGAGTTGGTGAAAGTATCTGGCATTGGCGCCCGCACTGCTTTGGCCGTTTTATCAAGTATGTCTGTTCATGATCTAGCACAAGCCATTACTCAACAAGAAAGTGCTCGAATTATGAAAGCTCCTGGCATCGGTAAAAAAACGGCTGAACGTTTACTGCTTGAATTACGCGGAAAACTTGGTGGCGATATGGGCAGTATCACTCAAACCTCAACAGGCCACCATGTTGATATTGTGCAAGCGTTGATAGGGTTGGGTTACTCAGACAAAGAATCAGCCGCCGCCGTTAAAACCATACCGACCGATGCGACTGTTTCTGAAGGCATTCGTTTAGCGCTAAAGCAGTTATCGCGCTAATAAGTTATCTATTCATACACAGCCCTGACTGCACAAACCACTTTTTAGTTACCCTTTTTTTAAATACATCGGAGCAATCGCTTCAAGGGCTGTGGGCAAGATGCCTAACAAAGGGCTTATCGGTTGTTCGCTGACATTATCAACTTTGAGCGAATCAAGGTTGTCACGTGACATCAAAGGGTCGCCAGGCAAAAGTTCAAAAAATGCAGCCTGTAAACGGCCGACACTGAGCGGTAAATCAATCACGCTTCGTTCATGCCCGCTCCATTTTGCAGCCAGCTTAACGAGCTCGCCTAAGGTGTAAATATGTGGGCCAGCCAAATCAAACGTTTGACCGCACAAATGGCGATTGCCCAACGTATTGATGACAGCCTGTGCGACATCACCGACGTAAATCGGTTGCATACGTGTTTTACTGCCTGCCATAGGTAAAACAGGAAAAAATCTAGCCAACTGAGCAAACATATTCATAAAACTGTCGCCTGGACCAAACACCACCGAGGGTCTAAACACCGTCACGCAAAGGTCGTCATGGCCTTTGCAAGCAGCCCAGATTGCAGCCTCACCCGCCGCTTTAGACCTTTGATAACCACTAGGGCCCTTTGCATCAGCCCCTAAAGCACTGATGTGAATAAATTGCTTTACGCCTTGAGCCACACACGCTTTGGCAATGCGAGCAGGTAATGTGACATGAGCGCGTTCAAAATCAGGCCCGTACGGTTGGCCAGGACGGCTATGCAAAACCCCCACCAAATTAATCACCACATCGTGATCGCCCACCCATTCGTTGAGCTTTTGATCGTCGTGAATATTGCCCGTCTGTACCGTAACGGTGGGGAACACCAACAACTCACGCGCATTGGCTAATCGGCGTGTGGGCACAGTCATTTTGTCGCCACGTACAGCAAGTTTGCCAATAATTTGCTGCCCTAAAAAACCTGAGCCGCCTATGACTAAAATTCGCATTGCTGTCTCCTGCTATGCTGACACGCCTTGTGTTGGCATGCTCAAGTAACGACTATACGTTAACAAGTCTACATTACCACCACTAATGATCACCCCAATACGATTATTGGGTTTAATTGCAAGAACACCATGCTGCACCGCAGCAGCACCCAGACAACCAGTCGGTTCAACCACGGTCTTCATGCGCTCGGCAAAAAACTTTAAAGTTTGAATCAATTGCAAGTCAGTGACAGTCAAAATATCAGTGACTAAGCGTTGAATAATCGGAAAGGTGATGTTACCTACAGCCAATGTCAGTGCACCGTCTGCGATCGATTGGGGTGGCTTGATACGCACAATAGCGCCCGATCTAAACGATTGTTGCACATCGTTACCAGCCTCGGGTTCAACGCCATACACTTTACACTGTGGGCTTAAGACCGACGCGGCTAAGGCACTACCTGCCAGCAAGCCACCACCGCCAACGCACACCATTAAGGCATCAAGTTCGCCGACTTCCTCAAACAACTCTTTAGCCGCCGTACCTTGCCCACTGATTACGTTTTCATCATCAAAGGGTGGCACCAAAAACATGCCTGTTCGTTGTTGAATATCTAAAGCAATCGCATTTCGGTCTTCAGTGGTGCGATCATAATGAATAACTTCGGCACCATAACTTCGCGTCGCAGTAATTTTGCTTTGGGGTGCATCGCTAGGCATAATGATGGTGGCTTTCAAGCCTAATAATCGTGATGCCAAGGCCACACCCTGTGCATGATTACCCGAAGAAAACGCCACCACACCCGCTGCACGCTGAGCGTCAGTTAAGGCTGCAATGGCGTTGTAAGCGCCTCTAAACTTAAATGCACCACCTCGTTGCAGGTGTTCACATTTAAAAAAAACTTGCGCACCCAGTCTTTCATTTAACGTCTGAGAAGTCATCACGGGGGTATGGTGCGCAACCCCTTTTAAACGTTGGCTGGCTAGGCAAACATCAGCGTAGCTGGGGGTTAAAGATTCAAGGGTCATGGGGTTTAGATCATTAAGGTTAATTTGTGCATTAATTTATATGCAAAACATTTTGCTCAGC
>DITR01000196.1 GCA_002422175.1 Alcaligenaceae bacterium UBA6179
TTTGTGCCACTGTCTACCCGTGAGAGGGCACCACTATAGGTGCGCGCCAAAGTTTGACGAAACGCTTTAGTGAGTTGTGCGCGTTGTTCGGGCGTTGCCTCACGCCAATATTTACCAGCTGATAAGCGTGTCGTCTTCTCGAAATCAACATAGGGCAAAATATACATATCAACAATCTCGTTAATACGATTAATATTTTGATTACGTACTTCAGGGTCGTTTTGTAATACAGTTAACGCTTGGTCGGAAACGGCTTTAACAAACGCGTCTGGCGCCGAATTGGGGTCGGGTTTGGCTTGTGCGAAACTTTGCATCGTTACCAAACTGACTAACAACAATAATAAAAAGTTTGCCATCATCAAGCGACCCCAAGGGCGTTGCAAGACTATGTGTTTGGCTTCACAGGCTTGTACAACCGTTGCAAATGCTTGCGGCGAGGCTGCCATATGGGGGTCAAATTGATTAGATGTAGATGCTTGCATATTCAGACCTTAATTCGTGTGTGCATGAGTCACCTATGCGAGCGGGTGACGATATAAAATTATTTTTGCGGTGGCAGGTTTAAGGCTTTTTCATCTGCATCAACGTCTTCGTAGTTTTCGTAATTGGGTAATGCGTCGGCAGCCGCTTCAGGCCCCAATACTTTAGCTTGGCGTTGCTGTAAGTATGCATCACGTATAAAACTGTAGGGGTCAAGTGCAGTTCTATCAATTGTTTCTGATACCTGCAAAAGTGCCTCGCGGCGGGCGACAAACTCAAGACCCCAAATCGAGTTGCGTAACCCCACGTTAGGAATGTAACCAATGGTGTTGATCTGGTTGCCGACTAAATTACCGACAGCGCCAAACGTATCACGAACCGAACTTGAACCCACAATAGGCAAGACCACGTAGGGCCCAGAATTAAAGCCCCACACCCCTAGTGTTACACCAAAATCGTTGGGTATACGGGGCTGACCGTTGGCGCTCGCTAGATCAAAACAGCCACCTAAGCCCATCGTTGTATTGAGTAAAAAACGCCCCATTGTATTGATGGCATCAAACTGACGTTGCTGTAAAACGCTGTTTATACCTGACCATATTTCACCTAAATTAAGAAATATATTATTGATACAGGTACGAACGGGTTGCGGCGTAATAAAGGCATAAGCCTCTGAAACGGGGCGGAATACGACCCGATCAAGCCCATCATTAAACTCATAAATGGTTCGGTTTGAACCTTCCCAGGGGTCGCTGGGGTTGGGCGTGCCCTGCGTTGCCGCACAACCAACCGTCAGCACACACATTGCTAGCGCTAAAGGTTTATAAACAAGTCGCGAAACATTTATAAGCATTTACTGAGCCGATGTAGGGGGTTTAGAAGCAGCACCTTCTTCGTCAGCCTTGTTATACAAAAATTTGCTGATGAGGTTTTCAAGCACAATGGCGCTTTGTGTCATGCTGATTGTATCGCCGGTTATGAGCATGTTTTCATCGCCACCGGCATCTAGGCCAATGTATTGCTCACCTAGCAAACCAGACGTCAGAATTTTAGCCGACGTGTCTTTTGGAAAAGAGAATTGACTTTCAATATTGAACGTCACAATGGCTTGATAGGTTTTGTCATCAAAACGAATACTGCCGACACGGCCCACTACCACGCCCGCGCTTTTAATGGGGGCACGTACTTTTAAACCACCAATATTTTCAAACTTTCCGCTCACGGCATAAGTTGGCGCGAACGAGAAGCTACTCATGTTGCCAGCGCGTAGCGCGAGAAACACCAAGGCGATAATACCCAGCAGAACAAAAAGCCCGACCCAGAAATCTTTTTTATCAGTCGACACGCTAGACCCTCTTATTGACTAAACATTAAAGCAGTTAATACGAAATCGAGGCCTAATACCGCTAAAGACCCCGCCACAACGGTACGGGTGGTGGCGCGTGCAACGCCTTCGGGAGTGGGTTGACACTTCCAGCCTTCAAATAGTGCAATGGCCGTCACCACAAAACCAAACACGACACTTTTAATGACACCATTCAAAATGTCGTCAATGACATCTACACCGGCCTGCATTTGAGACCAAAACGCACCCGAATCAATACCGATTAATACGACGCCTACAACCCAACCACCGAGCACGCCCACCATAGAGAATACGGCAGCTAGTACCGGCATCGCAATGACACCCCCCCAAAAACGAGGGGCAATGACACGGCGAAGGGGGTCAACTGCCATGACTTCCATGGCAGCGAGCTGTTCACCCGCCTTCATGAGGCCAATTTCAGCCGTGAGTGAAGTGCCGGCACGACCGGCGAATAGAAGCGCCGTGACCACTGGCCCCAGTTCGCGCGTTAAGGAAAGAGCAACCAAAAGCCCCAAGGCTTCTTCAGAGCCATAACGGTTGAGCGTGTAATAACCCTGCAAACCCAAGACAAAGCCTACAAACAAGCCTGAAATGACAATAATGATGAGCGAATAATTGCCAATAAAGTGAACTTGTGTGATGACCAGTTGGGTTCGCTTCCAGAGTGCATTGGTGCGAAGCAGTATTTGACCAAAAAAGAGCGTGAATTGCCCCAGTGTTTGAGTGGTATGGCGAACCCAAGCACCTAATTGTGCGATCAGTTTGAGCCCGTTCATCGGCGACTAACTTGTTGGTTAAGCCAACGTTCATAGGCTGGCGTAGTGGGGTAGTCAAACGCTACTGGGCCATCAGGTGCCCCATCAAGAAACTGTCTTACGTA
>DITR01000048.1 GCA_002422175.1 Alcaligenaceae bacterium UBA6179
GCAAAGCCTTTGATTAAACCCGGCATGACGGTATTGGCCATTGCTGATGGCGAAGGCCGAAATGGCATTTGGCTAGCTGAACAAGGCTGCAAGGTCTGGTCAATTGACAGCGCACCCGCAGCCTCTGCGAAGGCACAACGCCTTGCTAAAGAACGCGGTGTTGCGTTGCACATTGAAACCGCAGACATTGCTCAATGGCCGTGGCATGCCCAACAATTTGATATGGTTGTGGGTATATTTTTTCAGTTTGCCAACCCCAGTTTACGGTCTGAGATCTTTGAGGGAATGGTCGCTGCTGTTAAACCCGGTGGCTACTTACTGATTGAAGGTTATGGTCTGAAGCAACTTGAATACAAAACGGGTGGTCCCGACATACCCGAACACCTTTATACAATTGAACTGATGCGCTCTTCGTTTGCAAATATGCGCATTGATGTTCTTGAAGAATATGACGCCGAGCTCGAAGAAGGGGACCGTCACAAAGGTATGTCAGCGTTGATTGATCTCGTGGCGGTTAAGATTTAGAACTTAGGTTCCTGATACCTCTGCTTCAGTTGGCTGAGGGTTAAAGCAAGCTTATTTCGTTCTATTTGTGAAAGGGTGGTACCGTGACAAATAGCTTGCTAACCGAACTGGCAAAATGCCACGCAATGCAATGTAATGTTATGTAATAAATCTCTCAGCTGTAGTACTGATTCTCTAGTATCTTAAACAACTTAGATCCCTTTTTTGCGTGCCATGGCGACTTCCTACAAAGCTTTTTATTCTGACGAATTGCGTCGCTTACGCCACTACTCACAAGAGTTTGCTCTTAAGAACCCTGCTATTGCACCGATGTTGGGTACGCCATCGGTTGACCCTGACATTGAACGCTTGCTAGAAGGCGTCGCTTTTTTAAACGGTCACACCCGACAAAAGCTTGAAGACGAATTTCCAGAGATTGCTCAAGATTTAGTGAGTATTCTCATGCCTCACATTCTGCGGCCTGTGCCGGCATCCACCATGATGGTCTTTGAGCCCAAAGAATCACTCAAAGAAGGCGCTGTTATTCCTGCCGGCACTGAACTCGCTGCTGTACCCGTCGATGGTGTCAGTTGTCAGTTTTCCACCACTATAGACCTTCATATTGAACAGGTGACTTTGCGAGATGTGCAATGGCGCGTTAACGACACGGGCGAGCGTTTTTTACGTCTCGAATTAACAGCTATTCCCGATATACAAGGTGGGCGACTGCCCAATACCCTGAGGTTTTATTTGGGTGACAATCAAGAGACGGCTGCCAATCTTTTGATGCTCTTGCAACATTATGTCGAACGGGTTGAGATAGTCGATCAACAAGCCGAACGAATAGTTGTTAAAAACTGCCTCGCTTTCCCAGGGTTTGATGAACCGCTCGTGCCTCAACCAGACAATGGCATGCCTGGCTTTGGCTTGATCAGAGAACTTCTTTTCTTCCCTGAAAAATTTTTATATGTCGAGTTTCGTGGCCTTGCGCTTGCCTGCCCTGGCTTAAGTCGTCGCGAATTTGCTATCGAGGTTGCGCTGGGAAAGTTCCCTCACGCACCACCTTTGCTGTCTAAGTCAAGCCTAATACTTGGTGTCGTGCCTGCCATTAACCTGTTCAAACATTCAGCTAAGCCGGTTAACGTCACACATGAGATACCTGACTATCTTGTTTTGCCCGACAACTTAGCGCGACAACATCATCAAATATTTTCAATTGATTCAGTTATTGGCATACGTCAGGGGGTCTTGAATCGCCTACCCTATATGCCTTTTTCTTTGATGCAGTTCGATGCCAATAAAGGCCAGCGCACGTATCGCACAAGCATTAAACCCACCATGAATGGTGATTGGGTTGAGACGTACATTTCTTTGGCCTATGAGCCCGATGAAATACCCAGACCTGAAACACTATCGATCGAGTTGACTTGCACCAATCGTTGGTTACCCGAGCAATTAAAGCTTGGAGATGTCTGTGAACCCACAAACACCTCGCCCGAGCGGTGTGCGTTTCGTAACATCACACCGGTCAAAGGCGCAGTCGATGCCCCCATCGGAGAAAATCTTCTTTGGTCTTGTATTGGTCATACCGCGCTAAATTTTATGTCGCTTGGAAATACTGAGACTGCACATTCGTTGCTGCGCCTCTACAACAGCTTTCGCATCAACGACAATGCCATCAGCCTGACTAATGAACGCCAGATCGATGGCATTCAATCGGTTAATACATACCCAGAAACGAAAATATACCGGGGTACCGTGATTCGTGGTCAGGTGGTTAAGGTGGTTTGTGACCAGTCTAATTGGCCCACAGTAGGGTCTATGTATTTATGGGGTTGTGTGTTGGCACGGTTCTTTGCAACCTATGCCAGCATCAATATGTACACACGGTTCGAAATGAAAGATCGCAACACGGGGGTTGAGTTTAAATGGCCAGCGATGCTCGACAACAAGCCATTGATCTGACACGTCGCTTATTAGCGCGAGGTGATCACTATTCGTTTTTTCAGGCTTATCGTCTGTTGCGTTTGCTCGCCAATCAAGAAGGGGTAAGTGCCCAAGAGGCCATCCGGGTGCGACCGCACCTCGGTTTGGGTTTTCCTAAAAACGACCTGCAGTCAATTGAGGCTGTTGCACCCCAGCGCTTTCAGGTCACGGCTAATTTTATGGGTCTTTATGGCGTCGACTCGCCTATACAAACCTTTTATACCGAAGAACTACTTGATGAGCAGTCTGAGGGTCAAACAGTTAACCGTGAATTTCTTGACATCTTTGCGCAATCGATTTACCCGATGTTTTTTGATGCATGGCTCAAAGCGCGACCCGCTTTACGCGTGGTTGAGTTTGGCGATGAACGTATGTTGCAAATTTTGTATGCGTTTGTCGGCATTGAAAACCCACGTGCCAAATTCAGTCAGCCCGGCGTGGGTTCACTCTTGCATTGTGGTGCACTTTACAACCAACAGACGCGAACCGCTGCAGGTCTACAAGCCATTCTTAAAACAAGTTTTCCCGAAGCGCAGGTTGAGGTTAAGCAATTACAAATAGCTTGGGTACCCATTGCTGAAGAACAACGCATGAGACTTGGGAAACAGGCCTGCGGTTTGGGTGACACCACGCATCTTGGTTTTCGCTGTCGAACATTCGATGGTGTGACCATTGTTTTGAAAGACTTACCTCTTGAGCGGTATCGCGAATTAACGCCCGGCGGCATTGAACACGAACGGCTGCGGTTTTTGATCGATTATTACTTAATTGAACCCTTGCCACTGCATGTAGAACTGCGGCTTCGACCAGGAGACGCTCAAAAAATGCAGCTAGCCTCTAATAATTGGTCAAGTCTAGGGCGAGATACGTGGTTGGTTTCAACGAGTTGGGTTGACCCTGCTTGTATGTCATTTGATCTTGTGTTGCGTAAACCAATGCCTGAGACAACGTGACACACAATTTGCATGAGGTCGTGATTGCTTAGGGTTTGATCGTGAAATGCTGTAACAGGTCTGTCTAGATCTGATTTGATGGAGAAGCAGACAATGCTGAATATTTTTTTAGGACGAAATGCAGAGTCTCGGTTTGCCTTCAAGTCACAGGCGCCGAATGCACCCACATTTGACGTCGTGAAATTCGAAGGGCATGAAGCCATCTCAAAGCTGTTTCGGTTTGAGATCACGCTCACG
>DITR01000029.1:0-448 GCA_002422175.1 Alcaligenaceae bacterium UBA6179
CAGCGCATCTGACGCCTTAGCTATGTTAGAGGTCGACCCCTTAGGCCTTGACTTAATGGATCGTAAATTACTCGAAGCCATTGTGCACAAATTTGACGGTGGCCCAGTGGGCGTTGAAAGCTTAGCTGCGGCCATTGGTGAAGAGCGTGACACGATAGAAGATGTCATTGAGCCCTATTTGATTCAACGCGGCTTTTTGCACCGTACGCCCCGTGGTCGCGTCGCGACACAAGCAACATGGCGACATTTAGGCTTAACCCCGCCCGATCAAACGCCCAACCCCACCGCCACATTATTTTGACGCGTGTAAGTGCTGCAAAATATCTTGACCATAAGCATCAAGTTTTCGGGTACCCACACCGTTAATTTGGCTTAAAGCTTCTAATGTTTGTGGGCACTCTATGGCAATCTCTAAAAGCGTTGCATCATGAAAAATGACGTATGCTGG
>DITR01000029.1:526-2261 GCA_002422175.1 Alcaligenaceae bacterium UBA6179
AACACAGGCAAGCTGCTTTCAGCCATCGCAAAGGTTCCATAACCTTCTTGATCGACCATTAAATATCCTAATGCCAACATTTGGCGCATAACGCTGCGCCATACCGTTGCTGACAAGTCGGCTCCCACACCAAACACGGTCAAACTATCGTGTGACTGCTCAAGCACCCGTGGGGTTTTTTTACCCGTCAAAATATCGATAAGATGACCTGAACCGTAGCGCTGCGAACGTTCTTTCCATAGCCTATAGATGGCTGACAATAGTTTTTGTGCGGGAATGGTGGCGTCCCACGTTTGCGGAGGCCGTAAACAATTATCGCAATGACCACAAGGTGGCATGCTTTGACCAAAATACTGCAGTAAACGTTGACGTCGGCACACCACGGCTTCACATAAAGCCAACATGGCATCTAAACCAGCCACCTGGCGGCGACGCACAAAAGCGTCAGCCAGCGACTCATCGATCATACGTCGCTGCTGCACCACGTCTTGTAAGCCATAGGCCAACCAAGCTTCAGCGGGTAAACCATCACGGCCTGCACGACCGGTTTCTTGGTAGTAACCTTCGATTGATTTGGGCATATCAATGTGCGCCACAAAGCGAACATCAGGCTTATCAATACCCATACCAAACGCAATCGTGGCGACCATCACGACGCCCTCTTCGCGCAAGAAAATGGACTGATGCTCAGCCCTTATGGCTGCACTGAGGCCCGCGTGATAGGGCAAGGCGCGCACACCGTGTTGACTTAACCATTGGGCTGTTTCATCAACCCGATTTCGCGACCACGCATACACAATACCGGCATCGCCCGCATGATGGTCTGTTATGAACGCTTTTAACTGGCGCTTTACATCTTGTTTTTCGACAATTTGGTACAAAATATTAGGTCGGTCAAAATTTGAAATAAAGTGCTGAGCCGTATCTAAGTTTAAGCGGTGTGCAATATCAACACGTGTTTCTTCAGTCGCCGTTGCTGTTAAAGCTATGCGCGGCACATGAGGCCAACGTTGCTGCAAAATCGATAGGCTTAAATATTCAGGCCGAAAATCATGTCCCCATTGTGATACGCAATGCGCTTCATCTATAGCGAATAAAGCAATATCAACTTCGGCCAAAAGCTGCAAACAACGCTCGGTCATCAATCGCTCAGGGGCGACGTAGAGCAAGTCAAGTTGCCCCTGCCGCAAAGCCGATTCAACCGCTTTAGCATCTTGCCACGTTTGTGTTGAATTTAAATAGCTGGCACGTACGCCCAGCTCTTTTAAGGCATCAACTTGATCTTGCATTAAAGCGATCAAGGGCGAAATCACGACCCCAACACCCGCACGCACTAATGCAGGCACTTGGTAACACAACGACTTACCGCTTCCTGTGGGCATCAGGACCAAGGCATCACCGCCTCGAACAACATGCTCAATCACGGCTTGCTGGGCAGGCCTAAAATCACTGTAGCCAAACACGTTTTGTAGGGTTTCGCGCGCTGAGATAACTGGGTCGACCAAACGATTCTTCAAACTCACAAACGCGCACCTGCTGGGCTAAAAAGAAGCCTGTAGTTTGACAGATGGCGTAGCACGATTACGGGCATGACAATAATGAGGGCTGCCAAAATTAAACGCATTGAGAGCACTGATGGTGTGGCGTCCCAAAGTGTTATTTCATCTAACACCATGAATGGAAATAAACTGTAAAGAATGCCCAACACCATCAAAGCAAGTAACACAACACACAG
>DITR01000029.1:2320-4890 GCA_002422175.1 Alcaligenaceae bacterium UBA6179
CACTTCGCCTTCCCAGCGCATGAGTAACCAGCATGCGCCAATGAGCATGCAAGCGGCCATGACACAGAGCGCGACAAATAAAATAAAACCTAGGTTGGTCGCATCTTGCTGATAACCGGTTGCAAAGGCGGCCAATATTAAGCCTAAGCCTAATGCGCTGAGCAACGCCCCAATGAAAAAAATGACGAGCCAAAATGATCGCGTAGAAATCGCTGAACGTGACCGAAACTCGAATGAAATACTTCGCGTCACCACTCCTAACATGCATAGCAGTATAGGTAAATAGAGTTGATTTAAGATCGTGCCAAAAGCAAAGGGAAAAGAGGCGATGGCTAAGGCAAAAGTGAGCAATACCCAGGTTTCATTGACGCTTCGCCAAGGCGCTAAACTTGTCATCAAAGCTTGGCGGTAAGTGACTGGCGCAAAAGGTAATAACAAGCCTACACCCATATCAAAACCATCAAAAACAATGGTACCCAGCACCATCAGCGCAGTAATCACCAGCAAAACCAAAGGCATCCAGAAGGCCGGGTCTGTGGGCAAAAGGCCTAGCGAGGCGGCATATGATGCAATCATGGCACAACACCCGTTTTAACAACGGGCACCACGCCTTGTGTCATGGCGTAGCCAGACAACCGAACAAAACCATAGATAATAAGAACAAAAAAGGTTAACAATAAAATCAAACCAAGTGCTAACCAGGTGAAAGGCGTTGATGTGATGACATCAGCCGCTTTTAATGCATTCATCACAGCAAATTCACTTCTAAAATCACTGTTGGTTAGCCACGCTAAAGCAGGTATCATCATGCCAACGGGTGCCGCAAAGATGAGTGCTGAGCGAGGTTTAAGTTGGCCCTTAAACATCTTGAGTGATAGGTAAGCCATGAAAAACCATAAAAATATCACCACACAGAAGCTCAGCCAAGTTAAAAAATAAACACGATTCACGTCAAGTTTGTAAGGCAACAAACTGTTGGTATACAAAAACCACATTGATACCACATGCAAGGTTAATGACACGCCCCCCCACTTTAATGCCCGCTTTAAAAATTTAACATGGTCGTCACGTAGCGGTCTGAACTTAGACTGCCAAGCCGAAAAGCCTAAGAGCAAACCCGCGGTTGAATAGATTGCTTGTAGAAAAAACTCAAGACTTTGTATGAAGGCCCCCGGTTGAGCAAATAACTCAAACCATTCATAAATGCGATAGCGCCCATCAATCATCATGGTTCCAGCGGGTTGACGTGTCCAGCTATCAAAAACGATGATGAAGTAAGCCACTAAGGCCAGCCCAAGTAAGACAATCCACATGGCCCATCGATACTGAACAACTGACGCACGCTGTTTGCCAAACAGCATGACATCTAAGGCGGTAGATTTGAGCACCACAAAAACAACCACAGCAAAAAACATCAAGGGGCCAAACACATTACCCATACGTTCAATCATGGTCGGCCAAATCACACTCATTTCTACGACTGTTAAAAACCCTAAAGCAAATGCGCTAAAAAGGGCGAGCGCAAAAATACGCAACCAAACCCTAAAAGTTTCTGAGTTCAATTGGCTTTGAGTGGCACGCTTACCTGCAAAACCAACGGTCAATAAAAAGGCTAAACCGATCGATAAAGCAGTGAAAGAGTAAAAAAGCACGACCGTCAGTTCAAACTGAATACGGCCAAAAAAGAGAGAAGAAATTTCCATAACCCTTCAAGTGTAGACGCCTCGTGGCAAAATGGTATATTCATCAGCCTTTTTTCTACTTTTTGGCTTAACTTTTGCTCTGATTTGGCTCACAAAACGCATGACAGTATCGTTAAACCCCAATGTTTCTACAAATTTTCTCAAACATATCATTGAGACAGATTTGTCTACCCAGCGATTTGCCACTAAACACTGGGCGGGCCAGCCTGGCCCAGCTTCTGTGCAGCAAGCGGGTGCCTTAGACCCTGCAAAAATTCGCACGCGCTTTCCGCCTGAACCGAATGGTTTTTTGCATATTGGGCATGCAAAAAGCATATGCCTGAATTTTGGTTTGGCACGCGAATATGGGGGAGTGTGCCACTTGCGCTTTGACGACACGAACCCTGAAAAAGAAGACCAAACTTATGTCGATGCGATTATTGACGCGGTGCAATGGCTCGGGTTTGATTGGCAGAATTCGCACGGTAGTCACATGTACTTTGCCAGCGATTATTTTGACGTCATGTTCGACTGTGCAGTAGCCATGATCAAATCGGGCGATGCCTATGTTGATGAGCAAACACCGACCCAAATGCGTGAGATGCGCGGTACGCTCACTGAACCGGGGCAAAACAGCCCTTGGCGTGACCGCCCTATTGCTGAGTCGTTAGCGCAATTTTACGCGATGCGTGCAGGTCAATTGCCTGATGGTGCAATGGCTTTACGCGCTAAAGTCGACATGGCCTCGCCCAATATGAATATGCGCGACCCAGTCATGTACCGTATTCGGCATGCCACACACCACCGAACGGGTGATAAATGGTGCATCTACCCGCTCTATACCTGGGCACATCCTGTAGAAGACGCGTTAGAAGGCATCACGCACAG
>DITR01000162.1 GCA_002422175.1 Alcaligenaceae bacterium UBA6179
GCCACTATTTTGTCAGCCTCAATGATGTTAAGGTATTCTTTAAATGAGGTTGCCGCTGCAGACCGCATCGAGCTAGCTGTGCGCTCAGTTTTGTCGCAAGGTTTTCGTACGGCAGATATTAATGAGACGGGTATGACCTTAGTGGGTACTACCGCTATGGGAGATGCCGTGATTGCGGCACTTAAAAAATAAGTTGTAGAGGAATGTAATGAAACAGTCGGTCGGTATAGTGGGATGGCGCGGTATGGTGGGCTCTGTACTCATGCAACGTATGCGTGATGAGGGTGATTTTAATCATTTTGAGCCGGTATTGTTTTCAACAAGTAACGCGGGCTCTCGTGCTCCTGTTTGGGTTGGTGAGGGCTTTTTGGGTGATGCTTTTGATATTGATGCACTCAAAAAGCTACCGATTATTTTGACAGCTCAAGGTGGAGACTACACGTCAGTTGTTTACCCCAAACTCAGAGCTGCTGGTTGGAAGGGCTACTGGATCGATGCTGCTAGCACTTTGCGTATGCAAGAAGATTCTATTATCGTGCTTGACCCTGTTAACCGTAGCGTCATTGATGCGGGTATTCAAAAGGGTGTACGAAACTTTATTGGTGGCAATTGCACCGTCAGTTGCATGCTAATGGGGCTTTCAGGTTTGTTTCATGCGGGTGTGGTTTCGTGGATGACAAGCATGACATACCAAGCTGCTTCAGGCGGTGGCGCCCAACACATGCGTGAACTGTTGACGCAATTTGGTTTGATTAATCAAGCGGTTTCTGCTGAACTATCTGACCCTGCATCGGCCATTCTTGATATTGATCGAGGCGTGCTTGCTTTACAAAAAAGTGGTGCATTGCCGTCTGAGCATTTTGGGGTGCCACTTGCTGGCAACCTGATACCCTGGATCGATAAAGATTTAGGTAACGGCATGTCGCGCGAAGAATTCAAAGCGGGTGCCGAAACAAACAAAATACTGGGGCGTGGCGTCGGTCTTGCTCAAGAGGCAATTCCAATTGATGGTTTGTGCGTTCGCGTGGGTGCCATGCGTTGCCATAGCCAAGCCCTAACCATTAAGTTGAATCGTGACGTGCCCTTAGATGAAATCGAGAGCATGATTGCTGAGGGTAACCAATGGGCAAAGCTCATCCCCAACACTCGTGAGGCCAGTATGGCTCAGTTGTCACCTGTTGCGGTTACAGGCACACTTGACATACCTGTTGGACGGTTGAGAAAGCTCGCCATGGGTAACGATTATTTGTCAGCGTTTACAGTGGGTGATCAGTTGTTATGGGGTGCAGCAGAACCTTTACGACGCATGTTGCGTATTTTGTTATCTCAATAATAAGGTAGTCTTTAATGACCTATCAAGCTTGTCTTCGTCTGACAACTCACAACAATAATAAGTTTACGAAGTGCATCATGCGTTGGCGCATCATGGCTTTGGCACTGGTTTGCTTTACCAACCCTTTATTAGCTTATGCTTACACAGTGGGTCATGCACAGGTTGTATCTGCCCGCGGCCAACCGTTAGTGGTAAATATTCCTCTTAGAAATTTATCACCTAATGATGCGACGCAAATTTCAGCGAAAGTATCGGCACCTGCCCAATGGCAGTTGGCAGGTCTGAAGCCACCGGTAACCATTGAATCTTTCACTGTTGAAATTTTGCCTTCACCCGTTAATGACCCATCACAGCGTTTAGTTAAAATATCGTCAACAGAACGAACTCAAGAAGCCGTGGTCGATTTGTTAATTGAGGTTGTAACCCCATCAGGTGTTAAACCAATTCAAGCAAGTGTGATTGTTTTGCCTACAGCAACCGTTTCAACACCAGGCGGTCAGTCGTTTAATGTTCAGCGTGGCGACACGCTTTGGTCTATTGCTGAAAAATATCCGACAGCAGGGGCTAATGTTTACCAATCTTTGCTAGCGTTATTTCAAGCAAACCCCAATGCCTTCATCGATAAAAACATGAACTTGTTACGCACTGGTGTAACCCTTAAATTACCGACTGCTGCAGAAGTTTTAGCCATTAATGCCAGTACAGCGCAAAGAATTTTTAATCAGCATTTACAGGCTTTCAACGCGATGCGTGGGGGTCGAGCGACTCAATCTGTGCAAGCTTTATCTTCTGCACCCAATGAGTCTAAGAGTAAGGGTCAAATTGATGTGCCTGTTGAAAAAGAAGTGAGTTCAGTTAACGAAGTACGCCTGGCATCTCCAGATTTGGCGACACAACAAGCTGATCAAAACACCTCAGCAGCACGTCAGGCGATTGATGAAAAAGCTCGTATACAAGCGCTTCAAGACAATTTAAATGCGAGGGGTTCTGCTTCTAATGGTTCCGTCAGTAATAGTTCGGTAACCAACAGTTCAAGTTCAAGTTCAGGTTCAGGTTTGATAGGTCAAAACGCTACATCTCAAAATGCACAAGGCACAAACAATCAAACACCATCATTTTCAGAAATGAAGCCTGGTGCTAAAGCAAACAATGGAACTTCAAGTGTTGATGCCCAGTCTGATTTTGTGTCGACTATTAAAAACACCATCGATTCAGTTCGTTTATGGTTGATAAACAATTCCTTTATTGCAGCAATCATATTGTTGGCTATTATCACGTGGCTGATTGCTATTTTTATGAAAAATGCATCTAGTCGTCGTGCAGAAGATCAACTTGAAAATGCAAACAGTCCTTCTGACTTGCAACAACAAGCTTTCAGTGAAAAGCTAGGTACGATCGATTTGAATCTAAATGATGATTCAAACATTACTGAAAGAAAGATCTAAAAATTTATGCCACGAATGGCTTTGGGGCTTAGTTACGATGGTCGGCCCTGGCAAGGCTGGCAAAAGCAACCACATAAAAAAACAGTTCAAGACCAACTTGAACGGGCCCTCAACTTATTTTTAGGGCATGCCACCCCAACGATTTGTGCCGGCCGAACAGATACAGGCGTTCATGCACTTGACCAAGTGGTACATATTGATACCTTGGTTGAGCGCACACCAATTGCATGGGTAAGAGGGTTAAATCGTTACTTGCATGAATCAATTAGGGTGTTGTGGGCCGAACCGGTAACTGACACATTTCATGCGCGTTTTTCTGCAGTTAGCCGGACGTATCGATATATTGTCTTAAATGATGCGGTTTATCACCCGTTGTGGGTGGGGCGCGCAGGGTGGTTCTTTCGACCACTTGATATTGATCGAATGCTTGAGGCGCGTGATGCACTAATAGGTCAGCACGATTTTTCAAGTTTTAGGTCTTCACAATGTCAAGCGCCTAACCCAGTGCGTACCCTCTACAGTATTGACATTGAAAGGCAAGGTGTGTTGGTCATCATCACACTCACAGCAAATGCTTTTTTACATCATATGGTGCGCAATATTGTGGGGTCTTTATTGCAAATAGGCTGCGCAAAGCAACCCATTGCATTTTTGGCTGATACGCTAGCAGCACGCAATCGCATTTATGCTGCCCCCACTTTTGCAGCTGATGGCTTATATTTTGAACGAGTAAACTACCCAGTGCAGTTATTAGAGCGGCCAAAACGATCGATTGATAAGTCGTTTGATTTGCTCAATGTGAATTTTTGAACTTTTGAATTTTTTAAAATTGCTTATTTTCTTCTGGTTCATCTACCAATTATGTTTAAAAAACCCACAAAAATGTTACACCGTACGCGTTTAAAAGTTTGTGGTTTGACGCGTCAAGAAGATGTTGAGGCTTGTATTGCGAGTGGTGTAGATGCTTTAGGCTTTGTGTTTTATTCACCCAGTAAGCGCTGCCTCACCC
>DITR01000006.1:0-13200 GCA_002422175.1 Alcaligenaceae bacterium UBA6179
TGTAAGCACTATGTAAACAAATTTCATCAATACGGATCAATTTTAATCAACCTTAGGATTTTTGTAAACATTATTTTATCTATATAAATCAATTATTTATAATAATTAATCAACATCAATGAATATAGATAAAACTATAGTTTTGCAGACTGTTAATCCGTAGGTCACTGGTTCGAGCCCAGTTTGGGGAGCCAAAAATTCAAATACTTAGCCCATCGCATGCGTTGGGCTTTGTTCATTAACGAACTAGGGTCAAGTATGACCAAATAATTTTCATCTACTTAGCGAATTTATCAAACAGGCTGTTCAATTCTGCAATCTATTGTTGCTTCTGTGTGTCCGACTCAAATGTAGCCAGTTGACTGTTGTGGGCCAGGGTATAGCCATCTTGGGCCGTGAGGTCTTGGAACACACAAAGCTTTTCGTTAGAAAGCGGGCAAAGAGTGAGTGGTGTTCGGCTGTCGATCAACCGTTTGATCAAACGAGGGGAATGAATAGACTGCACCCCATCTCATGCTGCGAACCGGTTACCGGATGAGTAGCGAACCAAGAAAAGGCCAATCGGGAGTGTTGCCGTAACCAAGTGCAAGCAGTTTATCTTGATCAGCTAATTCAAAATCCTCGAATAAAAATCCTGGACTCACTACGCAACTGACCAAGCTAAAATCATCGTCACGGACCGGCTTGGCGGCAAACCAATTGCCCGCTGGTATAGTCACCTCAAACCGGCCGCTCTCTGGCCCCAGGGTCTGCGTCTCGACAACAGACGCATGACCCTGACCAGTTGGAAGCAAAGAATAGATCTTTAGCTCACAGCCAAGGTGAAAGAACCAGGTTTCATCTGAAGCCACCCGGTGCCAAGCAGAATACTGAGCGTCGGCTAGCAAGAAGTGGATGCTAGTGAAGGCCGAGCGCATACCTGCGTGCATGGGTGACTGCACGTCCAGCGGTGCACGGTAAATCTCGCGGTAGTAGCCTCCCTCGGGATGGGGAGTCAAATCAAGTTGTTGCACCAGCAATGCTGCCTGTGAATTCATGGGTTGCCTCAAAAAATCATGCATGGCGGTCATGATATATAAGTCTTGACCCGTTACCTAAATATTATTGCATATCGCATGAGCACTCAATGAGAGGCCTGCCCCAAAAAAAGTGTAGTTGATATTATGGCTAGCAACCCTGAGCTCCCCCCAATAAATGGACAGTTCTAAATTAGAATTTGGTCATTTATTGGGGGGAGCTCAGGTTCGAACCCAGTTTGGGGAGCCAAAATTACGCTGTAAACCAGCAGGTTACGCCTGCTGTTTTTTTTGACAATACATTACACGGGCATTGCACAAGCCGATGACTAACGTCTGGCGGTTTGTTCACGCGTTCAGGTGAGTAGTGGTGCAGGCCCGGTTCGAGTGGTACCTGCGAGTAGCTGAATCTAGAGAATTGGTTGCCGTTGTGACACAGGAGTCTGGCGGCAACCGATCTCACAATTCAAGATTACTTCCGGGTTAGCTCGATACATGCTGCCACTGCATTGTTGCCTGTTCCCAATGGATGTCCGTAACAAACTTCCATTTTGTTGGTTTCGTACAGATCGAAGGAAAAACGACCGTCGAGATCCACCATTATCCCGGTTTTGTTGTCACGGCTAAATGTACCGACAAGAATTTCGCTATCAGCTCGCGAGGTAAGTTTCCCGTGGAAATTGCGACCCTTTTGCTGCTCAAACACATAAGTCATTTCAATAGGCCGGAAGTTAAAAGCAGAGCCTAGGTCCTTAGGGTGATGCCCACCGCTGCCATAAACGCTGGCAGTGGTTTGTCCTGTCCAGGTTCCGACGATATTGGGCACTTCTGCCAGCGCAACGGCTGGAAGCAAAGCGATAGCAAACAAAATATGCTTCATGGTATTACCTTTTTTGAGTAGGAGATTGGATCAACAACACAAGTCTAGCTACACATCAATTTTAAACTCAGCGAGGTAGTTGTCAACAAAGATATCTGTTATTTCATGCTGCCTGTTTTAAATTAATTGATTCATTGATGTGCTCTTTTGGTGGGTTTAGCCATTGCTCGATTTTAAAGTTGACCCATTAACTTGACGGGGAAGCTTGCGAATTCAGGATGGTTATATACCCTTTCCTTATCTTTTGTTAATCATCAAACGATTTCATTTTTATGAAATATCAAACAAAATAATGAAAATGACGCAATTTTTATAATTGTGACTTTTGACTTTGTGATGCCTCTTTTATTGCTGCTTCGTTTGCTGAGATATCCAACTGATGATAATTCCATTGAAAGAGTTTCCGCCTCTTGATCCGCCTCTTGATCCCCCACTTGGTTTGCCACCTTTGCCAGAGGGTGGCGTTTACCGTTATCACACGATGATCAAACCAAGCGGTGCCCAATGCAATCTCGACTGCAGTTATTGTTTTTATTTGCACAAAGAAGATTTACTTCATCAGTCTAAGACACCGCGAATGAGCATGTCTTTGTTGGAAGCTCATATCAGGCAGTACATCACCTCGCAGACAGGCGACGAGGTTGTGTTTACTTGGCAAGGCGGAGAGCCTACGCTCATGGGGCTTGATTTTTTTCGGCGTGTGGTTGCCATTCAACAGGTTTATAAAAAAAAGGGCCAACGAATTGAAAATGATCTACAGACAAACGGGGTATTGATTGACGATGAGTGGTGTGAATTTTTAAAGGTGCATCGATTTTTGGTTGGTTTGTCTATCGATGGCCCTCGAGATCTGCACAACGCCCACCGTTACAACAAAAGCGGCGGAGGAACCTTCGACAAGGTAATGAATGCAGTGCAATTGCTACACAAGCACAATGTGGTCTTCAACGCGCTCTGCGTAGTCAATCGACAGAATGCACGTAAACCCATTGATGTTTATCGGTTTCTAAAAACTGAAGTCAGGCCACGAATTATTCAATTTTTGCCTGCTGTAGAAACAAAAGATTTTCATCGAGTGGCTCCTGGATACTGGGATGAAAGTCTACTGCCGACTGTCGGCTCTCCTCAAGCACGCCCCGGAGCAGAGGATGCTGTCGTGACCGACTGGAGTGTAGATCCAGATGATTGGGGTTATTTTTTAATGCGTATTTGGAATGAGTGGCTTAATCGAGATGTGGGTAAAGTATTTGTGGATCAGTTTGAAAATGTTATCTCTCAACTGGTTGGGCGGGGTGCACAGAAGTGTGTGAATGCCGAATTCTGTGGCAAGGCGCTGGCCATCGAGCATAATGGCGACATCTACAGCTGCGATCATTTTGTTTACCCTGAATACCGTTTAGGAAACATCCTTAAGGTTCACGAAGGGGATTTGGCCTTTTCTGAAAAACAGAAAACCTTTGGGTTCAATAAGCGCGACAAGCTTCCCCAATACTGCAAAACATGTCGCTTCCTGACGCTCTGTTGGGGAGAGTGTCCTAAAAACCGGTTTTTGAAAACGCCGTCAGGTGAGCCTGGCTTAAACTATCTGTGTTCAGGATTGAAACAGTTTTATGAAACGGTTTTAGCATCACGAGCTGAACTCAGTAAAAAACTTTCATCTGCAATTCAATAATTTCTCAATTTGAGATGCTTACGATGAAGCACCTTAAGATCAAGCACTTTCATGAATTTTTCATTGATATTTGATTATGGTTGGTTTTTCAAGCGTTTGGCTCCCTCTACAAGAGGATGCCATCCAAACACGAGAGAAATCATAAAACGATCCATCTTTAAAGAGTTTGATGAATTGTCGTTAACTGTAGATTTGTATCCGAATGTCAATGCAACATTGTCATTGATAGTATAGCCAAGCGTTAAGCCAAGTCCTAAGCTATTGAGACTTTTTCCAGAGACACCGCTAATGCTCGACTTGGCTCCGTTTAACCAAGTGGCATCCAAAGATCCCCAAATATTTTCAGTGAAGTCTCTTGTCAAATGTGAGTCAAGCTGAAATAGAGGATCTGTTTTTAAGGTTTGGCCAAGATAATTGTTGTTTGTGCCAAACATCCAGACAGAGGGAACAAACTCTAGGGTCGTGCGACGACCAGGAACCCATGGGCCTAATTGAATGGTAGTAGGCAGTCCCACACGTCCGTAAAAACGGTTTTGCCCGAGATTCAACGGACGGTTTGAGTCATACTCACCGATGGGTAGCGCTAAATCCAGCAGTAAATCCATCGATAAACCTGGCTCGTAACGCAACGTATCGGGGATGTTTTTTTGTGCGCTTGGTCCAATAAAATTGAAGCCGAATTCAAGCATGGGATCGCCAAATCCATTGGCAGACTGTGAGAAGTTGCGACCCGCCACAGTCACATCACCCGAAACACGTCCCATTGGAAAAATCACGGCTGCGGTTGCTGAACGATCAAACATAGAAAAGGTGCGTGCATAGCCAAACATTCCCACGGTCGCATCAAAATTTGCCCCTGGGCTCACAATGTGTGCCGGATCAAACGGGTTGGCATTACTGTTGATCGATTCGACGATTAACGGAACGGCGTTGGCATCAGAAAGCGACTTCAAGTAAAACCGTGCAGGAACCTGGGCTTTGGCAACTCCTAAAGCCAGCGCGCTCGTGATTAATGATGCTACCACCATCAATCTAAACAATGATTGAGCTTTCATGATGTTTCCTTCATGGTTGTGTTGTGTTGGTTGGGTCGTTTGTGATCAGTCCACATGTACGTCATTCCAAAGCATCGCGAATCATTTTTTATCTCCGTTCAACATGTTGACGGGGGGTACAAACTGTTTCTTATAAATGAGGGGCGGGAATCCTGGATCATCTGGCACGCGTTGGGGCATTGTGTTTTCTAACGTTTCAAACGGTGAGCGGTCAGGTAAGATCACGTTATTTAGACGAGCATAGTCGTTCCATAGCGCGATCATGGCTTTAAACTTAACTGGCTCTTTTTTGGCAAGGTTGTGTCGTTCTGCAACATCCTTTGATAGATCAAATAATTCCCACTCACTCGAACCCATTGGCTTGATTTGCCATCGAATCTTCCAGTCCCCTTGTCTAACGGCACGATTGCCGAAGAGCTCCCAAGCAAGATAATCCCGAGCGGTTCGGGGTGAGTCCGTTTTGTTTGCAAGAACATCCGTCCATGATTTTCCCATCATGGGTGGTAACGCTCGATTGTTCAGAGTCTTTGGATAAGTTGCACCCGCGATTTCAAGTAAAGTTGGCATCAGATCTCCAACATGCATCACACCGTTGTTGATTGATCCTTTGGGCCGTTTGACTGCAGGCCCACTCATGATTAACGCGTTGCGTATCCCACCTTCGGCGAGCCAGCCCTTGTATTGGCTAAAGGGGGTCATTGAGACTTGTGCCCACATTGGGCCATACGCGACATATGATTCTGGATCACCCCAAGCATTGGGGTGTGTTTGAGACCATTTGATGGCCGCATACAAAAAATCACGTGATCCTGGCGAGCCAGCAATCATTTTGAAAAGATCTGCGCCCTCAGCGCCATTGTCACCAAACACAATGAACACAGTGTTTTCGTATTCACCAATTTTTTTCAGATGATCAATCAACCGACCGACATGATGATCAAGGTTTTCAACCATGCCGGCATACAACTCCATCTTTTTACCGAGAATTGCACGTGTTGCTGGAGCCAACGAAATGGGGTCAGGCAGGAACCACATCCGTTCAGACAAGACTGTTTCCGCTGGCGTGATGCCCATTTCGATTTGGCTTTTGAGCCTGGACTTTCTGATGGCATCCCATCCGACGTCATATTCACCGACATGCCTTGAACGCCAATCTTTGGGTAAATGATATGGATCATGTGGTGCCTGGTGAGCAACATAGGCAAAAAAAGGATTTCCACTATCTCGATTGCTATCTATAAATTCAATAAGTTTATCGGTATAGGTTTTAGTGGCGTAGTAATCATCGGGCAATTCGATTAAGTATTTTCCATCCTCAGTGAAAACACTTTTGGGAGAGGCGCCCGTAAAATTGGTCATGTCCCAATAACTGCCGGCGCCATCTAACATGCAAAAGTCTCTTTCAAATCCGCGTGCTGCAGGAATTTTATCCGGTGCTTTTCCCAGGTGCCATTTGCCCACCATGTAGGTGTGATAGCCAGATTTTTTTAATAATTCAGGAAGTGTGACGACACGGTTGTTCAAATAGCCTTCATAACCCGGCTGGTTAGTCTGATTAGGGGCCGTCCACTCATCCATGTTACCTAAACCGCTAATGTGTGTGTCCACGCCACTTAGCAGCGTAGCGCGAGTGGGTGAACTGGTCGCCTGTGTATAGAAATTAGTAAAACGAACACCATCTCTGGCTAACGCATCAATATTTGGTGTCTTAATTTCGCTACCGAACGCACCAAGATCAGCGAAACCCAAGTCGTCCCCAAGAATGATAACTATATTTGGGCGGCGAGGGGGCTCTGCTGAAAAGGAAGCCATGGGAACCCATAACGAGGCAATCAAGCCAGCTGTTGTTAAACATGCTAATAGCGGCTTTAACTTTAAAGGCTTGGATCGTATTGTTCGTGCGTGCTGATGTGTCTGCATTTTTTATTCTCCATCACGCTTGGCTGAATCATTAAAAAAAGATTTAGTGATGATAGAAAAAAAAATTCACTGGTCATAGCAACCAGAAGATATAGGTCTATACCTGTTTGTATTAGTTTTTTTCTGTTGAAGGTATGCACGAGCTAACCTTTTGGTGTGATGTGCTCAAAGCGCTCAACCGAATCAAGGCCGACAGAACCGATGACAAAACAGGACGATTGATCGATCTATCTTTGTCTGCCCTAATATATAAAAAAGATATAGACCACTTGAATCAGCTACAAATTTCGTTTGTACTTCTAGTTGATAGTGGTAGCCATAGGAGAAGGTCATGGCCAAGCAGACAGTTAAAACCAAAGCAAAAAAGAGTGTGTCCGCAACAGCCGATTTGCAGCAGGTGCTGTCGCCCGATCAGCGTCGTGAAAAAGGTAAGGCTTTGCGTGAACACATACCACGTGAAAATCATGCAGGTTGGAAGACACCTAAAAGTCGAAAAGATACGATCGAGATGCTGATCGAATCTAATAGGCAGCGCGTACAGGATCTGGTGCCGATTCGCTTCGGGCGCATGATGCAGTCGCCGTTTGCCTTCTATCGTGGTGGTGCAGCCATTATGGCTGCCGACTTGGCAGGCACACCGAATTCGGGCATAACCGTGCAGGCATGCGGAGATGCACACTTAATGAACTTTGGCGGTTTTGCAACCCCTGAACGTCAAGTGATTTTCGATGTGAACGACTTAGACGAAACGTTGCCTGCTCCTTGGGAATGGGATCTCAAAAGACTTGCGGCCAGCATTGTGATCGCGGCAAGACATCTCGAGCTAAGAGAAAGCGAAGCCGCTCGGGCAGTAACGGAAACGGTTAGAGCCTATCGCGAGCGAATGGCTAATTATTCGGGGATGCGTGCCCTTGATGTCTGGTATGACCGAATCACAGTAGAACAGGTGCTGGCCGAGGCGCCCAATAACGAGGTTCGCACGCAAATTAAAAAACGACTTAAAAAAGCGCAGGTCAACAGCTCTGCTGAGACACTTTTTCCAACCCTTGCTGATTATGATGGCATCAGACCCCGCATTAGGGACAATCCGCCGCTTATTTTTCATCCAACTGTAGAACAAGCTCCGGAACAGAAAACACAATATGGTGGCGTCATTAATCTTTATCGCGATTCGTTACCCGAGCACGTTAAAGTGCTGTTTAACCGCTTCCAGTTCTGTGATGCGGCCCTCAAGGTTGTGGGTGTCGGTAGCGTAGGTACCCGTTGTTGGGTTGCACTGTTCATGGCCTCTGATGACGATCCGCTTTTCTTGCAGGTCAAAGAAGCCCGCACCTCTGTGCTGGAACCCTTTGCAGGAAAGAGCCGACACAAGAATCACGGCGAACGGATTGTTGTTGGGCAGCGCCTGATGCAGGCGGCAAGCGACCTCTTTCTTGGTTGGACAGTAGACGACAGCGGTCGCCATTTCTATTTTCGCCAATTACGAGACATGAAGATCAGTCCTGTGATCGAAGGCTGGGATCTCGATTTGTTAAAGGCTCACGGTAAATTATGTTCTTGGGCCTTAGCGCGAGCGCATGCGCGTTCCGGAGATGCCAGTCTGATTGCAGGTTATCTGGGTTCCAGCACAGTATTCGATGAGGCTGTTTGTGAATTCGCCGTTGAATACGCCGATCAGAACCAGCGCGACTATCGGGCTTTCATCAAGGCCGTGCGTGAGGGTCGACTTGAGGCGATTATTGAAAGCGTTTAGACCTGCTGACCTAAATATTTAGTTACTTTGGCTGTGGTTTATGGTTCAACCAGCACAGGCTACTCGTTATAAAGGTTAAGCCACAAACCATTCAGAACCTAAAAGTTGCCGAAAGTGCAAAACCAAACATGTTGAGGTCAACAGTGGTTTTGTTTGGTTTGTATTGGTAGTAAGTATTTTTCGCAACGAGAGAAATATCACCCCAGTCAAATACCCGGCCAACCCCCACATAAGCCTGCGAGGTAATGCTTGACGATTCACCCCCTCCAACATCCACATAAAAAGGCACAAAGTATTTCGAATCATTCAGATTCCAACGACCTTTCAAACCAATAATCGGAGTAAAGAGCTGTAAATTGCTCGTGGTGGATAGCGATGCCTCGGTCGGGGTTGCAGATATGCTTGTTTTAGCGTTTTGCCAAAACATGCGCGCACCCAACAAACCATCTATATAAAGTTTCGGTGTGTTTTGTAATGTGTAGGTCGGTGCCAAGGTCAGCATCGTCATATCGATACTAGTTCTGCCCGTCAAAGCACTCTGATCGACAACAACTGATTTGGTGCCACTAACTGAGCCATAAACAGCATCAAGATAAAAGCCAAAGTTTCCTTTGTGGGCTTCCATCTCTAACATGGCAGCCATGTTCATGGCAGACAATAAATCCCCAGGAGATAGCTTGACTGTACCTAGGTTGTCTCCGTTATGAGAGACCGATCCGCTCACGCCCATTCCCCATATATAAGGCGTGACGCTAAAACGCCATTTATCAGAATCAACTGATTGACTAGTGGGCGCAGAAATTCCTGTTTGCGCGTAAATAAGAGGGGAGAAAAACAAACCAGCCACCACAGTAGCAAGGCGACGTTTCATTAAAATCTCCTGTGGTGATCAGTAAGGTAGAGGTGTGTTTTCAATTCCTTAGATCGTGCGTGCCATACGAGCTAAAAATAAAATCATAGGCTTTAGCCAGTCTAATGCAATATATCTGATGATCTTGACAGCCTGTTATCTGGGTTCAAATGATGTGCACTTTGGGTGCACCGTAACCTAATTAGATTAAGCCTCTACTCAATTCTTTGTATAACAACAGCTCTATATACAACTGACATATTCATGACTATCGTAAAGTTTTGATTTTTATAGTCACTTCGAATGATGTTAATCAAAGCTCAACCTGATGCAAACTTCCACGAAGGAAGAACAAGTCTTGCAGTAAAACGCACGCTCATGGCGGCTGATCGGACGTTGATGGCGTGGTTGCGAACTGCTCTTTCTATGATTAGTTTTGGATTCACAATCTACAAAATATTACAGGGTTTCCAAGGGATGGAAGGTTACGCTCTCGCGAATAAATTTGACGCAAGAGTTGTTGGAGAGTTCTTAGTTGGTATAGGTACTCTCTCAATGGTGATGGGTACTTTGGAGTATTGGTTCACCATACGGGAGCTGACGCATAAAGAGCGAATACGCGTGTGGATACGCCCAGCATTTTTGATGTCTTTGATCATTTCGGTGGCTGGCTTAATGATTTTAATAAGCCTTATTGTGAAATTAATTTAAAAATAGTCATGAATAAAAATATTGAAATGACGAATAGAGGTTTTTCCATTCATGGCTCAGAAAGTCGAGAGGTGCAAACGTTTTCCTTGGTTGTTGGCGGACCTTTTTTTAGATTGCTTTGTTTCTTGAAGATTTGCGATCAAGACTTAGGTTTCTTGAAAAGGCGTTTATTTTTTTTCATGCTTTTGAGCTGGCTTCCACTTTTAATCTTTTCAGTATTTGAGGGGAAGGCATTATCTGGTGCAGTGAGCGTCCCGTTTCTTTATGATTTCGAGGCTCACTTAAGATTTTTAGTTGCGATTCCATTGTTTCTGACGGCTGAGATTGTTGTACATCAGCGTCTACAGCCATTAGTTCAAGAATTCATCAGTAGGGGCTTAGTACCGACGCAATTGCGAGGGAAGTTTCAGGCTGCAATCCTTTCTTCTTTTCGTCTTCAGTCATCCTTTGTACCTGAGTTATGCATACTTGTTTTGGTGTATGCGATCGGTATTCTTCTTATCTGGAATCAATTCATAAGCCTTGATGTAGCAAATTGGTATTCGACTCCAGCGGGTGAGCGTTCTAGGTTGTCCATCGCTGGTTTTTGGTATGTGTTTGTGAGTGTGCCAATTTTCCAGTTTTTGATGTTGCGATGGCTTTTTCGAATTCTTTTGTGGTGGAAATTTCTTTTGCATATGGCACGTATCAATTTGTCACTCATGCCAGCCCATCCTGATCGTTGTGGCGGTCTTGGTTTTTTGGCTCAAACTCCGGCAGTATTCGCTGTTTTAGCGATCGCGCATACCAGTGTCGTAGCAGGACAAATTGCTAACCGAATTTTTTATCTAGATGCACAGCTTTTAGACTTTAAAGTTGAAATTACCCTAGCAATCGGATATTTGATGATTTTATTTTTGCTACCGGTATTATTTTTTATGATGCAACTTGCTCAAGCAAAAAGAAATGGTTTGCGAGAGTATGGAATGCTTGCTCAAAAGTATGTTCAACAGTTTGATATCAAATGGCTAAGCTCAGTGAGCGGCAATCATACCAAATTGATGGGGAGTACAGATATTCAGTCTTTGGCGGATCTGAGTAATGGTTATGAACCCATCCGAACCATGCGATTGGTTCCTATTACAAATGATGTTGTGATCACGCTTCTTATAGCAATGTTAATACCAATCTTTCCACTCTTATTAACCATGATGCCAGTGGAAGATCTTCTGGCAAAGCTATTTACACTTTTTTTCTAAGGAAAAAAATGCAAACTGAGCTACCGAGATTTCACCTATTAGCTAAGCCCGCTGGAGCTGCTTGCAATCTAGGTTGCCATTACTGTTTTTTTCTTTCCAAGGAAAATCTTTATCAAGGTGATAGTTTTCTGATGAATGGGTTGACCTTGGAAACCTATATCAAGCAACTGATGGCGTCTTCGCCAGATGGACAAGTAGATATCGCATGGCAGGGCGGTGAACCAATGTTACGAGGACTTGATTTTTTTAAAAAATCAGTTGAGTTAGCACATCAACATAAAAAACCAAACCAACAGATCTTACACACCATTCAAACAAATGGCACTCTGATAGATGATGAATGGGCAGCGTTTTTTAAAGAACATCATTACCTCGTCGGCCTGAGTATTGACGGACCTCGATCCATTCACAATGTTTATCGCGAAAATAAGCAAGGGGTTGGTAGTTTTGATGATGTATTGAGGGGTTGGAATTACTTGCGTAAACACGAGGTTGACGTCAATATCTTGTGTACGGTCAACACAGCCAATCAAGAATATCCGCTCGATGTTTATCATTTTTTTCGTGATGAACTCGGTGCCCAGTACATTCAGTTCATACCCGTTGTAGAGCGCGCGACTGAAGTTACCCTCACATTTGCTGATCAAGGGTGGGGTGGACTGAAAGGCAAGGATCGACCTCTATATAAACAAGAGGGTCATCTTGTCACGAAGCGAAGTGTGAATTCAGAAAAGTTTGGGCAGTTTCTTAACTGTATTTTTGACGAGTGGATTCGCTGCGATGTTGGTAAGGTCTTCGTCACGACCTTTGATGTTGCTCTTGGCAGCTGGCTTGGTCAGCATAATTCGTGCATTGTTTCACCGACTTGTGGTCAATCTATGGTGCTTGAACATAATGGAGATGTCTACGCTTGCGATCACTTTGTTGAGCCTGACTACTTAATCGGGAACATCAAGAATACAACACTCGCTCAATGCGTGACTTCGGAGAAGCAGCGTCGTTTCGGTCAGTCTAAATACGATACGTTACCGCTCTACTGTAAAGAGTGTCCGGTCTTGTTTGCATGCTATGGCGAATGCCCCCGTAATCGCTTTATTAAAACGCCAGACGGAGAAGCTGGACTGAACTATCTATGTGCCGGATACAGGAGCTTTTTTATGCATATTGATCCTGTCATGAAGGCCATGGCTGCGCTTCTTAAGCAGGGAAGATATGCAGATGAAATCATGGGCTCACCTCATTCTGTTCAATAGCATCGTGAAGCTTGCAATATACATTTACTAAAGGATATTTAATATGATTAAGCGTGATGAAAAGCCTCGCACACATCTTCCAATGCGGAACACTGAACCAGCGAAATTTGTTTCCTACGATGCTAAAGATCCCGATACGATCCAGACATCGATTCTGCAGAACCGGCCACCAGAGGGTGCACCTAATGTGCTCATTGTTTTGATCGATGATTGTGGTTTTGGTGCGTCTAGCGCATTTGGTGGCCCGTGTGCGACACCTTTTGCTGAAAAACTTGCGGCGGGCGGTTTGAAATACAACCGTTTTCATACAACAGCAATCTGCTCTGCAACGCGTCAGGCCTTGCTAACTGGCCGAAATCATCATTCTGCAGGCATGGCCGGTATTACGGAAATTGCAACAGGACAGCCAGGCTACTCTTCTGTTTTGCCCAACTCAATCTCACCTCTTGCTAAAACGCTTAGGCTCAATGGTTACAGTACGGCACAGTTTGGTAAGTGTCATGAGGTCCCTGTTTGGCAAGCTAGTCCCGCAGGTCCGTTTGATCAATGGCCAACAGGCGGTGGAGGATTTGAGTATTTTTATGGATTTATTGGTGGAGAAGCTCACCAGTGGTATCCCTCTCTCTACGAGGGCACGACACCAATTGAGGCTCCCAAATCCCCCGAAGAGGGTTATCACTTGATGGAGGATATGACTGATAAAGCAATAAGCTGGATAGCTCAGCAAAAGTCTTTGGCATCAGACAAGCCTTTCTTTGCTTACTTTGCGCCTGGTGCGACGCATGCTCCCCACCACGTCCCCAAGGAGTGGGCTGACAAATATAAAGGTCAATTTGATTTGGGTTGGGATGT
>DITR01000006.1:13261-37610 GCA_002422175.1 Alcaligenaceae bacterium UBA6179
CAAATGGAAGTTTATGCAGGTTTTTTAGAGTTTACTGACTACCACGTTGGTCGCTTGTTTGAAATGATTGACAAACTGGGCATCGCTAACAATACACTTGTCTACTACATCATTGGCGACAACGGAGCCTCGGCAGAGGGATCCATGAATGGTTGCTTCAATGAGATGAGTTATTTCAACGGTCTACAGAAGCTTGAGACTGCAGAGTATTTGACGCAGAGAATAGATAAGCTTGGTGGCCCCGACTCTTATAACCACTTTTCGGTTGGTTGGGCTCATGCACTCAATACACCTTATCAGTGGACAAAGCAGGTTGCGTCGCATTTTGGTGGAACACGAAATGGAACGATTGTGCACTGGCCTCAGGGTATCAAGTCAAAAGGTGAATTACGTACTCAGTTTTCTCATGTGATTGATGTTGCGCCAACGATTTTAGAAGCGGCTGGTATTCCTGAACCTCTTTCAGTCGATGGCATTCAGCAAGATCCAATAGAGGGTGTCAGCATGCTGTATTCCTTTAATGATCCAGACGCCCTTGGTCAGCATGAGACGCAGTACTTTGAAGTGATGGGTAATCGTGCCATCTACCATCAGGGATGGACGGCGGTCACTAAGCACTACACACCGTGGGATCCTGGAAATAAACCAGCATTAGATGATGATGTTTGGGAACTCTACGACACACGCCACGACTGGACTCAATCTAAGGACATATCAAAACAGTTTCCTGACAAACTCATGGTGCTTCAAAGACTTTGGATGATTGAGGCCACGCGTTTTAAAGTGTTACCAATCGACGATCGAATGTTTGAAAAAATAAACCCTGATACTGCGGGTCGACCCATTTTGATTCGAGGAAAAACCCAATTACTTTTTGGTGGAATGGGACATCTCTCAGAGAATTGTATTCTGAACATAAAGAATAAATCTCATTCTGTTACGGCTGAGATTGTCGTACCTACCGTTGGGGCAGAGGGTGTGATGATTGCGCAGGGTGCAGATATTGGTGGATGGAGTTTGTATGCCAAAGATGGCAAGTTGCGATATTGCTACAACTGGGGTGGCTTCAAGCATTTCATTATTGAAGGGGCAACTCGACTGACTGAGGGGGCGCATCAAGTTCGAATGGAGTTTGCTTACGCTGGTGGCGGCTTGGGCAAAGGCGGACGCGTAACGCTTTATGTTGATGGTAAGAAAGATGGTGAAGGCGATGTGGGTGCAACCTTGGCAATGATTTTTTCAGCGGATGATGGTTGCGACATTGGTAAGGATGGTGGCTCGGCCGTGTCTCCTGATTACAAAGCCGGCGATAACGCGTTTAACGGTCGGGTAAAAGGAGTTTTGCTTTCTATTGCAGAGGACGATGGTAAGCACAAGGTTGATCCGGTTGATGCTATTCGCATGGCTTTGGCAAGGCAGTAGTGTATGCATGACACCAGTGCATCATCGTAATTGCCTATTTATAAAAGTCTAACGTATGAAATTTCATTCAGATCAGAATGACATATTAATAAGCAAACGGCTTTGGGGTGACAAGGTTCAATATATTATATTTACCTGCTTAATATTTGTTCTTTCAGGTTGTGCGACCCGACCTGTCAACCCACGAATTGATCGAGTTGAACAAAACACTACTTATCGTGTTGAGCGCAAAGTTCAGGATGACACTCAGAAAAAAACACTTTTTGTTCTAGCTTTTTCTGGTGGAGGCACGCGCGCGGCAGCCTTTTCGTATGGTGTGCTCGAGGCGCTCAATCGAACCAAGGCCGTCAGGCCCGATGGAAAGACAGGTCGTTTAATTGACCAAATCGACATCATCACTGGCGTATCGGGAGGCAGTTTTACCGCTTTAGCCTACAAACTCTATGGGGACCGTCTTTTTGAAGAGTACGAAAAACGCTTTCTGAAACGTAACGTGCAAGGCGAACTAATATGGCGAGCCTTAAATTTGATGAACTGGGGGTCACTGCTTTCAACGGGATGGGGCCGATCTGAAATGGCAGCTGATCTTTACGATGAAATTCTATTCAACGGCGCAACCTTTGCTGATCTGGAAAAAACCGATGGACCATTTGTCGCAGTGAGTGCGACAGACATCACCAGCGGTTCACGCATCGTTTTTTCAAAACCTGTATTTGATGCGTTCTGCACTGACATTGGAACGTTCAAAATTTCGCGCGCCGCAGCAGCATCCTCAGCCGTACCCGTTGTGTTGTCGCCTTTGACGATCAACAACTACGGAGGAAGTTGTGACTATCAACTACCCGAGTGGGCGCAGTGGATCATCACCCAACCCTCACTGACTCGGTCGGCAGCACGGGTTAAACAAAGATTGCTGGAAGTGACTCAGATTGCCAACGGCAACTATCCCTATTTGCATCTTGTTGATGGTGGTGTCTCAGACAATATTAGCTTGCGTGGAGTGCTCGATTCCATTCATTTAATGGAGGCATTAAATGAAGCAGGCTTTCAAAACCCCTTAAATCATGTTGAAAAAATTGTGGTGATTTCAGTTAACGCTCTTTCTGTTTACTCGACAGATTGGGCTCAAAAGGAAAACGGGCCCAGTACACTTTCAGTTTTAGTCAAAGCGGCAGGGGTTCCGATTGATCGATATTCTGGCGAACAAATTGATCAACTCAAGGACATGGAGGCACGCTGGAAAATGATGCGTCAGTTTCGTGATGCAGCATCGCAGAGCAAAAGTTTAAAGGCTTCAATGGAACTAGCTCGAAGCAATGTGATGAGCATTCCAAATGCCGAAATCTATTTGATAGATATATCTTTTTCTGCCCTAAAGGATAAAGAGGAAAGAGACTACTTGAATCAGTTGCCAACTTCGTTTGTACTGCCGGCAGAAAGTGTGGATAGATTGCGTACTGCGGCTGGGAATATTTTGTTTGACTCACCCGACTTTCAGCGACTGATCAAAGATCTAGGTGCAGAATTTAATGCCCAGCTAACGCCAACATATTAAATACGCCAGTAGTCAACACGGCAATGAACAGAAAATGCCATGTCCAGATGTCCCCATAACAGGGGGGTGCACTGTTGCATACAGTGCTTAATCATTTTCCTGTTTCCGACGAATTTTTGTATCAACAAGCGTCTGCCCTGATGATGCCAGCCTAGTGGCGAGTTTACTTAGCAACTCATAAGCTTGGCCGGCTTCGGGGTGCCAATGTTGCACGATGTGATGCTGCAGTCTCACAACACGTTCGTCGCCGCGTGCCGCTGGTCCAGTCAGGGCTTGGGCTGGGCCCATTTTCAATATATTTTGAGTCGTGGCATTTAGCAGGGCAGCATGAAGGTCGGCAATGACGTCTTGGTGTATGCCTGATGCTTGCCAAGCTTCGACTGCTATGGCTTGCAGCACCACATTCAGGTTAGAGCTAAACACAGCGGCTGCATGGTAGAGTCCTTTCTTATTTGCAGTCAGTTCAAAAGCCTTTCCACCAATCTGGCCTACCCATTTGCCAAGTATCTCTGCACTTCGTGGGTCGCCCTCGATTGCGCAAGGCGTGTCTTTGAAGATTTTGACGCTTAAGTGCGGGTCAGCGAAGCTCATGACGGGGTGAAGACTGGCAGTGCCATAGCCTTTTGATCGAAGCGGTTCAAGTAAAGCCGAAGACTCGAATCCACTGCAATGAAATGCGATGGGCATATTCAAAAGTGGCGCTGCGATCTTCTCTGACACAATAGCCAGAGCGTTGCAGACACTAGAAATCTGGCTATCGGGAACGGCGATGACCCAAATATCTGCCCCACGCATTGATGCCAGAGCCTGCACGACACGTCCTGCACCAATGAATTCTTTGGCAGCGTGTGCACTAGTGTGAGATCTGGAATATAAATCTTGTATTATTCCTGCGCCCCTTTGATGAATAAGCGCTGCCAGTGTTTTACCAACCTTGCCGCAACCTATTACATTAACGGTATACATGTTTGAAATCATCGCCTGCATTGAAAACCTTTGAAAGAGTGCCAGATAAGTATGATTCAAGCATATGTCATTTATTAGCGATTCGGTGGTCGACTGTTCGCGAACTCTGAAGTGAATACGAATCTCTGAGGGGACGTTTACGGGACCAAGTCTTTTAACGTCTCCTAACGAATAGTGGTACGATTTATTCACAGGAGGCTGAAGGGGTTAGTTGAAAAAAGTGAATCTCAAAAGTACTATTTTAAAAAAACCTGAGCTAACGCCTGTGCCTGATGTCGTGGCTGTCGAAGAATCAGACGATGAAATATGGAATATTCAAGCAGTGACCCTATTCCGCGCACTGGGTTATGTTATCGGTTTACCTAGTTTTATGGTCGGCACAGCACTCTTTATGCTTGGGTTTTCTCTGACTGACACTTTTATTTTAAATATTGCCTGCATGCTTTATAGTCTCGCTTTTATTGCTATTGTGGGGCGACCCGTGCTGCTGAGACTCAATCCGCAAAATGAGAAACAAGCACTCAAGATCGTCGCGCTATCATTAATAAGCGGGCTGTTTTGTTACGGATTGTTACTCACCATACTGACGTCTTTAAGCCTCATTACGCTTTGATAACGCCTTATCTAGCAGGGCGCCTTCGTATAAAACACCAAACGTTGAAAATTGAGCAGGCTATGCGCTCGCTCAAAAAGTTAGTTAGATATCAACACGCTGGTTAATGGACACATTCAAGCAGATTGTTGGGCACGTACCCAATCATTCGATCAAAAATAAATTCTGCCATTTGTACTTGAAACACACTGACGGTTTTGCGATTCCCCATCAGAAAGAACAGCAAGAAATATGATTGGTGATGTTAAAGAAGTTAGATAAAGTCTTCATCACAGTCTTAACAAGCGTTAAAGCTATACTTATAGAAAATCGTTTAAATGACTATTTTGGGCGACACCATAACCGGTTTTAGCTATGACTCAACATAAGATTGAAAAACAGTTAATAGGTCAAACCCAATACGCATGACTAATAAAAACAACAGAGTTACCAATGCTTCTAAACCACGCGTGCCACTTGCCATAGAGGAATGGCTCACCGCCATCGTGATGGGTGTTTTGGCGTTGATTACATTTGCTAACGTTTTGGTGCGCTATTTTACCGACCAATCTTTTGCCTGGACGGAAGAAATCTCTGTATTTCTGATTATCGTACTCGCTCTGGTTGCCGGTTCAGCAGCATTTGTTCGCCATGCTCATATTCATATTGAGTTTTTTGTTGCTCGAATGTCTGGCCAAAAGCAACGTTTTTTTGCCCTATTCGCAGCAGGCATTTGCACGGTTTTTTTTGTTTGTCTGGCTATTTTGAGTGCCAGACTAGTCTGGGATGATTATCGCTATGATGAAGTGTCGCCAGGCATTGGTGTGCCTCAATGGTGGTATTCAGTTTGGTTGCCCATACTTTCTGCTGTGATCGCACTCAGACTTTTGGGGGTTTGGTTGCGGTTAAGGAAGCAACGATGATAGGTTTAGTGCTCTTTAGTGTTTTTGTCGCCTTAATGGTTATCGGTGTGCCAATTGGGGTAGCTATGGGTGTGGCAGCCGTGATATCTATTGCCTTAGCGAACACAGATACCCTTTGGTTTGGTTTACTTGCCGTGCCACAAAACTTTTATGCCAGTTTGGGCAAATACCCATTATTGGCGCTTCCAATGTTTGTGTTGGTTGGTACGATATTTGAAAGATCTGGTGTAGCCAGTCGTCTCGTGACGCTAGCCATTTCTATATTGGGTCGTGGATCGGGCGTATTACCTGTTGTAGCGATTTTAGTAGCCATGCTTTTAGGCGGTATATCTGGCTCAGGGCCTGCCACGGCTGCCGCAGTAGGCGGTGTCATGATTATTGCGATGACCCGAGCAGGTTACCCGCCTGCATTTTCTGCCAGTGTCATTGGTGCGTCTGCTGCAATCGATATTTTAATACCACCCTCAATCGCTTTAATTGTGTATTCAATTTTGGTGCCTGGCGCTTCTGTGCCAGCCATGTTTGCAGCTGGGTTGTTTCCTGGCTTGCTGTTTGGCTTGGCCTTAATGATTCCAGCCTATTTCTTATCAAGACGCCATCATATGGGCCAGGCTGAAACAGGCTTACCTCAAATCAAATTTTGGCCTAGCTTGCGTGACGCCTCGTGGGGCCTGGCCGCACCCATCTTGATTTTAGGTGGAATGCGAGCCGGCCTTTTTACCCCAACTGAAGCGGCCGTGGTCGCTGTATTTTACGGCCTGTTTGTGGGTATGGTGGTCTATCGCACGATTGCGATTCGAGATCTGTTTTATATTTTTCGTGATGCGGGTGAGTTGTCAGCCATTATTTTGATGGTGGTTGCGTTAGCAGGTATTTTTGCCTATGCCTTATCTACGCTCGGCATCATTGACCCGGTTACTCAAGCTATCGTCAAATCAGGGTTAGGAGAGTATGGCACGCTGGCACTTCTGATTATGTTGCTGGTATTGGTGGGCATGGTCTTAGATGGCATCTCGATTTTTCTCATTTTTGTGCCATTGCTCATGCCTATTGCTATTTTCTTTGAATGGAATCTCATTTGGTTTGGTATCTTGCTTACCGTGATGGTGGCAATTGGCCAGTTTACGCCCCCAATCGCTGTCAATCTGATGGTATCGTGCAAAATAGCGGGTGTGGCGATAGAAGACACCATTAAATGGGTCCTCTGGTTACTACTGGCAACATGTGTGTTGCTCGTGTTGTTGATTGTTTTTCCTGAGATCGCAACGTGGTTGCCCCTTTGGCTCGGTTACTCTTAACAAAGCAATTGATAGTCAGAAAGCTTTTAAAAAAATATGAATAAATAATTGGAGACTCAAAAATGATCACATTTAAGATGGGTATGAGGGCGCTACTCTTAGCCAGTGCGTTAACCATTGCGGCGGTTTCAAATGCGCAAGTTTATAAAGACGAATATAAATTGTCACTTGTGGTGGGTACCGCGTTCCCATGGGGGCAGGGCGGTCAAATATGGGCTGATCTGGTTAAAGAGAGAACGGATGGGCGCATCAATATAAAACTTTACCCAGGGGTTTCGCTAGTTCAAGGCGACCAAACGCGTGAGTTTTCGGCATTGCGGCAGGGCGTGATTGATTTGGCAGTCGGCTCGACCATCAACTGGTCTCCACAAGTTAAAGAATTAAACCTTTTTTCCTTACCGTTTTTGACAACAACCTATGCGGGTACTGATGCGATGACCCAAGGTGAAGTGGGTAATAAGATTTTTCAAGCGATCGACGCGAAGGGTGTCTTACCACTGGCTTGGGGTGAAAATGGCTTTAGACAGTTGAGTAATTCTAAGCAAACCATCGCCACACCACAAAATTTAAAAGGGCTCAAAATCCGTATAGTCGGTTCACCTTTATTTATTGATATCTTTACCGCAATGGGTGCTAACCCGACCCAAATGAGCTGGGCCGATGCGCAGCCAGCACTAGCGAGTGGGGCGGTTGATGGACAAGAAAACCCACTGTCAATCTTTTTGGCAGCTAAGATGCAAAACCTTTCACAGAAATACATCACAATGTGGAATTACATGAACGACCCATTAGTCTTTGTTGTTAATAAAGACGTATGGAAATCATGGTCACCTAAAGATCAGGAAATTGTTCGCCAGGCAGCCCTTGATGCCGGTAAACAGCAAATCGTGCTTGCGCGTAAACCTTTAGAAAAAACAATTGCTGATCTGGGTGTGACGGTAACCAACTTGACGCCTGCTCAAACGGTTCAGTTCAAAAAAGCCACCCAAGGCGTTTATGACAAATGGGCCCAGCAAATCGGCCCTGAGTTGGTGAAAATGGCTGAAAAAGCGGTAGCCTCAACGAGGTAATGCAATGAGTTTATTGAAAAAGATTTTCGTTTAAAAGTAATCGATTCTTAATTGTTAACAGCCAGCTTTGAAAAAAATCAATTTGGCAGCTATAACTTTATCTTGATCGTTTTTTCACGTGAAGTATGACCTTTGGTTATTCTTATTGACGATTTTGATATGCCTATGGTTTTGGCTAATAATTTAATCACGGCTGCATTTGCTTTACCGTCTTCTGGTGGAGCCGTGACATAGATTTTGTAAAGAATCGCCCCGTCTGCGCCAACTTCTTTTTTTATTCGCTCAGATTTTGCCCCGGCTGTCACCTTAATGCGCAACGTATCAGGCAATTTATTTTTATCAGACCAGTCAAGCTCATTTTTCATTGCTGACAATATAGTGTAAAAAGCGTCACTCAAAAGAAACAGTTAAAACACAGTGAGCGTGTCTTTCATTCACTGCGCCTAATTATCAATGATTTAGTCATCTATACATCATACTTTCGTCCTTCGCATTTTCTGGCGGTGCATGCGCAACAGTTGATTACCGTGTTGGGTTTTACAGCGTTTTACGCTCTCGGTCGGTTCGCTCGTTTTGTACTGCTGATCGGATCAGCTTTCTACTTAGTCGAGTTGCTGTGTTTAACTTTCATGGGGGTAAGCCCTTAAAAACTTTTAGTTACAACGCAAAACGACTAAAAATCTATAAAAAAAACCAATATTTATGATAAATTTCGAATGCTTTGTTAGGCTGGTGAGACGCTTGATTATTGGCGAGCCATTTATGATGCTTGAATGTTGATCATCAAACATTCGTCAAGTTGAGGTGCCGATGCGTATCGACGTCAATATTATGGGAATCTATTTTGTCAGCTTATTCATTTATATGATGCTGGCCATTCCTCTTTTTGTTCTTTTGCGCCAGGTTTTGTTTCGTGTTGGTTTCTATCGTTTCGTGTGGCATGCTAACTTGTTTGAAGTAGCGCTTTACACGGTTATTGTGTGTTGGCTTGTTTTGATGGTACCCCTATGACTGTGTCTCCCCCCACCGCACCGCCTCCCGACAAAAGCAGTGTGCTCGGATACAAACTGCGCAAGTTTTCTTCGTACATTATTACTTTGGTAGTTGTTTGCATTGCATTGCTTCTCGTTATTGATGTTTGGTACCTTTATATGCGCGCACCCTGGACACGCGATGCTTTCGTCCGGGTAGAAGTCACAGATATCTCGACCGAGGGGGTATCAGGTTATGTGACCAATATTCCCGTCAAAATGAATGAAAGGGTTAACAAGGGTGACTTACTTTTCGAAATTGACCCGACCCGTTATGAGCTTGCGTTGGCTCAAGCTCAAGCTAGATTAAAAGTTAATCAGACACAGGCGGCCTTAGACTTAGCATTTGCTGAAAGCCGAATGTTGGCTGGAAAAGCTGTTTCAGATGAAAATCGGCAAACCTATGTTGCACGTGCCCAAACCAGTCAACTGAACGTTCAAAGCGCGCAGGCTGATTTGGCGTTGGCTGAGTACAACCTCTACAGAACCAAAGTTTACGCCCCAACTCATGGCTATGTTGCTAACCTAACCCTACGTGTGGGCGACTTTGCTAATTCAGGTCAGCAGTCAATGGCTCTATTAAACGAAGATAGCTTCTGGGTTGAAGCCTATTTTCAAGAGACTAAGTTGGCGGGTGTTAAGCCTGGTGATCAGGCGGCCATTGCATTGATGGCTCATGAAGAAGCGTTGGAAGGCGAAGTCATCAGCCTTTCTCGAGGTATTGCTAACCCGAACAACGACTCAGGTACGCTTGGTTTACAAAAAATCAACCCAATTGATAGCTGGGTTCGGCTTGCCCAGCGTATACCGGTATATATCAAAATAAAACAAGTTCCAGAGGGTTTTAAGTTAGCAGCTGGCATGACCGCTTCAGTGGCAGTGGGTAATCTTGCTGAAGAAACACTCAATCCGTTAAATGTTTTTGATCGGTTAAAGCGATGGCTCACTTTTTACCTTTAGGTGTAGTCGTCTTGGCGACTGCCTCGCTTATATCCGGTTGCCAAGCGCCGATGCCGACCCCTCCCACTGCTATGCTCGATGGTTTGCCTGCACAGTTTCAAAGCTTGCAGCAGACCGACCCTGAGAAACGTCAAAATTTGCAGTCGCTTGACACCATTGCCCTTGCAGAACGCTTAGGACGATGGTGGGAAGTCTTTAATGACCCGGTACTGAACGAATTGGTGTCACTTGCTATAAGCGCCAATTGGGACTTACAAACGGCGCTTCAAAGAATTGAAATAGCCAGTGCAAAAGTAACCAAAGCCAAATCTCTTGGGCTGCCCTTAGTGTATGGCCAAGCGACTGCCAATCGAGAAAATTACGGTACCACCAACTTGGCTGATGGACTTGGTACCCTTGATACATTCGGATTCAGTGCGTCAGTATCTTGGGAAACTGACGTGTTTGGTAGTATTGCTTCACGCGCTCAAGCTGCTCAATTTGACCTAGAAGCTGCTCAAGCTGACCGCCAAGCCATCATGGTTTCAATTGTGGCTGATGTTGTGGCGACGTATGGTCAGTTAAGAGCCATGCAAGAAGGCCTTGCATTGAAACAACGTTACGTAGCGTTAGCAGCCGATCAAGTCAAACTTCAGAAAGATTTATTAATTACAGGGCAGGTGCCGGCTGCTGACGTCGTTAAGATGCAGCGTGACTATTCGCAGGCTATGTCATCTATTCCGCCGATGCAAGCCAGCGTCGATGTACTGATATCAACGTGTGCCATTTTAACCGGTGGTTATCCAAGAGCGCTTGATGACCTATTAAAAAAACCAGGGCCTCTTTTGCTAGCCAGCTTGCCTTTGCCTGATACGTTGCCGTCGCAGTTACTCAAGCAGAGGCCTGATATTGTTAACCAAGAAAAGGTGCTTTTGGCCTCTCTGTCAGACGTTGATGCGGCACGGGCTGACTTTATGCCGCAGTTTTCTATTCCACTGTCTATTGGCTACAACACAAGCCCCTTTAGCTTATTACTTAATCCGGCTAGCTTTGTTTGGACGCTGGGTGCAAGTATGATTGCACCGATTTATACCGGTGGCATGCTTGAAGCTAATTTGCGCATTGCAAAAGCAACCAAAGTAGAAGATCAACAAAAGTACGAAAAAATTGTTCGCCAGGCGCTAAAAGAAGTTGAAGATGCTGTGCTCGAATATCAAGGTTCAACAAGTGAATTGTCACTTCTTGAAAACGTTAAAACTGAGCAAATGGTGATTGTTTCGCAGCAACAGACTTTATTTAAAACGGGTATAGAGTCACTTTCACAAGTCAACGATGCAGAAATGAAATTGGTTCAGTTTCGAGAGGCTATTGTAAAAGCGCGCTACACCCAAGTTTTGAGTTTAACTACACTTTATAAATCGATGGGTGGCGGTTGGATCGAACCTAACACGACGGTTTCTCAACCAGAACGTGTCGCAAAGAATTGAGTAAACCGATTCCTTTTAAATATACCCTTATTTCCTACAGACTATTTAGACAACACATGATCACTAAATAAGGTCAGCCAAAATATGATTTTGCAGGGATTAGTGTTTTGGCTCAAAGTGACGACAGCACTAAGCTTGACTCTATGGGTTGGCTTTGAGTTGTCAATTGTTATGGCTTCTAGCGCCGCGATAACGGTGGCTATTTTGGCTGACCCTGATTCGGGGGCTGTTTTTTCAAAAAGCAAGTGGCGATTTATTGGCACGTTTCTTGGCGGAATATTCTTTGTACTACTGGCCGTACCATTCGTTCAAACCCCTTGGCTTTTTCTATTAGGTTTGGCTCTTTGGAGTGGCGGTTGCTACTACATCAGCAACTATTTTCGCAATTTTCAAGCTTATGGTGCTTTATTGGCTGGCTATACGGCGTCGATTTTATTATCTGATGTCGGAGCAAGTAATAATGTTGTGTATATCGCGATACAACGTATCAGTGAAATCTGTCTTGGCGTCGTTTGCGTAGCGATCGTGTTTGGCTTTACACATATTCGTAAAGGCATTGCTAGGCTTGAGCCTGAGATGCGCATACAAGCTCAACGAATTCTTGATATGGCAAGCGGTATTGCTGCGCAACCCACAGCTCAAACGCAGGTTGACTTAGTTCGTCTCTGGGTACGCCAAACTGATGCGCTACAGCTCAAGTTGTTGTTGCTTGGGGAAGAAGAGACCATGTATTCGAAACAATCTAAAAGTATTCGTCTTGCTTTGATGGATTTGTTTACCCCTGTTGCTCAGTTCAGTGAACATTTTCTTGCGTTGGCTCGCGCAGAGCTTAACGCCACCTCGCCCACGGCGAGTCAAGCAGTGCTAGGCTGTTTAAATTCTTTGGCTGTCAATACCAGCGTTGAGCATGTCAGTGATGTCATGCAAAATCAGATTCCAGCCTTGCGCGAGCCACTTAAAGCGGTCGCTTCGCAGATCGATGACCCTTTGGAACGCGCAAAAGTGTTGGCCATTTTGTCATCGCTCAAAAAATTGATAAGTTGCATTTTGGTCTATCGAGAAGCTCGTCGTGACCCCACTGTATATCGAATGCGTAGTCTGGGTAAGTTAGTTAACCGCAAGATTGCTTGGGCCGATGCAGTGGGTGTGATGTGTGGTTACCTCTTATTTTGTTGGTTCTGGGTAACATCAGAGTGGGTCTATGGGCCTTTTTCATTAATGATATTCATATCTATCATCATGTTACAGCTCCCAACTGATCGCCCCTTAAGTAATTTGATTGGTATGCTTAAAGGCTTTGGTTTGGCGCTGCTCACTGCACTTCCCATCAAATTTATTCTGATGCCAACTGGCGAAAGTGGATTTGTTTGGCTGGTTTTTTGCATGGCTATCGCTATTTTGCCGGGTTGTTTACTTAGGGTTAGGCCGAAAACGATGGCGGTCGGGGCAGGCTATTTTCTTTTTTCCCTTGCCATGTTTAGTCTCACTAACGATATGGATTACGACATGGCGGGTTTCATGAATATTATGCTTGCATTATTAGTAAGCATTTTTGCTGGTTTCGCACTCGTGGCTGTCATACACCCTTGGCGCGGTGAGACACGATTAAATTTATTGATGGAAAATGCGATTGATGACTTTAACACCACGGTTATGGCAACATTAAAAGACGATCAGACTGCCATCACGCATTGGCAGGATAGACAGTTTGCAAGAGTTAGGCAGTTAGATCACATTATTATGTTGCGTAAACCTCTACAAGCTGATGATGCGGCACAACGTTTGTTTAACATGACCGACGCTGTTCTTCGTTTGCAGCACGAAATTGCGCTCGCAAAAAGTGAAGAACACACATCACAAATGCCTGAAATTGATTGGCTCATCCATACGAATATGGATGCTGGGCACGATAATATACAAAAAATTGGTATGCAGGCCAGTGCAATTGCCAAATTGTTCGTTCGCGACAGTAACCCCGAACGCTCAGAAGCTTGGCATGCGATCTGTCAAGATTTAACTCATTTAGAACGACGCACTTACGTTTGACGTGGCTAGAAAATCTACTTCTTTTCTTTTTTTGATTAGATCCATAAGGTTTAAACATGAATGTAACGTTTAAACCTCGACAAATCTTGACTGATCAATGCCCATGCTTGTTGACGAGAAAGGTCGTCAAGACGTTCGTACATCTGAGCGATCGCCCTCGCATGAGTGGCAACGATCTCAATATTGTTCGAGGGTTTATATTTTGTATATGAGGAAAAAATGTGTTTGAACTCTTCAATGTTTGATAACTCACCTTGACTCTTTAATATGTCAATTTCATTAACAAACCGGCGCATAGCCACTGTCATCTGCAGCAGAAGATTTGCTGCGTGATCTAATTTTTCTGGGTGTCGCATCATTGTGATGTGATCTAACTGTCTGATTCTGGCGAATTGTCGATCTTCCCAGTATGTCAGTGAAACGCTATCTTCTTGCCACGCAGCCCAAAGCGTGCTGTCAAAATCATCAATCGCCCGACTGACAAGTAAATCTAGTCTCGTTTCACCTCGCCACGGATGGAACACAGCTGCCAAGGCTATCGCACCAATCAAACTTATAGCCAATGAAATCGATGTGTTTAGGAATTCAACCACGTCGTAAATCATGTTGTTAGTGATTCCTAAAAGGCTACCCGAGAACAAAAGGTACCCAGAACCAATAACAGTTGTTTTAGGTGAGGCCTTGAGCCAACATCCCGGCAAAAGACCCAAACCGAGCCAAAAGATCAACCAAAAGAAATCTTCACCATAGGGAAACGCCCATAATTTCACGAAAAAGATAACCATAAAAGCTAAAACTAACCCCTTAAACATGTCAATGATGTTGATCAGAGGTCGATCAGTGGGGAGTTGAAGCATCGTCAGGACAAGAAAAAAGATCAAGGCGTTTCCACCATAAGTCCACTCTGAACCGATCCAAAACAAGCATAAAACCAGGTAACCGAGCGCGACGCCTACTGCATCGCCGATTACTACTTTTTGCTCTATCAATTTGCCATAGTGACGAATTGGATACGATGTAGGGTCGTGGCGTGCGCTTCGATATACAAAAAGTCGATCAAGTAAGCTTTGCAGTGATACAAAAATGGCACTGACTTTGGCTTGTTGATCTGGATCTTTAATTTCAGCCGCAGCTGCTGCTAAGGGTAAGCGTAATTCTGGTAGCTGATTTTTAATGGCCTCGCTAACGGTTTGTGCACTGGTGTTGGGCACAATCGCATCTAAGCAATCAAGCACTGCGTCTCGAGCCTTTTGGCAGGCAGGGTTATCAGACCGGTTTGCTAGTACCAAAAAATTTTCGCTGAACTGGGCGATAGGGGCAAACAAGTCCATCATTGCCAAACGAATGCTTTTAGCTTGTTTGCCGTAAACGCCTTCTTCCTCACCCAGCATCAGCAGTTTTCGCTGCAAATTGTCGGTTTGCCTGACCCACAGACGCATCAAACGCGCTTGTGCAACAGCCGTTGGTTGGGTAACAAGCTGGGTCGTCATATCAAAGACGTGACGGGCTTGAAGATGCATTTCAGGCTCAAGCCTTGCAATGCCCTTGCGTAGATGGGTCATTCCAAAGACCAGCGCGACGCAAGCCACACCAAGACTGATCTCTGTTACTCGCTCGATCGTCGTTAAAACGACGTTGTCACTTGCGCCCACTGTGGTGAGCAAAATCGTTGCTGTATACCCAGCCAATAACGCAGCATAGGCTTGAAAGTAACGGAAGTATTTGCTGGTGTAAAAGCAGATGCCGCTCCATACAGCCAGCCCCAGCATAAAGAGCCAAGGCGCCTGAATAAAAGGAACCGCTAAAAGTAGAAAAATAATACCGCCAAAAATCGTACCGATAAATCGCCATTTACTCTTGGAAAAAACAGCCCCCGAATCAGGATCTACTAAAACCGCGATAGTGACCACAGCACTTGAAACCATGGAGATCGACAATTCAAAGCCAATCCAAAGACATAAAGCGTAAGCGGCTGTCGTTTTTAGCCAAAAGGCTAAGCGATTTAAAATCATGACCTGAACCTAGTCAAAATATTAAACACATAGGTGATTTAAGTTTGGTCATACAGCGCGAGTCTTTTGTTCTGAAATGTTTGACGTTAAGGCTGTGTTTGGGTGGCGAGGCAGGCAGTTTTTGATCAGCAACAACATCGGTCTCAATAAGTCGGCATTTTCGCCCCTACATGCGCCTCACCTCTTGCATCGGCTAATTCGACTTGGCGCTGGCGTTCGGCCATATGGGCTTTTTGTTCGGGTGTGCGTTGGTCGTGGCAGTGCGCACAGCTTACGCCCAAGACGTAATGGGGTGACTGTTTGTCGGTCTCGCTCAGGGGCCAACGGCAGGAGCGACAAAGTTCGTGGCTACCCACGTTTAGGCTGTGATCAACGCTTACGCGCTCATCGAACACAAAGCACTCTCCTTGCCATGCGCTTTGTTCGGGCGAAATTTCTTCCAAGTATTTAAGAATGCCGCCCTCAAGGTGGTAGACCTCGTCAATGCCCCTCATTTTTAACAGGGCAGTTGATTTCTCGCAGCGGATGCCCCCTGTGCAAAACATAGCCACTTTAGTTTTTTTAGCGGCTTCACCTTGCAAATTGTCTTGTGCGTCAAGCCAAGCAGGCAATTGCACAAAGTTTTTGATGTTGGGGTTGATTGCGCCTTTGAAGGTGCCAATGGCCACTTCGTAATCGTTTCGGGTATCGATCACCATCACATCTGGATCGGCCAACAAGGCATTCCAATCGGCAGGCTTGACGTATTGGCCCACTGTCTTGTTTGGGTCGAGCTCTGGCACGCGCAGGGTGACGATTTCTTTTTTTAACTTGACCTTCATACGGTTGAATGGCGGCTTATCGCTCCACGATTCTTTATGTGGCAATTTCGACAAACGTGGGTCAGCACGCAAAAATGCCAGCACTGCCCGTACACCTTGCTCGGGACCGGCAATGGTGCCGTTGATGCCTTCGTGCGCGAGCAACAAAGTGCCCTTGACATCGTGCTGATCGCAATAGGCCAGAAGGGGAGCTTTCAGCTCAACGAAATCGGGTAAGTCTACAAATTTGTACAGCGCGGCAGTGAGGTAGGTTTGGGGTTTGGACATGGCGTGATGATGTAATGACTTTGGGTTCACAGATTTTTCGGCCTCAGAATCAATAGAAAAACCAATATGGCGAGCACTAAGCGCAGGTCTTTTTAAATATCAAACATGTGCAGATCAATGCTCTAAGTTTGATCATATAGCCGTTAAAACTCAGATTTTACCTTGCTATTCTTAGTTCCAAGATAAGCAGATTCACAATATTATTCGGTCATGTGCTTGAGCGCTGAGTCAGTTCGCTAGATCTCTTTGAACATTACCTCTGGTTTGACCATGCCCGCGATCGCGATCAGGGCGACCACAACAGCCAATGTAAATGCGTAACGAAGGTCTGTCGAAGCCATGAGCGCCCCGACGATCGCGCCGAATAAGAAGCCGATCAACGCAAAAAGCTTATGCCAAGACACCTCTTTAGCAACCACTTGCACAGGGTAGTCTGCCAAAAAGCTCGTCAGTGTCGATGTCATGACATTGGTCGTAATGGTCACCCGTTTAGAGAGGTACAACACAGCGCTTTGAAACCCCATGTAAAGTGCAGTTAACGTGACCACTACCCAGCCGGCAACGGTGTTCGCGTTAACGGTCATTAACCAAGCACACAGCGTGACGAGCAACAGTGACAGCCAGGCCAGGCACAGCCCCTCGCGTGCAGCCTGTTCTGGTTCGCGTACTTTAAAGAGTAGACCTGCCATCAAAGCCCCGAGGGCATACCCACCCAAGGGGTACAAAAAGACCGCAGGGTTGACGCCGCCTGAATCACCCCCGATTGATACCCCTATCAAAATCAAGTTACCTGTCATAAGCCCAACAAATGTGCCGCCAAGTGCCACAAAACAGGTGGCGTCGAGAACGCCACACACGAAACACAGCAGCATGCCAAATTTGTTGTATTTCAAAGCGATTTCTCCTCAAGTGAATAGCCCTGCAGAGGGTTTGTTACCTGTGCTTTAGCACTTAAACAATAACTTTTGCAGTTTACCCAAGAGAATAGGAATCGTGTAAATTGCCTGCCATGGCTTCTTTCCGATTTTCAACCATGATGCGCTGTATGATGTCCAAGCCGTCAAGTGATCCGAATTTTTTTGAACCCACGCATAACGATAGTTAAAAATAACAACGCATGAGTATTCTTTCTAGCTTACAAGACCCGATACTGCCCATTTTTATGGTGATGCTGGTGGGTTATTTTATGAAGCGCATCAATTTTTTTGATGTTCCAAGCGCGCAGGGTCTTAACAAGTTTGTTTTTTATATGGCAATGCCGGCCCTGATCTTTGAATTGATTCGAAAGATTCCGCTGCATCTTCTTGATTGGCCTACGGTCAACGCTTATCTCTTTAGTGAGTTTTTGGTTTACGGCGGTGTAGCCCTCATCACCTACCGAGTGTTTAAGAGATCTTTGGCAGAGGCCATACTTATTGGAATGGCAGCCGGGTTTGTGAATCACATGATGTTCGTATTGCCTATTGCACGCAGTTTGTATGGTGTTCAAGCATCTGAACCGATTGCTGCCATCGTGTTTGTTGATATTATTGTGTTCTGCCTCACCATATTACTTATGGATTTTATTCGCGCTTTTGAATCAAAAAAAGCGGGTGCGTTTAGTCTACAAAAAGTAGTGCTCATGCTTTCTAAAAACCCAATGGTCATTGCCTCAGTGCTAGGTCTAGTTGCGGGTGCACTTAAAAACGATTTACCGTCAGGTGTTTATACCTATACCCATTTTTTAGGGGGTGCCGCTGCACCCGCAGCCCTCTTTGCCTTAGGTGTCATACTCGGTAATCAACCCCTTCGCCCAGTAAGCGGCCCGGCATGGTTGGCGATTGGCGCAAAGCTCATTATTCACCCGGCATTGTTCTTTGCAATGACGTTAATGGGTGGTGCTTTCATTATGAAACCCGATTGGCAGACGATGGCCTATCTGGTTGCAGCCGGCCCTTGTGGTGCCATGCCTTTTGTGATTGCATTGCAATATAACGTTAAGTCTGATTCGATTGCAAAGGCCGTTCTGATATCAACAGTTTTATCGATTATCAGCCTGAGTGTTTTGACTGGCACATTAAATTAACAATTTTGATGTTTCATGTTGTCGCTCCCTGAGTTTGCCATGTTCGCCATACCAGCACGGGGATCGATGAATGCGCCTGGGCCTGCATAGGGGGCAAGGATTGTAGGCTCGCGATTGCTTTACATGTTTACTGTACGTGCATCGTCATTTGCAAGATTTACTGATCAGCTGTGATGGTATCGACTTCTTTCACATTAACCTCGGTCATAATGCGTGAATCTAGGCTCTGCACGATTTGGGCCTTGATTGTGGGGATCACTCGACCCTGCCCTCGGGTGATTTCCTCAAGGTCAAAACTGTAAGCCCATGCGAATAATGTCAACAATCCGATGGCAAGACTACAAATGGTGAGTCTTCTTACCCAGGAATCGTCTTTGCGATTATCCTGACAACCAAACTTGTCATGCTTAGGCAATGCTGATGAACTCATGATCATCTCCTTATCAATCAATATCATTAAGCCGATGCTCAACCTCCTCGATGACAAATGAAACTGTACTAAAACCTAAGTTTATTAAATATGTCCTAAAGTACAGGGTGTAATTTTTATTTAGGCTTTACCGCATTTGCGGTGGATGCTTACTCATCTGGCGTGCCTAGTCTAAGATTAAGTGCCTATTTAGTGGGTTATTAGTCAGACAAAGGATTATCTAAAGTGTCAAAAAAATATGGGACAATATTTAACTCAGTTGCTCTAGGTGCAGAGTTAACAGGACCACTTGTGAGAAGAATAAATTCAAATTGGAATGCTTTGTTCAGCGCCGATGAAATCAATTAACTTAATTTGTTACGCTCATGAGTGAGCACCATCATCACGCTCCCGTTCAGTATGGCAAAGTATTCGCCATTGGTATCGCGCTTAACCTAATATTTGTTGGTGTTGAAGCCTTCTATGGATGGCAGGCTGATTCCTTAGCTTTGCTTGCAGATGCTGGGCATAACTTAAGTGATGTCGGTGGGCTCCTTCTAGCATGGGTCGCTTACGGTGCCGCCAAGCTTAAACCGAATGCAACGCACACATTCGGTTGGAGAAAGGGCTCCATTCTTGCGAGTTTCGTCAATGCGATTATTTTGCTTGTCGCCATGGGGTCGCTAGGTTGGGAGGCTATTGGTCGCCTTCATTCTCCATCAATTGTCGACTCAAAAGTCGTCATCATTGTTGCTGCAATCGGAATTGTGATCAATAGCATCACAGCTTGGCTTTTTGTCTCAGGCAGTAAGAAAGACCTGAACATTCGTGGCGCATTTATTCATATGGCAGCTGACGCAATTGTGTCACTTGGTGTTGTGATTGCTGGAATACTCTCGCTTTGGAAAGGATGGAGCTGGGTAGACCCTGTGACCAGTCTTTTGATTGCCTTGGTCATCATTATCGGAACTTGGTCTTTATTTAGGCAATCTCTCCATCTGCTTTTTGATGGCGTCCCAACAGGCATTGAATTAAAGTCAGTATCTGATTCTTTAAAAAATCTACCAGGCGTTGTTGGCCTGCACGATTTGCACATTTGGGCAATCAGCACAACACAGGTTGCGCTGAGCGTTCATTTGGTGATGGAAGACTCAAATAAAAGTAATGATTCGATTTTAAAAAAAGCGATTGATTTATTAGATAAAAAATTTCACATCGAGCACGCTACCATACAACTCGAGTCGCCGGTATATGCACAAACTTGCGAACTTAATTATTCAGAAATTAAAATAAATCATGGGTTAGCTTCGAAATCTAAATAAACGCGACTCATATTGGCAGGGTGAAGCGCTTGAAAGTTATTTTGCATTTTTTGTAGAAAGATAAATTGTTTTTTCTGCCCGAACAATTTGCCCTTCTTTTTCTAAAGTGGCCAAACACCGATACAGTGCTTCATAAGAAACAGCTAACTGTTGTGCCAGTAATTTAATTGACCCCTGTAGCCGATAGATGCCCACAGTACTCTCGGTATCAAGTAAATGCAGTAATCGGCCTCGTACGGTTGTCAGGCAGAGTCTTTCGTTCTGAAGTCGAACACGCCTGACCTCAGCGCTTAACATTTTGATCCATCGCATAGAAAACTCAGCGTCACGCGATAGCCACACTTTTAATTCATGAATAGGTACTTTGATGATGTCGCTATGAGCCAATGCGATCGCATGGCAGTGATAACGATCAGAAACAAGACTGGCCTCGCCGACAAACCCTTTTTGTTGTCTCTGCAGATAGGCTGTTTCACCTTCAACACCATGTCTGATCAAGGCAATTTCGCCACAAGTAACGTAAAACATCCAAAGAGGTTTTTTACCCTCGGCAAAAAGTAACTCTCCCTTGGAAAATGCCATAGCCCGGCATGCCGAGACAAGTTCGGTCGGGAGCAGTTGAGCCAGCTCTTGATTAATACATCTGTTCATATGATCATTATCATATATGTTTAAATTGATTTGCGCGACAATTTGAACACTTCAGTCATTTATCGGATTCATCATGCGCCACATACTTCCCATCCTATTTGCCACGATGACATGGGCGACTTCAACTGCTGTGGCACAAGTGCAGGGTTCCAATGGTTCACAGCAGGTGCAGCAGACACAAAGTGCACAGCAGACACAGCACATGCAGCACATGCAGCACATGCAACATACTCAGCAGTCACCCACCCAGCAGCATGGGCAAGCGCATCAGATGCCTTATGCGGGCTTCCAGTCTCGAGAGATTAAGGCGCTTTCTTCGCAACAAATCGAGGACTTGAAAGCCGGTAAAGGCATGTCGCTTGCATTGCCGGCTGAGCTCAACGGCTACCCTGGCCCTTCGCACGCGTTGGAACTGGCTGATCAACTCAAACTATCGGCTGAGCAAAAGAAACGTCTTCAAGAACTCTTTGACGCCATGTCTAAAGAAGCAAAAGCCATTGGTCTCGAGGTCATTGAGGCAGAACGTAAACTCGACAGGCTATTTAAAAATAAAACCGTCAACCCGCAAAATTTGAAAGAAGCAACTCAAGCTTCTGCAGAGGCTCAAGCCAGGCTAAGATTGTCGCATCTTGGTTATCACTTGGTGACGGTTGAAGTGTTAAGTCCCGAACAAGTTGCTACATACAACCGTCTGCGTGGTTATTAAACTTTAAAATGCCTAAGCCCGCGCATCGCCATACTCACCCAACTGTCTAACTTCTTGGGGTTGGTTCATCAGGGTGGGGTTAGTGGCAATTTCACTCGAAACCAAGCCCCTGCGTCTGGGTTGTTTCCTGCTTCGACGTTACCACCAAGACTATGCAGAATCTGTTGTGTTAACCAAAGACCTATGCCATGGCCTTTATTTGAGTCGGTAATGTATGGCTGCCACAAGTTTGGTAATACGCTCGAATCGATGCCTATGCCGTTGTCACTTATTTTAATCATGCAAGTGTGTTGATTAGTACTCACATCAATTGTAATTAACCGCGTTAAATTTTGATGAGATAGGGCGTTGATGCTGTTTGAAATAAGATTAATAAACACAGTTTGTAGTTGCTCAGACTCTCCGGCAACGACTAAGCTTAAATTTCCCGTCAATTCAAGACTGATATGTTCAGCAGTTAATCGTGGCTTGAGAACCCTAATTGATTCATTAATCGGCGTAGCCAATTGAACCGATGAGTGCGAAGGCTTCTTATTTAAAAAAACATCATCAAGTTGATTTATCAAGGCAGTACTTCGTTCAATCTCACGACACAGAAAATCGACTTGTTCAGCGACATGCGTGAGATCATTTGATTTTATTTGAGTCTGCAAACTGGTTGTAGCGAGTAAAAGTGTGGTCAAAGGTTGGCGTAGTTCATGCGACAACATTCTACCGATTGCCGCTGACTGATTGCTGCGGTTTAATTGCGACAGCGCATTGAGCAACAGTTTCTTTTCTTTTAACAGAACGCGTAGCGTCTCATTCTTATTTAGCGTCTTTTCAAGTTCATAGGTCATGACTGTTATATAACTCATGGCATTAGCCATCAACCAAATCCAACGAATGACGATCAACTCAAGGGGTTCCTCGTAAAGCGTCATTTGTCCGTTGGTGAACTCTGGTTGCGAGAGCGTATAAACCATACGCGTCAGTACACAAAGGAATTCAATTGCAAACGTACAAGCCAGCAAGATGAGCTGATTTGAGCGTTTTTTTCGAAAACATTTAATGGCAGACCATAATAAATATGCCGTAATTACCGTCAAGACACTTTGAATAAGAAGCAGTCGGTATGTATAGGTGTGATAAGCCCGTAACGTCTCAAGCAGAACGATATAAACGACGACACCAACTATTAGCCAGACAGGAATGTTGCTCTTTCCTGTTTGCCAGTATCGCAGCTGTAGACTCATGGCTAAGTAAGCCAGTAACAGCCCTATGTTTGCAATAATAAGGGCCGGTTTGCCGATCCAAATGCTGACACCAAATCCGGTATAGCTGATTGATAGCGCAACTAGCCCCCAGAACCAGAACGCTTCACCTTGTCGCCAGCCATGTTGATGGTTCAGTGCGATGGTATTGATGACACTAATGATTAAAACGGCAGCCACTGAGATAAAAACCAGATGGTCACCAGTCATGGTTGCGTTCTACTTGTTATTAGGGGTGTGGCGAGCCATCACAACTGCTTCAGTCATTGTGTTGGCACCAGTTTTATTGAGAATATTAGAACGATGCATTTTAATCGTGCGTACACTCAAACCCAGCAGATTGGCGATTTGTTCACTGCGCAGACCATTCGCAACATGTTCAAGCACTAATAACTCTCGAGGCGTAAGGTTAAATTTATTAAAAACGACATTTTGGTTAAATTTTTGCCTGGAAAAGTTAATGGCTGTTACTAACGATATTTCGTCAAAAGGTTTCAGTAAGAAATCGACAGCACCTTTTTTTAAACCAATAATAGCCTCGCTAATGTGGCTATTACCTGACATAAAAATGATTGGTAATGTTCTACCAAGTAACTCAAGTTTTGATTGCACTTCTAGGCCACTCATTGTTGGCAATCTCATGTCAAGTAATACACAGGCTTGACATGGCCCAATGAATTCTAGCCATGCAAAGAAGGTTTGTGGTTCAGAAAAATCTATCGTTAAAAACCCGTAGCGTCTAAGTATTTGACACAAAATGAATCGCAGTGATGGGTCATCTTCAATCAAGATGACTTGTGGGCTTGGCTCGCTACTCAAGGCAGAGAAAAGATTACCATTCATGAAGTTCTCAGGTGGACAGCCCGGGCGGACAAAAACCTGCGACAAATTATACGGTAATTGCTTTAAAGAACATGTACTTTAGGACAGGTTGTGCGATGCTCGGCGCTGACTGACAGTTATCAACTCAGATACTTGCCTTGCTATGTGTACAACCAATATACAGGGGGCTAATAATGATACTTATAAGACAATGATGGCTATTAGAGACGCCGATGGTGATTTGGAAATGCCCTTGTGGAATGTACTTATGGCCGTAGTGAAAGGTTCGTTTCATCCGTATCATAAAAAAATAACATCACCGTTTGGAATTGTTTTATGAAAGCCCGTATGAAAAAAACTGCCATCGCTGCCGCCCTTGTAGCAGGTTTGACTGTAGGCGCCTCGGCGATCGCATCAGATAAGCCTAATATCTTGGTCATCATGGGCGATGACATCGGTCAGTTCAATATAAGCGCCTACAACATGGGCTTGATGGGTTACCGCACACCTAATATTGATAGCATTGCTCAACAAGGTGCATTATTTACTGACTGGTACGGTCAGCAAAGCAGTACCGCTGGGCGCGCGGCTTTCATCACAGGGCAGTCACCGATTAGAACGGGCTTGACCAAAGTTGGCTTGCCCGGCACCCCTGAAGGTATGCAAAAGGAAGACCCAACTCTCGCTACGAT
>DITR01000006.1:37621-41420 GCA_002422175.1 Alcaligenaceae bacterium UBA6179
CTCTACCACTTAAATGCCGAGCAAGAGCCAGAGCACCCTGATTACCCCAAAGACCCTGCATTCAAGAAGAAATTTGGTCCGCGAGGGGTGATTCATAGCTTTGCAGATGGCAAAGTGAGCGATACGGGGCCTTTGACAATTGAGCGTATGAAGACTATTGACGATGAGGTCATGACCAAAACTCTAGATTTTATGACCCGTGCCAAAAAAGAAGATAAACCGTTCTTCGTTTGGTGGAACGCCACCCGCATGCATATCTTTACTCACCTTAAAAAAGAATCAATAGGCAAGACAGGGCTAGGCGTCTATGCAGACGGAATGGTTGAGCATGATGGGCATGTTGGTCAACTGCTTAAACAACTTAAAGAACTCGGTGTTGATGAAAATACGATCATCGTTTATACGACCGACAATGGCGCTGAGACTTTTACGTGGCCTGATGGTGGCACAACCATGTTCCGTGGTGAAAAGAATACCAATTGGGAAGGGGGCTATCGTGTACCAGCCATGATTAAGTGGCCTGGTGTCATTAAGTCCGGCACAGTCGTTAACAACATTGGCGCGCACGAAGATTTCTTACCCACATTTGCACAAGCAGCAGGTGCTGTCGATGTTAAAGAGAAATTGCTTAAGGGCACAAAAATTGGCAAGACTGATTACAAGGTTCACCTTGATGGTTATGATTTGCGTCCAGCCCTAGAGGGCAAAGGGCAGTGGCCACGCAAGGATTTCATTTATTGGACTGATGATGGCAGCGTGGCTGCGGTTCGCTATGAGAATTGGAAGATTACTTTTCTTAAGCAAGAGGCTGAAGGGCTGAGGGTTTGGCAAAACCCTTTTGTTGCATTGCGTGCACCCTTGATCACCAATTTACGTATGGATCCTTTTGAACGTGCAGAGCACGAAAATGCCATGGGGTTTCAGAAGTGGTATCTTGATCATATGTTCGTGATAGCACCCGCTGCAGCATACGTGGGAAACTGGTTACAAAGTTTTAAAGAATTTCCGCCACGTCAAAAACCAGGTAGTTTCAACCTTGATCGTGTGATGGAAACGATTATGAGCGTGCAACAAAACTGATGTGATCAAACAATCAATGTAATTACTTCAAACTCTGTTTGAGTGAGTCTGGGTTAGATATTTGGGTATTCAGCTCGCCTCATTCATATGGCTCAGTAGCTCAATCATGCATCACATGCATCACATGCATCAACATCATTGGCATGCAAACCCTATTCGTTTGCCTTTGGCCCCAGCACCTCGTGAACCGTTAGGCGGCCATCTTCAATAAGCTGCGCAATGGTTCCCCTTGAAAAATCATAGGCTTTGGGGGCGGGGTGGTCGGGGTCAGCCTGCCGCGTGATGCGAATGCTTTTATTGGGTGTAGCGTTTCCCATCAACTGCATGTAACGTGGTTCACGTGACAAACGACGAGCGCTTTCCTCGGGTAACTGAGTCATGAGCTCAGTGACCAACTGGTGGTAATTAGCAACTAAATCTTGATGGTAGTCATTATGTTTGAGTCGGTCAGAAAAGATGATTTCTTCGCGTCTCGCACTGACCTCAATTAATGATTCAGGTAGTTTTTCACGATAACCTGGAAATAAATCAATCATATAAATGTGTTTACCATTCGCACCAACACGATCAAGCACGGGTTGCAATGGCGAGTTGCTAACAATGCCAGCGTCCCAATAATGACGGCCGTCAATTGTGACCCAAGGAAAAGCTGGCGGTAAACTTCCGCTGGCCATAATGTGGTCGACCGTCAACTCATCTAGGTAGCTATCAAATAAAACGACTTCACTGCTTTGTACGTCAACCGCAGTCACCATCAAACGAATAGGGCTTTCTTTAAGTGAGGTGAAGTCAACGTATTTGCTTAAGAGTGTGCGTGCCGCAGAAAAATCATACATACTTGGCCAATCTGTTGGCGACTGCCCAACGTATTGCCAAGGGTTAAGCCATCGCGGCTCAAAAAAACCAGGCAAACCAAACAGGGTAATTTGTTGGCTGGCTATTAAACGACGTGAAGCCTCATCGCTTGCAAAAGGCGTATCTGTAGCAAGCTCTTGCCAAAAAGCTTCAAGAGCTTCGGCCGGGTTGTCAGGGTTGCTAGCCATAATGGCACCGTTAAAGGCGCCGATAGAAACCCCTGCGACCACATCAGGTGTAATGCCTCGAGCTTGTAGCGCTTGAATGGCACCGCACTCAAAGGCACCGAAGGCACCGCCACCTTGCAAAATAAATAAGACTTGAGCTGGTATATCAGATAAAGAAAGCTTGGGGTCACTTAGCCTGGATTTGAATCGAGCCAAACTGACATGGTTGCGAATGAGGTCTTCTGCGATTCGCGTGTTGACTGATGATTTGCCCAGCGTAAAAAACGCACAGGGCACCTGATTTTTAAGATAAATAGATTCAAATTGCCCAGTCTTTAATGAACCCCGATCAATTCTTTCGCAGTGGGGTGTTGGGAAACCCACTAAGTTGAAACTCTTGTCAAAAATATGGCTATAAAAGTAACTCACTGCTGAGTAGGGTTCACGTCTTCCCAGCATATTTCGTGCCGCAAGGCGCCCTTGTTTGATGGCGTTGTCCCAATGCTCAACTCGAAAATATTGTTTAAAAAGAGGGTGGTAAGCATTGGCAACATCACCCGCAGCGTAGACGGAGGGGTCACTCGTTTGCAAATACTCGTTCACTAAAATGCCATCGTGGCAGGTAATATTGGTTGAGTGTAAAAACTCGGTGCGCGGTGTGACGCCCGCGCCAATCACGACCATTTCACAAGGCAAAGTTTGACCATTGGCTGTGCGAACGGCCGTGACTCGCTTGCCCCCCTCAATGGCGACAGGGGCATCATTTAAAATATATTTGACTTTGTGTTGATCTAAGATCGTTTCAACATAGCTTGAAATATTGTCAGCATGAAGCTTACAAAGCAGGGCGCGTGTTTCGATCAGCGTGACGGAAATGCCTTGTGCTACGAGCAGGCTAACCACTTCCAAACCAATAAAGCCACCACCAATGACGACCGCATGCTTAGCATGTTGAGCATCAGCTCTGATGGCTACAGCATTTTCGAAGGTACGCAAATAATGCACACCATTTAAGCCTGTACCGGGTATGTTTAACGGGGTAGGTGATGCACCCGTAGCTATTAACGCTTTGTCATATTCTATGCGCTCACCTGAGCCAAGCGTAATGACTTTACGTTCCGTATCGAACGCAGAGACAGTACTTGACAACTTCAGGTCGATAGCGAGTTCTTGACATGTTTTTGCGTCTAAAACGAAACGGGGTTCTGAAGTTTTGTCAATCTGACTCGATTGTTTAGATAAAGGTGGTCTGTGATAGGGTGCAAGAGATTCCTCACCGACAATCAGTATGCGCCCCTCTGCCCCTTCTTTTCGAAGTGTTTGGGCTGCATTGGCTGAAGCCAAACCGCCACCGATCAATAAAAATTCTACCTGTACGGTTTTGTCTACAGCAGTTACTAAGGGTGATAAAGGTTTAACGGATGTTCGATTAATAGTCATAGGGCTAGGTTATCAGATCCACATGCCAAGATCTTGATTAACTTCTCTTAATTCAATTGATTTAGAGCCAGGCTAAAGATGAGCGTCACTATTTTTGTTTAACACTAACCATTGCTGTGTGTCTGAGCAGCAGAACACTAGCAATTGGCACGCCTGTGATCAGCAATTGCAAGATCGTCAAACTTCATTTCTTTGTTTCTTAAGGCGCGATGTTTGGTTGTGCGGCCAGTCATACGTGCACGCCACATTTTGAATGA
>DITR01000006.1:41427-55150 GCA_002422175.1 Alcaligenaceae bacterium UBA6179
GCCATTTGAATCACGGCGGAAATCTCGCCGGGCGTCAAACTGGCAAGTCGATTGACTGGTTTATTTGGCATGTATTAACTTTAAATAGTGTCGTTTTATTTTAAAGCTTCTTCAGGCATTTAGCGTAAATTAAGCACGATTTGCGTATGGCTAAGCCTTTTCCTGAGAACTAGGGTGCATTGTCATGATAATCACGATAACTGACTCACCATTCGTTACAATGTCGCCATATGACTAACTTCGCAGATGTTTCCCTTTTCCCCCGCAATGCCAAGCCCCTGAACACCTATCGTAAGTTCTGGGCGGCGCGCTTCGGCGTGGCCCCGTTTTTGCCAATGAGCCGAGACGAAATGAATCAACTCGGCTGGGATAGCTGTGACATCATTATTGTGACGGGTGATGCCTATGTTGATCATCCAAGCTTCGGTATGGCCGTTATTGGTCGAATGCTTGAAAATCAGGGTTTTAGGGTAGGCATCATTGCCCAGCCTGAATGGCAAAGCGCCGATCCCTTTAAAGTCTTGGGTAAGCCAAATCTCTTTTTTGGCGTCACATCAGGCAATATGGATTCAATGATCAATCGCTACACAGCCGATCGCAAAATGCGCAGCGATGATGCTTATACGGCGGGTGATGTGGGTGGCAAGAGGCCTGATCGCGCTGCAATTGTGTATACCCAACGCTGCAAAGAAGCCTATAAAGATGTGCCGGTCATCTTGGGCGGTATTGAGGGTTCATTGCGACGCATTGCTCATTACGATTACTGGTCAGATAAAGTGCGCCGTTCGGTGGTAACCGATAGCAAGTGTGATTTGTTACTGTATGGCAACGCTGAACGTGCAGTGGTCGAGATTGCTCATCGCTTAGCGGCCAAAGAACCGATTGAGCAGATCACTGATATACGGGGTACAGCATTTATTCGCCGCGAGACACCAGAGGGTTGGTACGAAATCGATTCAACCAGTGTTGATGCACCCGGTAGAGTCGAAGCGCATGTCAACCCGTATTTGATGATTAGCGAGCAGGCTCTTGAGCAAGGCGAAAGTTGCGCTCGAAATGATGAGGCGCGAGAAGTTGCTGATATCGAAAACAAAAAAAGTGTTCAAAAAAGTGCTCAAAAAAACATCCTCAAAGGTGGTGTGGTCGTTTCAGAAGCACCGCTTGTTTTTTTACCCAACCCGACTTTGCACACTAACGGTAAGCTAAAAGTTCCACCTCGCGATCGAAGTGTGATTCGCTTGCCCTCATATGAGCAAGTTAAGTCAGACCCCGTGCTTTACGCGCATGCGAGCCGCGTTCTTCATTTGGAAACGAACCCTGGTAATGCACGTGCCATCGTGCAGGCTCATGGGGAAGGGCGTACGGCCCGTGACATTTGGATCAACCCACCGCCCATTCCACTCACTACACCTGAAATGGATCTCGTCTTTGATCTACCCTACGCGCGCAGCCCTCACCCTATTTATGCCGATGAGAAGGGCGGTCATGATGGCGAAACCAAAATACCTGCCTGGGAAATGATACGTTTTAGTGTCAATATCATGCGGGGTTGTTTTGGGGGTTGCACCTTTTGTTCCATTACCGAGCACGAAGGGCGCATTATTCAAAGTCGCAGCGAAGATTCAATCATTCGTGAAATTGAAGATATTAGAGACAAAGTGCCTGGCTTTACTGGCGTCATTTCAGATTTGGGCGGTCCTACCGCCAATATGTACCGCATTGGTTGTAAAAGCCCTGAAATTGAGTCCGCTTGTCGTAAGCCAAGCTGCGTTTACCCTGATGTCTGTCAAAATTTAAACACTGATCATAGCTCTCTCATTCATATGTATCGTCGCGCCCGAGAGTTAAAGGGCGTGAAAAAAATTCTGATTAGTTCAGGTTTGCGTTATGACTTGGCGGTTAAATCGCCTGAATATATTCGTGAGCTTGTTACGCATCACGTCGGTGGTTATTTAAAAATAGCACCAGAGCATACCGAGATGGGCCCACTTTCAAAGATGATGAAGCCGGGTATTGGTAGCTATGATAAGTTCAAGCAATTGTTTGATAAGTTCAGCGCTGAGGCAGGCAAAAAACAGTTCTTGGTGCCGTATTTTATTGCCGCTCACCCCGGTACAAGCGATGAAGACATGATGAATTTGGCAGTCTGGCTAAAGAGTCACGGCTTCCGCGCTGATCAAGTTCAAACGTTTTACCCTAGCCCTATGGCAACGGCAACTGCCATGTATCACACTTCACGCAACCCGCTTGCTCGCGTGACCCGAGCAAGTGAAACCGTTGATATTGTGCGTGGCGATCGCCGTCGTCGATTACACAAGGCTTTTTTACGCTATCACGACCCCAATAATTGGCCTATGTTGCGCGAGGCCCTGAAAATGATGGGGCGTGCTGATTTAATCGGTAATGGTAAAAAGCACTTGATTCCCTTTCATCAGCCGCAAACAAATGGTGGCTACGTCAGTGCTCGCCGTAAAAATAGTTCGGGTGCAACATCAACAGTCTCTAGAACGCTGAAGTCGGGTCGACTATTGACTCAGCATACTGGTTTGCCTCCGCGCCAAAAGACTTAAACTCAGGTGAATGATGTAAACCATAAACTTTGTGTACGAGGCCACAGTGGCATATTCGCTAAAGTCTACCTGCGAATAATACTAAAAATATGAGCTCAAACAATCGTCCTGCCCCGCAATCATTATTTGATTTATTTTTCTTTTTCTTAGTACTAGCCCTTCAAGGCTTTGGTGGCGTAGTCGCTTTTATTGAACGCGGGCTAGTTCAAAACAAAAAGTGGCTGACTCAAGAAGAGTTTTTAGATGACTGGGCTGTAGCACGTTCCATGCCTGGGGCAGCTGTTATCAATATGGCAATTATTTTTGGCTCAAGAAGTTTTGGTGCGCGCGGTGCTTTCGTCTCGGTGCTGGGAATTTTTCTTGTACCGAGCATTATGGTACTTATATTGGCGATGCTTTACGCAAAGTATGGCAATCAACCTCAAGTGGCTGATGCACTTCGTGGTATGGGGGCTGTGGCTGCAGGGTTAATTCTTGCGACAGGCTTAAAACTTTTAAAAGTTCTTAAATCTAATGTGATGGGTGTAAAAGTTTGCGCCGCAATTGCGATGATCAGTTTTATAACGGTTTCGCTTTTGCACTGGCGTGTCATTTACGTGATGATGGGTCTTGGTCTGATCGGGTGTTGTTACGCATTCTATTGTATTAGGCATGAGAAAAAATCATGAGCGGTGCGATATCTATTTCAATGAGTGTGTCTGACTGGTGGGTTTTACTTCAGAACTTCATGATATTTTCTCTTGTTTCAGTTGGTGGGCCTTTGGTTCTATTGCCTGAAATGCGTCGTTTTTTGGTGGTTGACCACGGCTGGCTGACAGATGATCAAGTCAGCGCGTCAGTGGTCATTGCGCAGGCTTCGCCAGGGCCTAATGTGCTGTTTATTGCATTGTTCGGTTGGAATGTTGGGCTGAATGCGGGCGGCATCTGGTTGGCTTTATTGGGTGCTGTCATCTGCATGGTGGGTAGTTTGTTGCCGTCATGCGCATTAATTTATGCCACAGCGCATTGGCTTCACCGCAATTCGTACCGCCCGATTGTTAAGGCCTTTAAGCAAGGTATGAGCCCTGTGGTGGTGGCTCTATTGATATGTTCGGGTTGGACGCTGGCCACAGCAGGCACAACTCTCGCTCATGATTGGCCCCTTTGGTTGGTGTCAATCGTGACAACAGCACTGGTGCTTTGGGGCCGTTTACCCATGTATGGGTTGCTTGCAGCCGGTGGTGCTTTGGGAGCCATGGGCCTGCTTTAATTTGACTTACCAATTAAATTCAAAAGAGGGAACCTAGCGGTGATTATTTTGTCCCAAAATAACCTTTTTTAATATGAGATAGATAATGACTTCTGAACGCGCCATGTTGTCTGTTGCAATGCTTGCCGCTTTTGCAGATGGTGCAAAAGATGATCGCGAGCGAGAGTCAGTTAAGCAGTTTGCACAACAAATGGGTACTAATACGATAGATACAATGGGAATTTATCAAGATGTATTGCTTAAGCGTGTAACGCTTGAGCAAGTTACCGCAACCTTGGTTGATGAAGGTCAGAGACGTTACGCATATGAACTGGCTGTATGCGTCTGCGATAGCGATGGCCTTCGTTGCGATGACGAAAATAAATTTCTTAAAGAATTAAAGACATTGCTTGCTTTAGATGCTGACCCGCTCGCACTTCAGGCAGAACGCCAAGCCGATGCCGTTGCCATAGAGGGTGCATTAGTCACGACGGGCGCCCAAGTCACCAGTGGTTCATTTCCTCAAAGCACTTTAGATGACGCAGAATTAGACAAGATGGTTTTGAACTATGCCATGATGAACGGTGCCCTAGAGTTGTTGCCACAGTCATGGGCTTCTGTGGCTATTATTCCTATGCAAGTCAAAATGGTCTACCGCATAGGTAAATCATATGGTAACGAGCTAGATCAAGGTCACATTCGTGAATTTATAGCCACTGTTGGTGTGGGCATGACTTCTCAGTACTTAGAACAGTTTGGGCGTAAGCTAATAGGCGGTTTATTGGGTAATTTTTTAGGTAAAACGGGCAAAAAAGTAGGGAGCGCCGCTACGGGTGTTGCCATGTCGTTTGCAACAACCTATGCGTTAGGGCAGGTGGCTAGGCGTTATTACGGTGGTGGGCGCAAAATGAGCACTGAATTATTGAAACAATCTTTTTCAGACTTGTTAGGGCCAGCTCAGGAACTGCAGACAAAATATTTGCCACAGATTCAAGAGAAAGCACGCAACCTTGATGCGAAAAGTGTGCTGTCAATGGTTCGTGGCGGGGGTGTTTAACGATTTAAAAACTATCTGCAAACGTTTAATAAATGATAGAGGTTCATACCCAACCTTGTCGCCAAATGGCATCGTTTTGTAAATCGCGCCAAGAAATAATTTGCGTAGCTTTTGAAAATACAGCTTCTATTTCAACATATTCAATCGCATCAGTCGGTTGAGCTGGCTCGATTACTTTTGAGACTAGAAAATGTTTTTGTTTAGCAGTGGGGGTTACCGCTGTCCATTTGCTTAGCATGAGTTTCTTAGGGTTCAATGGGTTCATCACGCCTATCTTACTTTACATAAAGGATGGTTGACTCACGACAAGGGGGTGGCACGCTAAAACCGAGAGACGAAGCCCTAAGTTGTTTGATGTTTTAAAACATAGGGCTACGAATTTTGTAGTGAAACACAAACATTCGGGTGCTCAAGGCGCCTAACAAAACGAAAATCACCATCGCTGTAATGTGGTCTGGGTAGTATTGCTCCATGCCTGAATACCAATTGAGCAATAGTGAGAAGACTAAACCCCAAATTAATGCAACTTCTGCATAAAAAGACCCTTTAAGCCCAGGGTTATCGACATCAGCCCTAATAACATCTCGCAAAATACCTCCGCCTGCGCCGGTAAGCGCTGCAAACAAAGGGCCCCAAAGCCAAAGTGGTTGAACGTTTGCACCGACCGCGACAATAACCCCAATAATGGTGAACGCCGCAAGCCCTACTGCATCAAAAAATGCCACGGCTGAATGGTTGCTTAAGTGCCCGATTAGGTAGGCATCAGCATGGGCGCCCGATGCAGGTGTTTGCTCAGTGGAGAGTCGATTCTTAATTCTAAATATGAAATAAAAAGTAATAACTGTTGCAAAGATAGTAAGTAGATAAAGTGGCGATTTCAGAACAGATAGTGTGTCACGTTGAAGCAGCAGGTCGCGAATAATGCCCCCACCTACTGATGGTACGGCAGCCAACACTAACGCCCCAAAAAAGCTGTATCTACCTTGCCGTGCTAGAAGCACACCAGACATGGCAAATGCGATCGTGCCTATGATGTCAACAGCTAAAAACCACCATTGACCTGACGTGACATCAAGCATGACGGGCAATAAGTATGTGCGAACGATCTCTTGGTACTGACCTGTTTCACGTAAAGTTTTAAGGCTGCTATTAAATTCAGCCACTAAAGCTGGATTTGTGGTGGCTTTGCTAAATATGACGTGAATGCCACCCGTAAAAATGGGAACCCCAACTTCTGTGACCTGACCCTGCCACTTGTTGCGCCAGATCAGTGTTCCAGCCACCAACTCATCAATCGCAATGGCATCGACCTTTTCATTGAGTAAGTTAGCCAAGTTTTCTTGGTCAGTATTGACCCTAACAATTCGTGAAGCATTGTTAGGGTCGTTGATAAAGGCCATCATGGTGGGCCCATAATAAAAGCCGTTTACGACACCCATTCTAATGTTTTGATTGTTTAATAGTTCAAACCATTGCTCTGTTGTTTTGAACTGAATACGATGCGCGTCATTTTCTCGTACATAAATAACATCTTTTTCGGTACGATATGTGTCAGAGTAATAGGCGTACTTGCTTCGTACATCGCTTTTGAATGCACCCGCAGCGATGTCTCTGGTTCCATTCTCGATGTCAATTTGATGCTGATTCCATGAAACCTCATCAAAATTTAACGAATAACCCATTTTTTCGAAGATAGCCTTGAGTAACTCAACGTCAAGGCCTGTTAATCGGGTTGCACCGTTTTGAATCACTAGGTATTGATAGGGGTCCCAGGGGTACCAGCCTGCGCGCAGTGCTTTTGGCTTTGTCTGTGCGTCTGTAGCAGGCTGAGCAAGCACTGCAGGACTTTTTGTTAACCCTTGCGCCTCAGTGCTTGACGCTGAATCAACTAAACTAAAAGTCAGTAAAAGACAAAAGAACCAAGACGTTAGCCGAAGCATGACTAAGATGATCTCTCTTTAATGAGCATATGGTTATGATGACGCAGTCAGACCGGTTAAGCAAAAGATAATGTTTGACAGTATCACCAACCTGAGCCCAGATGCTTGCTAAGCATCTCTGCCAAGATTTAATATTTACATGCTGTCAGCGTGGTAAGTTTACGGTAAACCTGCTGTTTGAGCTAGTTTTAAACAATATAGGTCAATAAAAAAGAGCACCTCTATTTTCGTTGTACTAACTAGTGGCGACGACTAAAATTTAATTTTTTATAGCAATCAAAATTAAAAACTTAAGGATCAACTTCTCATTATGGCTAACCCAAAGAACATAAAAAATTGTTCCAACGCGATTGTGACGTTGCTTGAAAACCATGGGGTAACGCATGTTTTTGGTATTCCGGGTGCCAAAATAGATAGTCTTTTCATTGCACTCAAGCATTCTAAAAAAATAAAATTAGTGATTTGTCGTCATGAGCAAAACGCAGCATTTATGGCTGCTGCGTTTGGTCGCTTGACCGGTACCGTTGGGGTTTGTATTGCAACCTCAGGCCCAGGCGTTACCAATTTGGTCACAGGTTTGGCAACAGCAACCAGTGAGGGCGATGCAGTGTTGGCTATTGGCGGTGAAGTACCAGTAAATGAACGTTTGAAAAAAACCCACCAATCGCTTGATACCACTTCACTGATGATACCTGCAACAAAGTACTCTGCTGAAATCACAACCCCTGATCAACTATGTGAAATCTTGAGTAATGCCATTCGTGCGGCTGAGAGTGGCAGGCCTGGCGCAGCCTTTGTCTCATTACCTAGAGATATCGGCTTAGCTGATTACCCAGGCAATGTACACGAATCATGGGGTCGGAAACTGTTGGCTGGCCCAGCAAATCAAGTCGCATTAGATCAGGCATTGACCCTTCTTAATGGTTGTAACCGTCCAATTGTTTTGCTCGGTATGCAGTCTTCAGATGCCGCATTTGCTGAGCCATTGATTAATTTTTTTAAAAAAACAGGCATACCTTATGTTGCTACCTTTCAAGGTGCTGGGGCTTGGGTTGAAAGAAAGGGCGGCGGTATTTATGCGGGTCGTGTGGGTTTGTTTCGCAACCAGCCCGCTGATAAATTGCTTGACCAAGCCGATTGTGTATTGACGATTGGTTACGATTCAATTGAATATGATCCTTATATTTGGAACACTGATACGAAGCGACCAGTCATTTGCATAGACACTATTGCCACCGCGCAAGATAACGCTTTTATGCCTGCAATTGAACTGATTGGTGATATAGGTGCCACATTAAATTTGTTGTCTGTCGGTCTAAAAATTAACCTAGACCCGACCTTTGTCAGTGTTGCGCGTGAGGCCGTGCAAGCCGTGCATGCAACGATTGATGAGGGTGCCGGTATGAACCAGTTCCCCGTAGCACCTCTGCGACTCATTCATGAGTTGCGAAAAGTGATCACACCCGAAACACATGTCGCTTTAGATGTGGGTTCACATTATATTTGGGCAAACCGCTATTGCGCGGCAGACCATGCACGACAAGTGATGGTAAGTAACGGCCAACAAACACTCGGTGTTGCCATGCCTTGGGCGATTGCAATGAGCATGTTGTACCCAAATGACCGAATTTTGTCGGTATCAGGCGATGGGGGGTTTTTGTTTAGCGTGATGGAACTTGAAACGGCAGTCAGAGAGGGCACGAAGTTTGTTCATGTGATCTGGAATAGCGACTCTTACAATATGGTAGCTTTCCAAGAGCAGGCGGCATATGGTGAAGAAGCTGGTATTCAGCTAGGTCCATACGATGTGGTTAAGTTGGCTGAGGCTTTTGGTTGCATAGGCTACAACATTCAATCGGCTGATGAGTTGCCAGGGGTTCTCGCCGAAGCCTTTCAATCTAAAGTACCTGTGCTGATCAACGTACCGGTTGATTACAGTCGAAACAGCATACTGATGCAAAATGTGATTCAAAGCTTTGTGAATTAAAGACCATGCATAAATCTAAAATACCCCATAGCAACAAAATTAATGTGAATATCTCATCTTCACTATTGGCTGCGGTTGAGCTTCGTTGCAAACAAACGGGCGACTCAGTTGATCATGTGATTCAAGAGGCTTTGGCTAAGTTACTGGGTGTTGAGCATCACACCCTTTTTCAAGTGTCGACCTCTACAGCTTTAGTTCAAGGTGTATACCAAGGCTGTGTCACGGTGGGTCAAATAAAAACCTATGGTGATTTTGGCTTAGGTACATTTGATAGCTTAGATGGTGAAGGTTTAATGCTTGATGGCCAAGTATGGCAAGCCCATGGTGATGGCAAAGTTGTAGAGCCACCCGACAGCACAACAGCGCCCTTTTGGGTCAGTGCTGAATTTGCAGTAGACCGATCTGGTGTGCTGGGTAACGTTGTCAGTTGGTCTGATTTGTGCGCTCAGATTGATTCATATCGACAGTCAGATAACTTGTTTACGGCCATACGAATAGATGGCGTTTTTGATGAAATTTACTATCGTGTGGCTTGTAAAGCTACTGCGGGTGAAGATCTGGTTGCAGCAACCAGTCATCAAGCTGAATTTACTTTTAAAAATTGTTCAGGTACCTTAATGGGTTTTTGGTCGCCGGCTTATGCCCGCACGTTTAACATTCCGGGTTATCACATGCACTTTTTGTCTAACGATCGCCAGCATGGTGGCCATGTTTTAGACATTAAGGCTAAAGGTTTAAAGATTCAAGTGATGGACGCTCATAATGTTTTAATGGCTTTGCCAGAAACGCCACAGTTTTTAAACGCTGATTTATCAATAGACCCCTCAAAGGCTTTGAGTAAAGCTGAGGGGTCTAAATCTTAGTTTTATAAAGACTAAATATTAAGATACTAAATCTACACGACCCGTACTCAGATTATAAAACCCACCGACAATTTTAAGTTTGCCATCTTTAACAAGTTGGCTGATGATAGGGTTAGATTCTTTTAGGTTGCGTACATTGAGTAAAATATTATTGCGCTCTGATGCTTGCACCAAGTTAGTTGCTTTGTCGTTGACCGCTTGACGAACAGCGGGTGCGAGCGCGGTGGTCAATGCCTGAATATGCCCAGGGAATGCAGCATTTTCTGTATACGCTTGCACGGCGGCGCTGATTGCACCGCAACTGCTGTGACCTAAAACCATAATAAGTGGCGACTTTAACACTGCTGTGCCATATTCTAGGCTGGCTAATATATCAGGTGTCACAAAGTTACCTGCAACACGGGTAACAAACAAATCGCCGCGACCCTCATCAAAACACAGTTCAGGCGCAACCCTTGAATCAGCGCAACTTAATATACATGCGTAGGGATTTTGCCCCTTTGATAACGCTGAGCGTGTTGTGTCAAAGTTTATGGCTTCTGATTTACCGCTGACATAACGTTCGTTGCCCGCCATCAATCGTGCAAGAGCTTGATCAGGTGAAAGAACATTTTCGGGCAAAGGTATATTCGTTTGAGCTTGCACAGCAGAAGAACCCAATACAGCAGCAAGTGGCATGGCACCAAATAGACCCATCAGTGAACGACGCCCTTTTGAAATGGATTCATGCGGAGCAGTATGGCTTGATAATAGAGAAAAACAAAGTTTGCACATCATGAATTCCTTTAAATTTATATTAAGTTTTTTGATTTAAATTCTTTAGAATCATAAGCCTTAAGAAAGATAGTTTTTTTATTTACAATCTCAAATACTTATACATTTAAGACTATTAAATGATCTCAATTAAATGATTTGATTTTTTAAAATAACCTAATCTTAACGGATTTAATTTTTAATTAATTAAATTTTTGAAATTTTTTTTGAAATTTATTATCAATTTTTATTTAATTATTTTTATAAAGATAAAGGGTGGTCAGTTGTATACTGATCACCCATTTAGAATGTAGTAGAAGGTTGGTTTTTGTACGCTAATTAGTAGCTCTTATAAGGTAAAAATTTGCCTGACATTGAAATACGAACACGATCGCCCTTGGGGTCAGGTTCACGTTGAAGATCCATAGAGAAATCAATAGCGCTCATAATGCCATCACCAAATTCTTCGTGTATGAGCGCTTTAAATGTTGTGCCATAAACACTTATCAGTTCATAAAACCTGTAAATGAGTGGGTCGGTAGGCACAGCGGTGGGTAAAGAGCCCTTATAAGGCACAACTTGAAGTATGGCTGTCGCCTCACTTGGTAAAGAAAAAATTTCAGTGATTTTCTGTGCTTGATCAGCATTTAAAGTCATTTGCCCAAGGCATGCAGCGGTTGTCCATTCTTTTGATAAACCAACTTTTTGTGCAACATCAGCCCACTTTATACCCTTTGCAATCTTGGCGGCGTATATGAGGTCGGTGACGTCTTCGCGTGTCATAGGTTTGTTGTAGTTTGTCATGTTTTCCTCTTTTGTATTGATTGAGATTCGTTGGTAAAAATATAAGGTAAGGGGGTGATGGTTTAATTAAATAGCTTTTGGTTTTAACCCCGGTTGCACAATTTTTGGGGTCAGTGGTTTTTCTTCTAAACCATTAGATATGGCTTTGGCACGAGACACTAAAAAGTCAATCAGATGATTTCTGATGTTGTAGTATTGAGGGTCATGGTGAACCTTCGCTCGCGTTCTGTTTCTTGGCATCGTGTTTTCAACAATTTCAGCAATGACAGCCTGCGGCCCATTGCTCATCATAAAAATTTTATCAGCCAAAAGAATGGCTTCATCGACATCATGAGTGATCATAAAGACAGTTTGTTGCGTTTCTAAAACGATCGATAGCAACTCATCTTGAATGCTGCCGCGGGTTAATGCGTCGAGCGCACCAAAGGGTTCATCGAGCAAAAGCATTTTGGGTTGAATTGCAAAAGCCCGGGCGATTCCCACACGTTGCTTCATTCCACCTGATAGCTGGGAAGGTTTTCTTTCTTCTGAACCACTGAGGCGCACCAAATCAATGAAATTCTGTGAGTGTTCATTAATTTGTGAATCAGACCATTGAGGCCATTTTGATTTGACTGCAAAGTTTATGTTGGCTCTAACGCTTAACCAGGGCAAGAGGGCGTGCGATTGAAATACAACGCCACGATCTAAACTTGGCCCTGCAATTTCTCGACCATCTATAAAAGCGTATCCAGCACTGGCTTTTTCAAGACCCGCTAAAACGTTCAAAATGGTCGTTTTACCACAGCCAGAGTGTCCAATAATGCAGACAAATTCACCCTTATTGATGTGAAAGTTAACATTTTCGAATACTACCAACTCGGGTTCACCCGCAGAACCGGGGTAAGATTTTTTAAGATTTTCTACTTGCAAAAAGTTTGGCATGTTGTGTGCGCTTAGTCCTTATACATGACTGCTTTTTGAAGTTTGGCAAAGCCAAAGTCTAAAAGCATACCAATGAGGCCAATTGCCAATATGGCCACTAAAATATTACTAATTGATAGGTTGTTCCACTCGTTCCAGACGAAATAACCAATGCCTGTGCCGCCGACAAGCATTTCAGCAGCCACGATTACCAACCAAGCAATACCGATTGAAATTCGCATGCCAGTCATGATGGTGGGTGCTGCAGCAGGCAATATGACGTAAATTGCTTTACGTAACGGCTTAACTTCAAGCGTTAGTGAGACATCAAGCCACTCTTTGCGAACAGCACCCACACCAAAAGCGGTGTTGATTAACATGGGCCAAATCGAACAAATAAAAATAACAAAAATAGATGAGATGTTTGAGTCTTTAAGAATAAACAAAGCAAGCGGCATCCAAGCTAAAGGTGATATGGGTTTGAGTACCTGAATGAAGGGGTCAAGTGCTTCAAAGGCACGGCGAGACATGCCGATGATAAAACCGAGCGGCACAGCTACCAGTGCAGCCAACCCAAAGCCTGCGGCTACTCGAGCAATAGACCAAGCTAATTGAATGCCAATACCTTTGTCGTTGGGGCCAAGATCATAAAAAGGGTCTGACAGCTGTTTAATTAATACAGTTAGAAACTGATTGGGTGTTGGAAACCCGCTCTGTTGACCAACCGCTGCCGCAGCACCAACCAATTTGGCGTAGTCATCATCGACTGTCTGCTGCCCAGTCGTTGGCAAGGTAACTAAATACCAAAATAAAATGATGACAAATAGTATCAATCCGGGTGGCCACAACCGTTTGAAGTACGCTTGACTTAACATTGACATCAACTTCTTTTAATAGCAAAGCTATTTAGGTAGGCCTCGGGTTGTGCCGGATCAAATGGTTTACCCATTACGCTGAAGCTTTTTGATGTTGTGGTGGGTGGAGTCATACCAACCTCTTTCATCAAGCGCGCTGCGTCAGTTGCCAGAAAAACCTGCTGAGCAACTTGTTGATAGTTAACTTCGCCTTTAATCTGACCCCATCGTTGCATTTGTGTCAAAATCCAGACCGCAAACGACTGCCAAGGGAATGGGTCAAACCCGATACGATCAGGTACGCGTTGCACGTTGCCTAGGCCATCAGCAAATGTGCCGGTTAGAACCTGTTCGACCACCGTTACGGGTTGATTTAAGTAGTTAGCCGGTGCGATTTGTACAGCAATTTCTTTACGGTTTTCAGCTTTTTGAGCATAGGCAGTGGCATCGATGATTGCGCGTAACAAAGCGGCATAAGTATTTGGCATAGTTGTTACAAAATTTTGGCTAGCTGCAAAGGCGCAGCAGGGGTGGCCATCCCAGATGTCTTTAGATAATATGTGAATAAAGCCAACCCCATCGTAAACAGCACGTTGGTTAACAGGGTCTGGTGCAAGAAAGCCGTCTAAGTTGTCGGCGCGTAAATTTGCAACCATGTCAGGTGGGGCCACGACTCGAATTTGGACATCACGATCGGGGTCTAGACCTGCTTCAGCTAAGTAGTAACGTAATAAATAATTGTGCATTGAATAATCAAAAGGCAC
>DITR01000081.1 GCA_002422175.1 Alcaligenaceae bacterium UBA6179
AATAAACCTAAGCGAGACATGTTGTGGGTCGCATTGGCCGGCCCCGCCGCGAATCTATGGATGGCAATCATGTGGGCTTTGAGCGTGCGTTTAATGCTTGATGCTGGGGTCTTGCGCGACAGCTTTTGGTTTCAAATGGCCGTCATTGGTATTCAAATCAATTTAGTTTTGATGGCTTTAAACCTTTTCCCTCTTTTACCTTTAGACGGTGGACGTATTTTGTATAGCCTTTTGCCAAGTCATTGGGCGATGCAATATGGGCGCCTTGAACCTTACGGCATGGTCATACTGATCGTCTTATTAATAACAGGTAGCCTTTGGGTCATGATTGAGCCCTTTATGATGTTGGGTCGATTTATTGTTCAATGGTTTATTTAGTTAGAATATAAATAATTCAAACGTTAACAAACGAAAATGTTTGTGAACCAAATTTAGGTTTTTTATGACTTCAATGAGCCAATCTCAACATATGCCAAAATTTAAAGGCAGCATGGTTGCACTGATCACCCCTATGCACCCTGATGGTCAACTTGATTACGATGCCTATCGTGGCCTTATTGATTGGCATATTAAAGAAGGTACTGATGTGCTTGTTGTGGTTGGCACGTCAGGTGAGTCACCCACGGTTAATGTTGACGAGCATGCGGAACTCATTCGTGTTGCGGTCACACACTCTGCCGGTCGTATACCGGTCATTGCTGGGGTCGGCGCCAACTCTACCCTTGAAGCCATTGAGTTAACTCAGTACGCCCAAAAGGCTGGGGCACAAGCGGGTCTATCAGTCGTGCCTTATTACAACAAGCCCTCTCAAGAGGGTATGTATCAACACTTTAAAGCCGTTCAAGAAGCCGTTGATTTGCCGACGTTGCTCTACAACGTGCCCGGTCGAACCGTTGCAGACCTTGATCACGACACTATTTTGCGTTTGGCTGACATACCCGGTGTGATCGGTATTAAAGATGCAAGTGGCGATATTGGTCGGGTGTCACGTCTGATTGCGCGTAAACCCGCTACGTTTGATGTCATCAGTGGTGATGATGCCACGGCTGCCGCATTGATTTTGTTAGGCGGTGTAGGCAATATTTCAGTAACGGCCAACATTGCCCCACGTGCCATGCACGCGCTTTGCGAAGCGGCTTTATCATTTGATATGACACGTGTTCGTGAAATAGATCAAAAGTTATCTGTTGTGAATAAACTGTTATTTGTTGAGGGTAACCCTGTGCCTGTAAAATGGGCACTTGCAGAGATGGGCCGAATTCAGCATGGCTTGCGTTTACCGCTTGTTAATCTGGGTAGTCAGCACCATGCTGCACTTCGTGATGCTCTAATCAAGGCAGGTATATTGTGAAACAACTCAGTACCCCATCAACGACACGTTTATTAGCCACGTGCGGGTTTTTGTCTGTTGTCGTGCTGATGTCGGGTTGTTCAAGCTTAAGAAATACTTTAAGTGGGGAAAACTCAATTGATTATTCTTCAGTTGTGCGAACTGACCCATTAAGTGTGCCGCCTGACTTAACCCAAGCCGCAGCTGACCCACGTTACCGGGCTCCGGCGACCGGTTCAACGACTTTTTCTCAGTTTCAAGCGCAAACTAAAGACGGTGTTCCAACGTCTGGTATGGGTCAACCTCAGGTTTTACCCAGCTACCCCGACATGGAAGTTAAACGAGACGGCGATTTGCGCTGGTTAAACGTCAAATTATCGCCCGATCAGCTTTACCCAAAAATAGTCGATTTCTGGGTAGACAATGGTTTTAGTCTGGCTGTCAATGACCCCAAAGCGGGTATCATGGTAACCAACTGGGCTGAAAACCGCGCCAAGATACCTGAGTCATGGTTGCGTCAAGCGCTCGGCTCAGTGCTAGACACCGTGTGGGACAGTGGAACGCGAGATAAATTTCGTACCATCATTGAGCGAGATGGCCAGTACACCACCGTTTACATTTCACACCAGCATATGAATGAAGTTCAGTACGGTGTTGATAAAACCTCAGTTAAGTGGGAAAACGGCCGCGAAGACCCGGGTTTAAATGCGGCTATGTTGGCACGCTTGATGGTTGCGCTCGGTGAAGGCGTTGAAGATGCACGCAAGAAAATGGCCCAATCTCAGCTTGATGAACAAAAACCTGCTGTCGTAGACAATATTGGTGCAACAGCGACGTTGAGCATTGCAGAGCCTTTTGACAAAGCGTGGCGCCGTGTCGGTGTTGCCCTTGATTCAGGTAATTTTGCAGTCGATGATCGAGATCGTTCTAAGGGTGATTTCTTTGTACGGTATGTTGATACAGATACGGGTGTTAAACGTGAAGAACCGAGCGCGTTGTCTAGGTTCTTCTTTGGTGCAAAAGATGCACCTGTGGCACAGCAGTATCGCTTGAACTTGGTGCAAGAGGGCAACAACACGATTGTGAAAGTGTTTGATGCCAACAACAAACAAGACACCAGCGAAACTGCTAAACGTATTTTGACAGTCTTGTCAGGTCAGCTTTAAGGAGGTTAGGTTGGTTGCCAATGCAGCCAACCATCCTCAGTCCACTCGTTTAGGCACGTTAAAATCATTTCACCTTGAGGGTTGGCTTGAAGCGTTTTGACGTCAAGCCTTCGGGTATTGGCCAATGTGCGTAAGACCTTATTTGCTGCTATGCGGGCTACTTCACCATTCACATAGAGTATTTTGTCAGCATGCAGCATTCGCGTGCGACGATCAAGCCACCAGTAACCATTTTTTAACGCTTTGACGTCAGGTGGTAATGACACGCCACGTTTGATCGGTACAAAAACAGCCAATGGGTGAGGTTCGGTTAACCAACAGCCTAAATAACGTTGAGCGAGTGTGCGATCAAACTGAATGTGTTTAACCGCATCACAGGCTGCCTTAACGAGCTTATTGGGAAGGGCTGACGGCTCAGTGACGGCAGTCTGCCCAGGGTCTTTAAAGCGCTTGTGAAGGCGTGGGCCAGGTAGAGGCGGGCTAGCAAAAGGGCTTTGGCCGGCGCCGCTGCGTGCAGCAATTTGATCAGAAGCGGCTTCAAGCATGCCGCGTGCTAAGGTTGCCTCATCAGGGGCTTTGAAGCCGATAGACAGTGTCATACAGTTGCCAACCGCCACACCATCGTGCGCTAAGTGAGGTGGTAAATACAACATATCACCAGGCGCTAAAACCTCATCAAACTCAGGTTGAAAATTTGCCAAAATTTTCAAAGGCAGATCGGGTAGCAGTGATAAGTCTTTTTGTTTTCCATAGCGCCAACGTCTTTTGCCATGCGCTTGAATTAA
>DITR01000067.1 GCA_002422175.1 Alcaligenaceae bacterium UBA6179
GGTCAGTTCACTCGGGGCGCTTTTTTATTTTGTATGCCATCCTGCAGACCATTTTTTAGCCGGTAGGGATCCGCTTTCAACCCAATCTTAATATCTGCGAGCAGAGGTTGCTCGGCTTTGATGTTGGGGGGCCACTCGGGAGTCTGGCGTTGCATGGCTATGTGCTGGACAACGACGACCAGGGCGGTCAAGCACAAGAGTTGCCCGGATTCTAGTTTAGCCAGCGTGAGATTCAGGTGCTGCTGTCGATCATGGAGATCATTGCGCAGCTTGAGCCAGGCGGGCTGTTGCAAACCAATATCGCGCCAATCAGGCAAAGGCTGACACAAATGCTGGAGCAAGGCTCGGGCGATGTCAGCGCTATTTTGCAGCGCATCAAGATTTTGCCGATGGCACAGCGAACCGTCTCAAGCGATTACTTCCAGATCGTGGCGCACTCGCTTATTTCCGGAAAGAAACTGCACATCGAGTATTACGCACGCCAGACAGATGCGATCGTCGCGCGTGAGCTTTCGCCCCAACGGCTGGTTTACTAACGGGATAACTGGTACCTCGATGCTTATTGTCATTTGCGCCAAGGGCTACGGAGCTTCTCTGTGGATGCGATCAAATCCGCAAAGCTTTTACTCGATGGTTCCATTAGTGTGGACGAAGATGAGCTCAAGCTTGTCTTTGAAAGTAGCTATGGCATCTTCAACGGCCCGAGCCGTCAAGTCGCGCGATTAAAGTTCACCCCGTTTCGCGCCCGGTGGGTGGCCTGTACGCCCAGTATCATTGTCGTTTGTGTGCCCACGGGCTTCGGCAGCGGCTTTTTCAGCTTCGATGTGCGCTTGAAACTCCGGGTTTGGGTGGTGGTAAATGTTGCGATAGAAAATGTCGATGACACCCATCGGTGCATCGCCCTTGAACCAGGCTGGAACAATGGCGTGGATCACTGAAGTCACGCCGAGGTAAATCAACAAAAAACCAGACTTCGCCGCAAAAAATAGGTGCTGCAAATATCCCATGCGGCTGATTTCGGTTGGATCAACATTGATGATAGTCTCACATTAGGGCTCGCCGGCAGGCGCGGCTAGACCGTCGGTGTGCAAAAAAACCATAAATAAAGACAGCCTGCCAGAGCATTTGAATTATTCGGTTTATTGGTGGCTGAACGCTCGCTCTAGCGGCGGCACTAGCTGACGCTTGCGGCTGAGCACATCGGCTTTGAAGGTTCCCAGGGGCTCGGGTGACAAGCCAAGCGCCGATTGAGCCACGTCGGCTTTGGGGCCAACGGTCAGAATGGTTGAGCCACCGCGGTTGACGTCCGTGACAGCCAGCACCATGGCATCCATTGCGTCGCTTGCCTGAAGTTTTTCAATCGCTTGACGCAACCCGCTTAAGCGTTGCATCAGAAACGATGCGTCAAACGCTTCGAGCTGAGCGATGCCTACCTTGCTTGAGCCCATGTTAAAGACCTTGAAGTCCATCGTAACCAGTGCATCATCATCAAGCTTGGCCATCTCCTCGTTGTAGGCTTGTAGCATTTGCAGGCCATGAGCTTCGATATCGGTGATCCCTGCCAGTTGCGCTAACTCGTTGGCAATTCGCTTGTCATCTGGGGTGGTGGTCGGGGAGCGAAACACTCGGGTGTCTGACAGGATGGCCGATAGCAGCAGGCCAGCTAGTGGCGGTTCGATATTGATGCTAGCATGACCGAATGATTCGTAGATGATGGTGGCAGTGCTCCCCCAGGGTTTGATAATGACCTCGATCGGTTCATCGGTTTTTAAGCCGCCGAGCTTGTGGTGGTCATAGATGCCGACCAACCTTGCCTGATCAAGATCATCGGGCGCCAACTGCTTGTCCGAGTGGTCCACGAGGATGACGTCTCGGCCAGCAAAAACGTTTTGTATGGGAGGGGCTGGAAAGCCAAACTTGTCGAGTACAAACCGGGTTTCCGGGTTTGGATGACCTTGGGCGACCGCTTGCGCGGGTATACCTTGCGCGGTCTTTAATTGCGCTACTGCGATGGCACTGACAATGGCGTCTGTGTCAGGGTTCTTGTGACCCACAACTAGAATGGGATCTGCTGCCAGGGCATGAACCGACAAAGCGAGTAGACCGCTGAGCAGTGCTTGTTTGAGCAGTTTCATAATAAGTCGTCTGTTTTAAGAATCACATGTTGCTGGCACTTGCCAATTGCGCGCACATGCACCTTCAAATGATACATTGAGATCGAGTGGTCGCTCATCCATGCACTACACAAACCCCATCTTTGTAATCTTCTGTAATGGGTTTCAAATCGAGTACCAATAGGGACCCGGATCAGGCAACCCAGAGACGGATCCCGTGTAGGGATTGACGGTTGTCTATGCAGACACTGCGATAGTTAAAACTTGTGCACGATACCAGCACCAACCGTCTGTACCGAGCCTTCCACAAAGATGTAATTGTGTGCGTAAGAGAAGTAAACGTATGCACTGGTACGTTTGGAAAATTTATAGTTGTAGCCAACGCTGCCAATCGTCTGAGACTCAGTCACACCCGAGTTTACGATCGTGCCGCCTGGCCGAGCTTGTTGAACCGATCCGAACATGTCACCACCTGCTAAAGGTACCGTAGCACCGACCATCCATGAGTCAACCCTGGCGCCCGGAAATAACAGAATATCGCCCTGCGTGTTGGTAATACCACCATTGATGCCAGCTCTAGACAGTGCCTGGCCACCCTGAATCAAGCCATCAAACTGCTGACCCACAGCGGCAGCAACTTTAATGACTTTAAAGTCGTAGCTACCCCCCAAAATCCAAGCCTTGGGGCTCTGTTTGGGAACAATAGCGATTGTCCCGCTGTTGGGAAAAATCTGATCATATGAAGCGCCAAGCAGCACCGGGCCCTTATCGTATCTCAAGCCCAATGAGATCGCGCGGTTCTTGTTGTTCGTGGAGAACGAACTTTGGCCTGGAGCCAGGTCATCGGGGATGTCAACTTCCCGGGGGCGGTTGTTGACCAGGTAGAACGTATCTTTGGCTGTATCGAATGAGTAACTTGCCAAAGCGGACAATCCATTGAAAGTCGGGGTTTTGTACCAAATCTGGTTGGAATAGCGGATCGAGTATGTGCCCATGGATGACTGCAAAGAGGCTGTATCGTATGAGCCTCCCATAGGGTCAATGTCATCCAGTGCATAGGAACTCGCGCTCAACTTGCGGCCAAGATCCAGTGTGCCCCATGTCTGACTGTTTACACCCAGCGTTGTCACCCTTGCACGTGAACCCACAAAGCCTGTTGATGGTGTCACGCCAAGCTCATACACAAATTGAATTGACGTCCCACCACCGAGATCCTCACTTCCTTTGATACCCCAGCGCGAACCGGTTTGCTGGCCAGACCGCATGCCGAACTCAGCGGCATCCACGCCGTCTAACCCATCCCCGACAATTGGCGTGTTTGGTACGTTGATGCGCTGATAGGCTAGACCCATATCGAGCCGGCCATACAGACGCACGCTGCTGTCAGCGCTTGCGCTGCCCATCGACAACCCCAGTGAGCCGATCATCGCAAGAGTCACCGTTGCCGCTTTTGCGATTTGGCGCATGGCTGGTGGCTGGGTCAAGCTGTATTTCATGATGGTTTACTCCTGCATAACTGGCGAGATCGAAGTTTTTAGCCGTTGGCTAATGCGAATTTGGAATGACTACGGATGGGTCTTTCATGGCTGATCATCCATGGAGTGGCGCAGTCGGCGCAGACCGCAAAAGGGCCCGGTGCATTGCGTCTAATTGATGCAGAGGCAATCACCAACAACCTGCTATTTAAGAGCCAGCCGCTAGAAGCGCATAGCCGCGTGTCCAGGTCAACGGCTGTCCGTTTATTTCTTTCAGCACTTCAACACGAGAAGATGAAAGTGCCAAACCTCTGCTTGAAAAAATCAGGGTGTATAAATAGGTGGCATTGGCGCAGCTGTTTTGCACGAATAAACCCGTGCCTTCCCGATCAGCCAGGGTTTGCCAGGCATCGGGACCCACGCAACGGCTAAACACCTCTGTTAACAAGCTTCGGTCTGGGCGCTTTTGCCCAAGCAGATCCCAGTCGCGCATCTGGTAGTAGAACGATGCCAGTAAAACAAAGCGGCTCTGGTCAAATCCAGGCACGGACTGAAACCGGCCAATCGGAAATTGGTTCACAGCGCTCGCGCTCGTCTGCTTAACCACATCCAGATAAACATCAAAGCACGCAGGGCTGTATGCAGCCTTGTCACCCGAGACGCTGGTACTTGCTTGGTCTGCACCTGCCTTCATGGCTTGAAAGACAAAATCGGAAGCGGTGCTGTTGGGGAAACATGGGTTCCGAGAGAGGCCCTGGGCGGTGACAGTCTGCAGCATCGATCGTCTGGCTTCGTTTTGTCCGAGACCGAGATAAGAGACACTGAGAACATCGTATTGCTGACCAACTATACTGATCCGCTTGGTGGCGTTACCAAGTCCGGAAGTAGACTTCACCGCAAGCGCGATTTGGGCCGAGGCGCCGCCCACCTCTACGATGCCCTCAGTTGAATGACCGGGGCGTAGGTTGCCTTTGAGGTGATTCACATCAACCCAGGCATAAACGCCCTCTTCCTGTCCAGAGATGGTACCTACTTGCCTGGCGGCATAACCGCGGCTCGTGATTTCCTGCCTGACTGATTCATAAATGCGACTAGCAACTGCAGAGTCAACAAGCCGCATCCCAGCCGTAGCCAATACGCTGACAGAGACTGAGCCGGCGTCGATGGCATTGGTTTTTAGAAATTTCTCGAGCCCTGAAAGCAATGGCGCAAGCTCTCTTGAGCCAGCTTGATCGGGTTTGTCTGCATAACTGGATAGTCCACGAACGGCATCAGGTTCGTCTTCAAGTAGCAGAGAAACGGTTGGTCCTTGGGGGCTTGGCCGAGTTTCATAGAGATAAAGGCGGGTGCCGCTGCTTCCCGCGTCAATCACAGCCTCATATGCCAGACCAGCCGGCTGAGCAGTTACTAATGCCGTGTTGGTGCAGCCAAGCGCAAGCAGTGAGGCTAAAAACAAGGCCTGCCTGTACTGCGTGAAAGCCCTCATAATCCACTGACTTAAAACATGATGCATGACGGTTATCTAAGGAAAACGTAAGTCGGAATCAGTGGCTATTGCCATGATCGAGTGACTGTATTTTGCCAAAGGATGACCGAATAAATGGCACTAAAAAATTACATTGCATTACACCTGAAAACAAAGCATGGATATACAACGATGGCATCGCACCACGCCATCATCGGGGTCGGGGTTAAAGCTCAAGCCCTGGCATTGGCACAACGGCACATCGAGCTTCAGCAGCACCTTGATTGATGCTCGCGCATTCGGCTTTGGTCATAAAAACCAGTGATCAATTCCTCGGTTGTGCTGCGTTGTTGGTGAACTCAGTCCAAAGCTGACGCAGATATTCAACTGTTTCCGAGTATGAGTTATTCACCAACGTTGGTTCCCAATGCTTGCCACCAAGCGCTGGGTTTTCAGGGGGGTAATACAGCGAAAATGCGTCAGGCTTCACAAGAAACAAGGCTGCTGTTTGATCCCATAGCAGCATCTCACCGCCAGGGCCTGCTGCGACGTTAGCTGGCACCCATGTTGATAGCGCGGAGCACTGAGACTCGGGTGCAGAGGGAATCGAAGGCATGCCCGCGGTGAACTTATCGTTACAGTTGATCGGGTTGGTCAACGCCTGCTTGAGCCGACCGGCCAAGCCCGAGTCAAGAAGACCCATCGAACGACTGCCACCTGCGACCATCTCAAAGCTCGGGTTATAGCAGTTTGGTGATGGTGTAAGGCCAAGGCAAGCGTGTTTCGGCAAGTTAGCATCGTCACCGTTATCGCGAGGTATGTCGACAAAATAGGTGTTCAAGCCTTGCAATTGCGTCATCGCCGTCTGGCAGGCTGGCAGATCATAGTTACAGTTAAATGATTCTCGACCAGGCGTTCGTGAATCGTCACCCATTGGTTGACCCATCAGCACGACCCGATCGATCTTGTCACGAATCAACGGGCTGTAGTTAATAAACGAGCTGTAGGAACCCAGGATGAGCACGGAGACATTCTTGCAATCAGAGGCTGCGTCGACCACTTTTTGTGCGTAGGCCGGATCTGATGGCCACGGTATTGGCGCCGTTGGCAGTAACGCGTTGGACTGGTTCATCATGGCTCTAAAGAAAGGTAGCCACGCCCAATTAGATTCGTCTCTGGGGGGTGATTGCTTTGCACCAACAATAATCGGTATCTGACGATCGCCAGGTTGATCAGACAGATGATTGACCAAGGCATTAACGGCCGGAGCGCTTTGTTCTGGCAGTGTATATCCCTCTGATTGGATGATTGCAGCCACGTACCTGTTACCGATCACCAGTGGTATGGCCATCATGTCATCGATATCGTAATCGTTATCGATCAGCACGCAGGAGTCGCGCATCGGGGCAGAGGCGCTGTTGTTGCTAGCCTCTGCAGGTGCCGTCAACAGGAGTGCTGCAAGCAGGCAACTTGCCAACCCCAGTTTCTTGATTAACCTAGGTTTTCCAAGATCATTCATGTCCAGTTACTCAGTCAGATTAGTGGGCACACCGCGGCAGACAGTCACCATAATGCATATCGATTCGTTTGATCGGCTGGATCAACCTGTGCCGAAATTGAGTGCGACTTTGAACAGTTGCGCGGCAAATTTTAACGTACGCCCCACAGGGCATCAAGTACGCGAATTCGGCCACGCTTAATCATTGAAGTGAAGGATAAAGTGTGACGTGTCGGTATTTGCACCGATCACGACATGGGACAAACTGAGTAGTCTCAAATACTCGAACCACTCCAAACCCAACAAAATCAAGGATGAGTGACACAAAACTAACGTCCGAATCGATCCGTGGCATTAAGCAAACCGGACGACGGTTAAGGTCAGCGTCATGACGATGTGCATCTTGTCCGTGCCCTTGTCGATGTAATGATCTGTAACCTTCGGATCGGGCGATAGCAGGGCATGCGGTCAAAGCGATACGCCATGGCTGCAATCTGATCCATGTTCACTGACAAGGCCGGATATGTGTTCGAATGGCGCTAAAGATAGCGCTAAAGCATTACATTGAGTGACAATATTCACAAGCAGTCCGGCTTGGTGGCTCCTCCAACCGATCCACAGGCTTTGCACCAAGCCATGCAAGCCTTATGGACGGATTTGGAGGCGGCCAGCACCATGGGGCAAAGAGCCCGTGAGCGGTACCTGCAGATGTTCACTGCCCGGCAGATGGCTCAGGCCCCTTTCCCGCTGGAATCCGGTCAATCTTGACAAGGCGTGCTGGCTGATAAATCATAATAGTTATTAACAGTTAGGAAATTGTCATGCCCACCAGCGTTGCTCTGAGTCCCCATTTTGAGACCTTCATCCGCGACCAGGTCGAAAGCGGCCGCTACAACAACGTCAGCGAAGTCGTCCGTGCTGGACTGCGCTTGCTCGAGGACACCGAGCGCCAGCAGGCCATCCAACTTCAAGCACTCAGAAACGATATCGCCGCAGGCAAGGCCATTTAGAATAGCGAATTGAACGGTAGGTGCTTAATTGTTGTACTCATCATAAACGGTCACGTTTTTATGAAATCGTTGGTCACGTCGGTTTGAAATACCCAGTCAATTCAAAGTTGGTGGCAACACAATTGAATTTGATGACTGTTACACTTGAAGCCTCTAAATATAGATCGCAAAGCACTTTTTTAAGCCACCGCAACAAAACCATGATCAAGCCACCCAAAGCAATTGAACGAACCATGGAAGCGGCCATATTTGCTAGCCGTTGGATCTTAGCCCCATTTTTCATTGGCCTGATCATCGCCATGATGGTGCTTTTGGTGAAGTTTGCAAAAGAGTTGTTTTCTCTACTGATGGGGGTCTTTGGCTTCTATGAGCACGACACCATTATTTCTATTTTGACCCTCGTGGACACCGCTTTGTTAGCAGTGTTGCTGATCATTATTATTTTCAGTGGATACGAAAACTTTGTGTCCAAAATCAATGTTGGTGAACATGAAGACCGACCCGCTTGGATGGGTAAGGTGGGGTTTTCAGACCTCAAGATGAAACTGATCAGCGCTATCGTTGCGATCTCTGCGGTAGAGCTTCTCAAAGCTTTTTTGGTCAGCGAAACCATGACAGGTGAACAAATCGGATGGAAAATCGCGATTCACGTCACCTTCGTGATCTCGGGTCTTTTATTTGCAGCCTCTGATTGGATAAGCGATAACCGCAAAGGTTAATTTTTTACATTACTAGCAATTTCGCTATGACCTTTTTCTAAGGCAACGCGGTTGCGGCCTTAGTAGTCTGCTCGTATCGGGCCATTAGCCTTTGGCAACTTGAGCATGCGATACCAAATTCAAGTTCAGCAAAAGTCACAGCTAATTTAAAAATCGTCATATTAAACGCGCGCAATTCACTTTGGAAGCTGAGTTCACACCTTTTGGGGTGGTTCGTGTCAGACCATCACAGGTCAACGAGGGTTATGGCTGTCGATAAGGTAATCGACCAGCAAACGAACCTTGGCCGATAGGTAGCGACGGCTTGGGTATACCGCGTAGATCCCTAGCTCTTCACCACGCCAATCTGGCATCAGCTCGATCAAATGCCCGGACTTGAGCGCGTCACTCACAAGAAAATCTGGCTGCAGCACGATACCTTGACCCCCTAAAGCGGCATCCCGACAAGTATCGCCGTTATTGCTTCGCATCACTGGTGCAACCCGAACAGAAGTTTGATGTGTTGCCTCGTTTCGATGACTAAATGTCCACACATCGGCTGATGAGAGTAGGCTATAAGCCAGTACACGATGGTAGCTAAGTTCGGGCGGCGTTGTGGGCTTGCCATGTTGCAGAATGTATTCCGGCGAAGCGCAAAGACGCAGCCGTGTGCTGCTGAGGCGACGACTCACCATCGTGGAAGCATCTAATTTGCCAATGCGCACAGCCAAGTCAAAACCTTCCTCGACCAGATCAACCAGCCGATCAGAAAGCGTGACATCAAGCTCGACCCCCGGGTGCTGATTCATAAACGCTGCCCAGAGCTTTGACAGATGGGAAATACCATAACTGACTGGTACATTGACGCGCAATACGCCCTTTGCCTGCACGTTTTGGTGGCTGACATCGTCTTCAGCATCTTGAAGCTCGGACAACACACTGCGGCACCGTCCAACAAAGGTATCGCCTTCCGGTGTAAGTGAAAGTTTGCGCGTTGTTCGGTGCAATAGTCGCACGCCCAGTTGCTGTTCAAGCTCAGCCACTCGTCTCGACACCACTGCTTTTGAACTTTGCAAGCGCTCAGCCGCCCCGACAAAACTGCCGGCATCGACTACCGCCACAAAGTTACGCATTGCTTCGAATTTATCCATTGTTCCTATTTTAAAGATAATTAAACAATTATTACTATGTTTATCTTGTTTAATTAGTCTAATAAACTGATCTTTTAAATCAATCTTAAGGAATTTTCATGAATAACGCCTTTCAAAATGGCTTGACCTTTTTGGGTCGATTGGCAATTGTGGCCCTTTTTCTGCCAGCTGGTCTGTCTAAAATCAGTGGCTTCGAAGGTACAGTCGGTTATATCAACTCGGTCGGCTTGCCCTTGGCAGCCCTTGGCGCCGTGATCGCAATCATCGTAGAAATCGGTGGTGGGCTGGCCTTACTGACTGGCTTGTTCGCCCGCCAGGCTGCCTTAGTGTTGGCCTTGTTTACGGCCGTCGCTACTTTCGCTTTTCATGCATATTGGGCCGTACCCGCCGAGCAAGTATTTATGCAGCAACTTCTTTTTTATAAAAATTTGGCTGTAATAGGTGGTTTGCTTATTTTAGCCGCACAAGGGCCGGGTGATTGGTCTATTGGTCGCCAGCGCTCAGGCGCGTCGGTCTGATCGCTTCGATGCCATGTCTGTGCTATCGCACAGCGCTATAACCCTCTTGTCAAGGATTGAAACAATGAACAAAAAACGCGCACCTGCATTATTTGTCTCGCATGGCTCTCCCATGCTGGCGATTGAACCCGGCCCGCTTGGGGCTCAACTCAAACAACTGGGTCAGTGTTTGGATGGGGTACGTGGCATTGTCGTTGTTTCACCTCACTGGCAAACGCAAGAGCTGTTTGTGGGAAGCCACCCAAAGCCTGTGACGATTCACGATTTTGGTGGGTTTCCAAAAGTGCTGTACACACTGAGCTACCCTGCTCAGGGCTCACCAGACTTAGCCAAACGGGTCAGGCAAGCACTTCAGGTTGCAGGTATTTCTGCGCAACTCGATCCAGACCGGGGCTTAGATCACGGTGTTTGGGTACCGCTTATGCATCTTCGCCCCGAGGTAGATATACCCGTCGTGCCCTTATCTCTTCCTGAAAATGCCACACCAGAGCAAGCGCTCGCCATGGGCGAAGCACTTGCTCCCCTTCGAGAAGAGGGTATCGTTATCATAGGTTCGGGCAGCATGACGCACAACTTATTCGAGTTTCGTGGGCCTAGCGTGACGCAAATCGAACCTTACGTTACCGCGTTCGTTGACTGGGTGCGTTCAGCCGTCGCCCGCCACGATACTGAAAAGCTGCTGAATTACAGAACGCAAGCTCCGCATGCTGTGCGGGCGCATCCGACTGACGAACATTTTCTGCCGCTGTTCGTGGCTTTGGGTGCAGCACGCTCGCAGGAATTAGTCGAAGTTCTAGAAAAAGAAGTGCGCTATGGCATGCTCTCGATGGAATCGTACATCTGGGCTTAGCCGTCGGCTTGATCGATCGTCATTCAATGATTCACAAGTGAACTGAGATAAACTTAATTTTTGGCTTTTATATCATTTACATATCATGAATGTACTCATTACGGGCGGTGCAGGCTTCTTAGGGCAAAAACTGGCTAAGCAGTTGCTGAGTCGTGGCTCGTTGAAAGACGCTCAAGGTGTTGATCAAATGATTGATCAATTAATACTGGTTGATGTGGTCGAAGCCAATGATTTTGGTGATCAGCGCGTCAAGGTAATTGCGGGCGATATCTCTAACTCAGCGTTATGTCAGTCATTGATTACAACTGACATAACGTCTATTTTTCATTTGGCTGCCATTGTGAGCGGTCAAGCTGAGGCTGATTTTGATCTAGGCATGCGTATTAATTTAGATGCAGCCAGAGTATTGCTCGAAACCTGTCGAGCCTTAGGGCATCAACCCAAAATTGTTTTCACAAGTTCAGTCGCTGTTTATGGTGGGGCTTTACCAGAAGTGGTGTTAGATACCACAGCACTCAACCCACAATCATCTTATGGCACTCAAAAAGCAGTATGTGAGTTTTTGCTGAATGACTTTACCCGTAAGGGTTTTGTCGATGGCAGGGTACTTCGTTTGCCTACGATTAGTGTTAGGCCTGGTGCGGCTAACAAGGCTGCTTCATCATTTGCAAGTGGCATCATTCGTGAGCCCTTAAATGGTCACACTTCGATTTGTCCCGTTTCACCAAATTTAAGGGTCTGGCTGCAATCACCCCGTTATGCAATCGAGTCTTTAATTTTGGGGCACGATCTGCATGCCCGTGCATTAGGTGTAAATAAGGCGATTAATCTGCCGGGTGTTGCGGTAACTGTGGGTGAGATGATCGAAGCGTTACGTAACGTGGCGGGTGATGAGGTGGTGTCGCGTATTTCAATTAAACCCGATAGTCAAATTGAGGCGATTGTTAAAAGCTGGCCTGCTTCTTGGGATGCCACCAGAGCCCGGCAATTAGGCTTTAGTGGTGACGAAAATTTTGAAAGTATCGTGCGGGCTTATGTTGAAGATGAACTGAACGGAAAAAAATAATCTATTTTTTAGCGAACCCGCCTTTAATCTGAAAAAAAATGACGAGTCATAATATTGAACGTTGAGCTGATGTGCTAAAGGTAGATCTGCTTCAACAAGCAGAAACCCTATCGATAGATTTCTCGGCGATTGCCAATTTCAATAACTAATACGCAAAGTTGTTTGCTTGCTGTTTCAATTACAAAGTGCAACGTGGTGTATTGGTAAGCACCCAACTAGCGAAAATTCAAGCAATAAAATTTCCTACAAAAATTCAACGCAAGCAATAAGATTGCTTTTGGGTATGAATTATTTTTTTCGGGAGCAAGTAAAAATGTCTGAACGACGTATTCAAGAGTCTTACGTTGAAGTAGAAGACGGGTTTAAAGTCTGGACCCAAATACTTGGTGGCGGGGGTAAAAATGAACGACCTGCATTGCTCATTCTTCATGGGGGTCCAGGGGGTGCTCACGATTACCTTGATAATCTAGCCGCCTTGGCAACCGATAGTCAGCCAGTGGTTTTTTATGATCAGCTAGGTTGCGGCAAGTCAGATCAACCGAACGACCCAACGCGTTGGACTTTATCGCGCTTTGTGCTGGAAGTTGGTATGGTGCGTCAAGCGCTCAACCTGAACAAAGTCATTATTCTTGGCCAGTCATTTGGCGGTATGTTGGCGATTGAATATCTACTCAGTAACCCAGAAGGTATTGTTGGCCTTATTCTTTCAAATTCACTCTCTAGCGCGCCTTTATTAGGTTCAGAAATAGGTCGACTGAAAAATGAACTGCCTGCTTCAACACGAAGTGTTTTAGAAGCGCATGAGGCTGCTGGTACAGTTGATTCCCCCGAGTACAAAAAAGCTGCAGAGGCTTTCTATAGTCGCCACATCTTGCGTATGAACCCGCTTCCCGAGGCCATAGCCGAGGTTTTGAATGCTCAAAACCAAGTTTACGAAGTGATGTGGGGAAAAAATGAATTTAATATTACTGGCAATTTAAAAAATTGGGAGCGAACGGGCGATCTCGAAAAAATAAACTTGCCAACACTTATTATTTCTGGAGAGTTTGATGAATCTACCCCCAAAGTAAATCAAACAATGCATGATGGTTTGAAAAAATCAGAGTGGGTCTTAATGCCCGGATGCTCACACCTTTCGAATTTAGAATCACCAGACACATATTTTAAGTTTATTCAAAATTTTCTAGATCAAACAAATATGTCACACCCCTTAAATAACGAATGACCCATTGCTTTTTTGTATGACTAATTTTAAGGAAATAATGACGTTTTAGCAGCCAGTTCAATACATTATCACTAGGAGTGATTGATGCGTAAACGTGTAGCGACTCATCCCAGATCCATCCTTCGTGAAGATGTGCTGCCCAGTTCGCCGGGTATGTCTGTGAGTGCCTTATTCCGTAACCGTTTAGAGCCCGTGTTGCATGTTATAAATATTGACGGGTTTGTCACTCCTTAAACTTTAAACGCGAGGCTATTGTGCGAATATTGGTTATTGGTGCGGGTGTTGCGGGAACGGCTTTAGCGGCAATGTTAGAAGGTCGAGGGCATCATATTAAAATCATTGAGCGAAGCACTGATTTTTCTAAGTCAGGGTATGCGTTATCTTTGTGGCCTTTAGGTAGTCGAGTGCTCATCGGGTTAGGGGCAATTGAAGCGTTTCGCAAGGTAGCGCAACCCTTAGAAACATATCACCTTAAAAATGGGGTCGGTGAACAAATCAATACCTACGATTTGCGTGCCCTCATTGCGCCTCATGGCGATACAGGTACTTTGTCACGAAAAGATTTATTAACTCTTTTACGTCATCGTATCGTTAATACCCCCATCATAATGGGCCGCTCGATTACTCAACTAAACCATCTGCCGCTAGAAACTGAAGTCACTTTTGATGATGGCTCTGTTGAGTATTTTGACTTAGTTGTTGGTGCCGATGGTATTCATTCAAAAACACGTTATTTGATCGCTGGTGATGTACCCGTGCATGAAACCGGGTGGGGTGGTTGGGTTTGGTGGGCCCCACATGGCACAGTGCCAGTCACAGATGTTACTGAATATTGGGGGGCGGGTCGCTTTTTAGGGCTTTACCCCACGGCTGATCAAATATGCGTGTTTGCGGGTGGCCCCACTTCAAAAATTTCACAAGAAATAGCTGGCCGTCGGCAGCATGTACTGGATCATTTTGCTGCTTTAAACCCAACATTGCCTAGTGTGTTCGATGCATTGCCGTTCGATGATCAAGATATATTCTTCTGGAAACTGGATGACGTGCGATCACCTATATGGTCAAAGGGTCGCGTGGTTTTGTTAGGCGATGCGGCAACAGCGTTTTTGCCCACAGCTGGTTTAGGTGCATCAATGGCGCTAGAGTCAGCAGCAATATTAGCAGACGAGTTGTTACGAGTTGAAGCTAAAAATATACCCCGAGCCCTTTCTTTATATGAAAAACGGCATCGGCACCGCGTTGAACACGCTCAAACTGAAAGTAGACATTTAGCGAAAACCATGTTGATTAACTCAACTCCGTTGGCCATAGCACGCGATTTATTAATGAAACATTACTCAGTTGAAAACTTCGTAGCAGGCATCATGAAAAGTCTTGATGAACCAATCTAGCCCTTTAAAAAGATTTAGTAAGGTCTGGAGGGTGGCTTTTTCTTTTGATGAGCACCTAGCCACGCTGAAAGACCTGCGCCAAGCCGCACAGCAAACACAAAAACAATTGGCTGTTAAATCAATGGTGATAATTAGTCTTTGCTGGTGCCCTAAAAACTACCAAACACTGAGGCCAAGAAAATAATAAAAGCTAACGTGATAAGCGGAAAGACTATTGTTACCATCGCAATATAACGATAAGCAGCGCGGTGGGTGAGATTGCAAATGCCAAGTAAGGTAATGACTGCGCCATTGTGTGGCAGCGTGTCCATGCAGCCAGACGCCATCACCGCAATGCGATGCAAAAGTTCTGGGCTAATGCCCAGGGCCACCGCTTTAGCCAGATAGTCAGCGCCCAGTGTTTGTAAGGCAATCGACATACCGCCAGAAGCTGATCCGGTTATGCCCGCCAGTACATTGACTGCAACCGCTTCACTGATCAGTGGGTTACCTGGCGCAATGCTTAAAACAAACTCTCGAATGATTAAAAACCCCGTTAAGCTGGCGATGACAGAGCCATAACCCACTTCAGAGGCTGTATTCAGTATGGGTAGCATTGAGCCGACAGAACCATGGTTCACAGCCTCATTTGCTTTTGCAAACTGCCGTGTCTGTATAACTTGCATGGTGTAGAGATAAATAATGCCCACCGATAGGGCTATAACAATAGCCCAGATGCCGGTTACAGATGAAAGAGAGGTCATGCCAAATTCATTTGTTTTAAGAAACTCGGGTTGCCACTCTAAAAGCCACCACTTCGCCATCATTAAGTTTGTGAGCCCCATCAGCACGATTGGGAATACTGCTACACGAAATGGGATGGTAGGTTTTGAAGAGTCACTAGCCTGACTTGCTAAATTGGCATTGAAAATATTTTGATTTGATGGGCTTGCGTCTGCCACACTGAGTAAGCGACGTTGACGATTAAGCCATAAGATGCCTAAGCCGAGCATCATACAACTCGCGATTAAGCCTAGACCTGGCGCTGCAAAAGAATCTGTTCCAAAAAAAGGGCTGGGAATCGAGTTCTGAACAGAAGGGGTGCCGGGCAGTGCAGTCATCGTGAACGTAAACGCGCCCAGTGCAATCGCACCGGGCAGTAAGTTGACGGAAATCTGTGCGCGCTCAAACAAAGATTTTCCTATGGGAAACATCATGAACGCGACCACAAATAGTGACACGCCACCATAGGTCAAAATAGCGCAAGCCAAGACGACAGCCAATAAACCACGCGATGAGCCGAGCTTTTCAGTGATGCCATTTGCAATAGCAAGTGCATAACCAGATGACTCCATAAGCTTACCGAAAATAGACCCTAATAAAAAAAGTGGAAAGTATTGAATGAGATACCCACCCATTGCTTTCATGAAAACCTGTGTGTAGATCGGCAAGAGGTCTGCAAAATTACCGCTCAGTAAAACGGCAAGCAGTGCCATAGTCGGTGCCAAAATTAATACGCTCATGCCACGATAGGCTAAGAACATCAGTAGACCTAGTGAGATCAGGATCGAAATTAATTCCATGTTTGAGTGGCCTATTGTGTTGACGTTAACCAAATGGTGACATACTAATTGGCAGGTAACGAATTTAGAAAGTTAAGGTATTGATCGCTGTATAAAGCCGCGATCGTACCACCCATCGAGTTGCCCGTAATATGTGGTTTTTTAAGAGCTAATTTTTGTACAAACTGACGTATTAAAAAACCCTCTTGTGTCAGGGCGTAACTTTCAATTGAAAACCCAGTGCTTTGACCATAACTCGGCAAATCGGGTAACAAATACTAAAGAAATTACTAAAACCATCTCCATAATAGACTGTTGTTTGTTCATACTTATTAAGTATATAAAACATACTAAAATAGTGTTGGACGGTCAATTTTTACCCCTGTATCGTTCATTCCAAGCGCTTAACAATACTAATTCGATATATATAAGCGTAAACACTGAAAGCAATATTGGCTATTCAGTGGAAATAAATGAAACGATTCATAAACGAGACAGGGAAATATAATGAAATTAAATCATAAGCAATTCCTCAATAAAGTTACGTTTGCAAGTTTATTACTTGCCGTGGGTTCAGCCATGTCCGGCGCATACGCTTCAGAAAAAGTTAAAGTTGGATTAATGTTGCCTGAAACAGGAACATTTGCAGCGTTAGGCACAGCCATTTCAAACGGCTTCAAACTTTATGTCAGTGAAAATGGCGGCAAGTTGGGTGGCAAAGAAGTTGAATATTTTCAAGTTGATGATGAGTCTGACCCAGCAAAGGCAACTGAAAATGCAAATAAACTGATCAAGCGCGATAAAGTTGATGTATTGGTTGGCACCGTTCATTCTGGTGTCGCGTTGGCTATGGGTAAAGTATCTCGTGATAATAAAACGTTACTGATCGTACCTAATGCGGGCGCTGACGAATTAACAGGCCCACTGTGCTCGCCTTATTTATTTAGAACTTCATTTAGTATGTGGCAACCCTCATTTGCTATGGGTAAAGTAGCGGCAGAAAAAGGTAATAAAAAAGTCGTTACGTTAACCTGGAACTATGCAGCAGGAAAAGAAGCAGTAAACGGTTTTAAAGAGGGTTTTGAAGCCGGTGGCGGTAAAGTTATGAAAGAAATGACTCTGTCATTTCCTAATGTTGAGTTTCAACCATTCTTAACTGAAATTGCCTCAATGAAGCCAGATGCAGTTTATGTATTTTTTGCTGGTGCAGGTGCAGCTAAATTTGTTAAAGATTATGCAGCAGCCGGTTTAAACAAAACCATTCCACTTTATGCTACGGGATTTTTAACAGAAGGCACTTTAGAAGCCATTGGTGATGCTGGCGATGGCGTATTCACAACCCTACATTATGCAGATGGCATCGATAGCAAAGTCAATAAAGACTTTCGTACAAACTACGCTAAAAAATACAACATGCAACCTGATGTTTATGCCGTGCAAGGTTACGATGCGGCCCAGTTATACGCAGTCGGTATCGCTGCTGCGGGTGGCGATGCTTCAAAACAAAGTGTCATCATTAAAGCAATGCAGTCAGCAAAAATTGAAAGTCCACGTGGGTCATTTACTTTATCTAAAGCTCACAACCCCATTCAAAATATTTATCTTAGACAAGTAGCAAACAAGGAAAATAAATTGATTGGCGTAGCTGTTGAAGCTTTAGCAGATCCAGCTCGAGGCTGCAAGCTTTAAACCTTCAAAGCATAAATGCAGACGGCTATAACTAAAGTTATAGCCGCTTTTAGGAGCTCAAAATGGATTTTGCTTCCATACTTATTCAGACTTTAAATTCAGTGCAATATGGACTGCTTTTATTTTTAGTAGCGAGCGGTCTCACGCTAGTCTTTGGCATCATGGGCATTATAAATTTGGCACATGGAAGCTTTTACATGATTGGCGCATATATGGCGTTTGTATTAACCAGTGTCAGTGGTAATCTTTTTATAGCTATTATTCTCGGCGTACCGCTAGCATTTGCGTTGGGCGTATTTCTTGAATGGGCCTTATTTTCTCATTTATATAAAAGAAATCATCTCGAGCAAGTGCTTCTAACATATGGGCTCATCTTAATTTTTGAAGAATTGAGAAGTTTATTTGTTGGTGATGATGTACATGGTGTAGCAATACCCAGCATTCTTGATTATTCCATTCAATTAAGTGAAGTCTTAAGTTACCCAATTTATCGAATATTTATATCTGTAGTTTGCATTGCTATTGCGATCTTTCTATTCTTTCTTATTCAAAGAACAAAACTCGGCATGATGATTCGTGCAGGTAGTTTTGATAGAGCAATGGTGCAAGCGTTGGGTATCAATATCAACATGATCTATAGAGTTGTGTTTGCGCTGGGTTTGGTACTTGCTGCATTAGCTGGTATGTTGGCGTCGCCGATTTCATCGGTATACCCAAATATGGGAAGCCAAGTACTCATTATCTCCTTTGTGATTGTCGTGATCGGTGGCATCGGGTCTGTTTGGGGTGCTTTTGTTGCAGCTATGGTCATCGGTTTTGCAGATACTTTTGGAAAGGTTATTTTTCCTGAGGTATCTGGAATGGTGGTTTATTTAATCATGGCTGCTGTGCTCTTATGGCGCCCAGAAGGCATATTTAAGCGAGGCTAACATGACACAGAACATTTCAACAAGACTCACCAAAATTATCGCTTTAATGATCTTAATAGCGGTTCCACTTAGCGGTGTTGATTTTTATACAGAGCTAATCGGCAAAGTACTTATATTTGGTATTTTTGCAATGAGTTTAGATTTATTAGTAGGCTTCACTGGGTTGGTGAGCTTTGGACATGCGGCATATTTTGGAATTGCAGCCTACACCGTCGCGCTACTTTCACCAAAATATGAGGCTGCAAGTCTTTGGTTTACGTTGCCAGCCGCGGTTATTATTTCAGCGCTTGCAGCATTAATCATTGGCATTTTTGTATTGAGAACTAAGGGTATCTATTTCATTATGGTCACCCTAGCCTTTGCGCAACTGGCTTACTTTATTTTTCATGACACACCTCTTGGTGGGGGTTCAGATGGAATTTATGTCAACTTTAAGCCCAGTGCAGAAATATTTGGTTTTGTTCCTTTTGATTTATCTGAATACAGTCAAATGTATTATTTTATTTTAGTCATGCTGGTACTCGTTTATTTATTTCTTGATCGGTTACTGGCTTCTCCTTTTGGAAAGGTATTGGTTGGTATTAAAAGTAACGAACACAGAATGCAGTCTCTTGGCTATTCAACTTTCCAATATAAGCTTGCTGCCTTTTCTATCGCTGGCGGTCTGGGTGGTGTAGCAGGTTATTTGTATGCTGTTTTATTTGGTTTTGTGACGCCAGAAATCATGTCATGGCATATGTCCGGTAATGTTTTGCTAATGGTCATTTTAGGGGGCATGGGAAATTTATTAGCAGCCGTAATGGGTGCTTTTTTATTCATTCTGATGCAAGAAACCTTTTCAGATATAACCAAACACTGGCAACTCGTGATGGGCATAGTTATCGTAGCGGCAGTTTTATTTATGCCGGGTGGCTTGGCAGCATTGCCAGGCAGATTAAAAAATTCTTTGCAAAAAGAGAAGCCAAAAAATGGATAATCAAATTCTTTTAACTGCCTCGAACATCACAAAGAAATATGGCGGTTTAGTTGCTAATCAAGATGTTAATCTAGTTTTAGAACGTGGGAAGCTTCACGCTTTACTTGGGCCAAATGGTGCGGGAAAGTCAACCTGTATCAATATGTTGTCGGGTGATGCGATGCCAACATCAGGAAAAATTGAATTTTTAGGTCAAGATATAACCCAATATAAAGCCGCTCAGCGATCACAAGTCGGTATAGGGCGAAGCTATCAACGAACCAATATTTTTCCGCAGTTTACAGTTCTTGAAAATGTCAGATTAGCAGCCCAGTCCAGAAAGCAAGAAGCGGCAAAGATTTTCAAGAAAGCAAGTTCGCTCATATGGGCAATTGAAAAAGCACATCTGTCTATTGAAGAAGCGGGCCTTCGTGGTCGCGATACATCGATTGCAGGCCTGATGAGCCACGGTGAACAAAGACAGCTTGAAATTGCCATGGTGTTGGCAACAGACGCTCAAGTTTTTCTTCTCGATGAACCCTTAGCAGGTATGGGTTCAGATGAATCAGAAAAAATGGTGAATGTTTTAAAAAAATTAAGAGAAACAAAAGCTATCTTGCTCGTTGAGCATGATATGGACGCGGTTTTTGCAGTAGCTGATGTCATTACTGTCATGGTTAACGGTCAAGTATTGGCCTCAGGTTCGCCAGGGCAGATTAAAAACAATGCTGCCGTTCAAGAAGCATACTTAGGTCAGGAGGGTTCGTTTCATGTCTAACATGCTCTTAGAGGGAAAAGAAATCCACACCTATTATGGTGATAGTCATATTTTGCATGGTGTGGATTTTCATATACAAAAGGGTGAGGGTATAGCGCTAATGGGGCGCAATGGTATGGGAAAAACAACCCTTATTAAAAGTCTTCTAAATATTGTTAAACCCCGCCATGGCAGAATATTGGTTAAGGGTGATGACTACACCGATATGCCAACATATCGCATTGCTCAAAGTGGTATTGCTTATGTTCCTGAAGGGCGTGGCATTTTCCCTAACCTATCTGTTAGAGAAAACCTTGAAATGGCGGCTCGTTCGGGAACGGATGGGCAGCTTGATTGGACATTCGATCGCGTCATGGAAACGTTTCCACGTTTATCAGAACGACTGGGTCATGGTGGCGGACAACTTTCGGGTGGCGAGCAGCAAATGTTAACAATTGGTCGAGCTTTGATGACAAACCCTGATATGTTGATTCTTGATGAGGCAACAGAGGGTCTGGCACCAAAGATCGCGCATGAAATCTGGAAGATTGTTAAATCAGTAGGCCAGAGCGGTATTGCCTGCATTATTATTGATAAAAATCACCAGGCAGTTACATCGATTTGTCATCGGGCTGTGATTTTAGTCAAAGGTCAGGTTGTCTTTGATGATCGCTGTGAAGTGATAAAAAATAACCCAGATATTATTCAAAAATATCTGGGTGTATAAAGATAGCTCAGGTATTTTAAAAAATATCTGAGTTATCAAAACGCCTAGTTAATTAAACAATGAGTTTAATCACATGCGTTTATTTCGGTGCTGTTAAAAATGACAGCACCGTTTTTGTAAAGACCTCTGGTTGTTCAATATTTGAAATATGTGAAGCTTGAATTTCAAATAGTGTTGAGTCTTTAATCTTTACCTGCATAGCTTGACCATCGGCAAGCGTTGTGACTGGGTCTGCCGCACCTTGAATTATTAAGGTTTTTGACTGAATAGTCTGAATACTTTCTAAAAAATCAGCTTGAGCCAAGGCCTCACAGCAGGCTGCATACCCTTCAGCGTTTGTTAGCTTAAGATTTTCGACTAAGGGTTTTACACGCTCAGGGTGGTTTTGGTAAAAATCAGTTGTAAACCACCGAGTATGCGCTGATGCGGCAATAGCCCCCATACCTTCCTGCCTCACTAATTTTGCTCTGTCTAACCAACCTTGAGCAGTACCCACTTTTGGTGCTGTATTTGCAAGTACCAAACGATTTATTCGATGGGTTTGATTTATGGCAAGCCACTGCCCAATCACGCCACCCATCGATAGACCGCAAAAATGGGTTGAAGGCACTCCGAGGTGATCAAGTAGGTCAATGACATCTAGCCCTAATTGGGCTATTGAATAGGGACCTTTAGGATGCGCAGATTGACCATGACCTCTCGCATCGTATTGAATGACATAAAAATATTTAGACCATTCACTCACTTGGATATTCCACATTGTATGGTTTGTGCCCAGAGAGTTCGATAGTAAAAGCGGCGGTAATAATTCATTACCGCTTATTTTGTAATACACATCACCAGACAGCGTTGCGCAGATTGGCATCACACCCTCTCAATAATCATGGCAATGCCTTGACCCACACCGACGCACATTGTGCAGAGTGCATATCGACCACCGGTTCGCATTAATTGATACGTGGCTGTCGTCACTAATCGAGCACCAGAAGCACCTAGAGGGTGACCTAATGCAATGGCTCCCCCGTTAGGGTTCACGTGCTCGGCATCATCTGGCAACCCTAGGCCTCTTAAAACAGCCAGTGACTGTGATGCAAACGCTTCATTGAGCTCGATTACATCTATTTGATTTAATTTAAGTTTTGCTTTTTCTAATACTTTAGCAATAGCAGGTGTAGGACCGATACCCATAATACGTGGAGGAACCCCTGCACTGGCTACAGCAATAATTTTTGCTTTAGGCGTCAAGCTGTGTTGTTTAATACCCTCATCTGATGCTAACAATAGCGCACAGGCGCCGTCATTAATACCCGAAGCATTTCCGGCTGTTACGCTGCCAGTTGGTGTGACAACACCAGAGAGTTTCTGTAAAGATTCAATCGTTGTATGGGCTCTAGGGTGTTCGTCTTGACTAAAAATAATCGGGTCACCTTTTTTTTGTGCCAATGTGACTGAAATTATCTCATCGTTAAACAGCCCTTTTGATTGGGCTATTGCTGTTTTAAGTTGGCTTCTTAAGGCAAAGGCATCTTGATCAGCACGACTAATTTGAAAGTCAACCGCTACATTTTCAGCAGTTTCAGGCATGGAATCAACGCCATACATTGATTTCATTAAAGGGTTGATAAATCGCCAGCCAATGGTTGTATCTTCAATTTTGGCTGAACGAGAAAATGCACTGAGCGCTTTACTCATCACAAAGGGTGCTCGGCTCATGCTTTCAACCCCACCCGCTATATATAAATTTCCAGCACCCGCTTTGATTGCATGAGATGCGATTCCAATAGCATCTAAACCTGAACCACATAAACGATTGATGGTTGTACCGGATACTTGAACGGGTAAACCAGCCAATAAGCTAGACATACGTGCGACGTTTCGATTGTCTTCACCCGCTTGATTGGCACAACCATAAATCACATCATCAACTAATGACCAATCAACGTCTGCATTTCTTAATAAAAGTGACTTTAAGGGAAGGGCGCCTAAGTCATCTGAACGATGGGATGATAAAGCGCCCGCATATTTACCAAAAGGAGTTCTCACTGCATCACAGATATAAGCATTCATATTGGTAACCTATTTGCGCGCGTCAATCAATTGAGCACCTGTCATTTTTTCCAGTGCTTCAAAGCTGAGGCCATCAACGATTTCTGTAACATGTAAGGTATTGTTAATTACATCAATGACCGATAAATCAGTGTAGATACGGTTGACGCATTGAACCCCTGTCAAGGGGTATGTGCAATGATCAACAATTTTAGGCTCACCTGTTTTGGTCATGTGTTCCATCATGACATAAACATTTTTAGCACCCACGGCAAGATCCATTGCACCACCTACTGCTGGAATAGAATCGGCTGCGCCTGTATGCCAATTGGCTAAGTCGCCATTCTCTGCAACCTGAAATGCCCCAAGAACACAAATATCAATATGGCCACCACGCATCATGGTGAACGAGTCGCCGTGATGAAAAAAAGAGCCACCCTGTAAAAGGGTCACAAACTCTTTACCAGCATTGATTAGTTCGGGGTCTTGTTGATCTTCAGAAGGGGCTGGGCCCATACCCAATAAACCATTTTCACTATGCAAAAATATTTCTTTATTAGGATCTAAATAATTTGCAATTTTGGTAGGCAAGCCAATACCCAAGTTAACATATGCACCCTCAGGGATATCAACCGCTACGCGTTGAGCAATTTGATCTCGGCTTAATTTTTGATAAGTCATTTTTAGCCCTTTTAAATTTTTATAATGTGCTGAACGAAAATACCAGGCGTCACGATATTTTCAGGATCAAGTTCACCTAATGGGACCGTATCGCTGACTTGAGCAATGGTGCAGGCCGCAGCTGCCGCCATAATGGGGCCAAAGTTCCTAGCTGTTTTTCTATAAACTAAATTACCCCAACGATCGCCTTTGTAAGCTTTGATTAAAGCGAAGTCAGCAAATATGGGGTATTCCAAAACATAATGCTTGCCATTAATTGTTTTGGTTTCTTTACCTTCAGCGAGTAAAGTGCCGTAACCTGTTGGCGTGTAGATCGCCCCTAGACCTGACCCAGCTGCTTGAATGCGGCACGCTAAATTTCCTTGTGGTACCAATTCAAGTTCAATTTTTTTAGCATGGTAGAGCTTGTCAAATTCATATGAGTCAGACTGTCTTGGAAATGAACAGATAATTTTTTTGACCTTTCCTGCTTTGAGTAAAGCAGCTAAACCAAGATCGCCATTGCCCGCATTGTTATTTACTATTGTGAGGTTCCGGGCGCCATGGTCGATTAGTTCATCAATTAATTCTGCAGGTTGTCCAGCCGTGCCAAAACCACCAATCATGATGGTGCTACCATCTTGAATGAGAGAAATAGGCTCTCTTATGGAATTTCTTATTTTATTTATCATTTATGCCTCTAATTTTTTTATGATTAGTACTAAGACGTTATTTACACGCGTCATCAATAAATTTAAAAACGTAATAAACATCAAATATTAGCTATCAAGCCGCATCAGCAGGAAAGTTGGTTTAATACAAAAAATATATATCTCACCGAGGGCATGTTTACCCTTGATCACCACCACCAACAGGCAATACGCTACCTGTTATGTAACTCGATTCATCTGAGGCTAGAAACAAAATAGCGTGTACTTGTTCTGCAATCGTGCCGTAACGATGCATATAACTCGTTGCAATGGTTTGATCAACAATGCCTTGATACCAAATTTCTTCTTGTTTAGACAATGCTTCTTTATTTCTAGGAATAACCCGAGGCGGTGCGATAGTACCGCCTGTGGCCACGGCATTCACTCGAATGCCATCTTTTGCATACTCAAACGCCAAACTGGCTGTCATGGTGTTGACACCACCTTTTGACGCTGAGTAAGGAATGCGATGAATACTTCGTGTGGCGATTGAAGACACATTCACAATATTGCCCTGTTGTCTTTCAATCATATGAGGTAGAACGGCTCTACAGCACCACAGGGTAGGAAATAGAGAGCGGTTAATCTCAGCAATGATTTGTTGCTCTTCATACTCTTCGAAAGGTTTTGCCCAAATGGTGCCACCTACGTTGTTAATCAATACATCAATATGACCGTATTTTTTAATTGCAAATGCCATCAATTCCTTAGCACCCGCATACGTTTCTAAATCACACAGAATATATGCACATTCACCTTTATTGCTTTTGATTCTTTTTGCAACTTGTTTAATTACATTTGATCGGTCAGCCAATACAACCATACCGCCTTCAGCAGCAATAGCCTCTGCAACGCCCTCGCCAATACCTTGGGCTGAACCCGTCACCACAATTACTTTTTTATTGAAACGTTTATTTTTACGCATGATTACGTTCCTGCAGCGGTAGCAGAAAACTTTTCGAATAAAAAGTTTGCTGGCGCTATGCCAGACTGGTCTAACCAAGATTTAACGGCATCTACCATGGCAACAGGACCACATAAATATACGTCAACATTACCGTTATTAAGCCACTCACTTTCAACATGGTGTGTGACATAGCCTTTTAATGGGTGTTGACTATTTTCGGAGACAACGCAGGTTTTAAAAGAAAAGTTGGGTATCTTTTTTTGAAGTAAAGTTAATTGATCAATCGCAACTAAATCAATATCATTGGTCACACCAAACACCATATTAATAGGGTGTTCATTTCCATTTTCAGCAATAAAATCTAACATCGATAAAAAGGGAGCAATACCCGTTCCACCCGCTAGCATCAGCACTGGGCGAACAATAGGTCTTAAGTAAAAGCTACCATAAGGGCCCATAAAAGAAATGTCTGCACCAGGCTGAGCCTGATCTGTTAGGTAAGAACTCATTTTGCCATTCGGTACATTTCTGACAACAAATGATGCTAATTTGTGACCTGGTGGCGAACTAAATGAGTATGACCGTGTTTCTTTTGTGCCCGGTATTTCAACGTTCACATACTGGCCGGGTAAAAAGTTAAGGGATTTAAAATCTTCGACCTCAATTGAAAAATTGATGGTCGAGTCAGAAAATTGCTCGACAGATGAAATTTTGCCTGGAAAGCGCGAGACACTTATCTTACATACGTCTGAAGAGACGGGTACTTTAATGACACAGTCAGATTTCACGCTTGTTTGACAAGCTAAAATGAAGCCTTTTCCTGCATCTTCAGGTGTTAGTGCATCTTCTATGTAGCTTGATTCAGGTAGATGATACGCGCCAGACTCACACCAGCATCTGCATGTACCACAAGCGCCATCTCGACAATCTAGCGGAATGTTAATTTTTTGACGATATGCAGCATCTGAAAGTTTTTCATTTTCATTGCAATTTATAAAACGGGTCACACCGTCTTCAAATTGAAGGGCAATGTTGTGGCTCATGGTAATGCCTCAGTTAAATATGGTAAATGTCGATTACTTGGTGAATATAATCATTCTTTAAAACCACATACTTATTTTTGATTAATGGCTTATCACCAGAAAAATCAACAACATATTTAGATTTTCCAAAGTATGTATAGTTGGTTTTATAACGATGACTCATCGTTAACCAGTTGAAGCGAACCGTAATGATTTCACCTTCTTGACGTTCGATTTCAACATTAGTAATGTTGTGACAAGTACGTGTGTCTGGCATCGTGGCACTTGATCTTTCTGTCTTAATACGAAATATACGGTCTTCCAAACCAGCCTTGGAAGGGTAATAAATCAATGATATTTCTTCATTCGGGTTGGTGACGAGTTTGTCATCATCATCCCAACTAGGCATCCAAAATTCAACATTTTCATCATAAAGCGTCAGCCATTCGTCCCACTGCTCCTCATCTAGTAAGTGGCTTTCATAGTAAAGAAAAGCCTGAACATCAAGAATAGAAATGGTTTTCATAATGGCACCTGCTCAGTTTTCATTGCTTTTTTCATGGTGTCGAGCCAGTAACGATGCTGAACGGTGTACAAGCCTTCATCCTCAGTCTTAACGCCACTCATCACAGCATTTAAACCAATTTCTTTGGCTGCATCATCTGGACCATCTATCCAATGCTTAGCGCCTCGACACATATCATTCCATTCAAGCGATTTTCCTAAGAAACCCAACTGGCAAGAACGGAACTCTTCTAAGTCATCAGGTGTTGCCATACCGCTAACGTTAAAGAAGTCTTCGTATTGACGAATGCGACGTGAGCGTGCTTCTGCCGATTCATTTTTGGGCGCAATACAATAAATGGTGACTTCCGTTTTGTTGACGGAAATGGGTCTAAGTACGCGAATTTGTGAACCGAATTGATCCATTAGATATACATTCGGGTACAGACACAAATTTCTTGACCGCTCAATCATCCAGTCTGCAACAGGCTTGCCAAATTTATCTTCATATTCTTGCCGTCTTGTATAGTTTGGACGATCTTCTGGGTTAGACCATTTTGTCCATAATAGTAAATGACCATGATCAAATGCGTAAAAACCACCACCTTGTTTGCCCCATTTTCCAGCGTCCATAGCTTTGATGTCGTCTTGGCGAGCTTCTTGTTCTTTACGGCGATTTGTGGTTGCAGCATAATTCCAATGCACAGCTGAAACGTGATAACCATCGGCACCATTTTCAGCTTGTAATTTCCAGTTGCCCTCAAACGTATAGGTTGACGCACCCTTTAATACTTCTAAACCATCACTTGACTGATCAACGATCATATCAATGATCTTAGTTGCTTCACCTAAAAATTCTTTTAATGGCGGTACATCAGCGTTCAAGCTTGCAAACAGAAATCCTCTGTAGTTTTCAAAACAGGGTACTTTCTTTAAATCATGCGACCCATCTTTGTTGAACCCATCTGGGTAACCGGCTTCTTCTGGGTCTTTGACTTTGAGTAACTTGCCACTGTTATTAAATGTCCAGCCATGAAAGGGGCAAGTATATGTCGCTTTGTTACCGCGTTTGTAACGACATAATTGTGCACCGCGATGGCTACAAGCATTTATAAACGCGTTGAGTTTACCTTCTTTATTTTTTGCAATAAAAACAGGTTGACGACCAATGTTTGTCGAGTAATAGTCATTAATATTAGGAATTTGACTTTCGTGAGCAAGATAGATCCAGTTACCCTCAAAGATATGCTTCATCTCGAGTTCAAATAAATGCTCATCTGTAAATGCACTTCTGTGCAAACGATAGTCACCCTGCTCTTTATCTTCAATTAAAAATTGGTCAATATTTTTTAATTGTGGTGTTTGATCTGGATAAATTGGAATCATTTGAGTCTCCTGAAAATATGAGAGAGCAATTTTCTATTTTTTTTGCTCTCTCAACAAAGCTAAGTCAATGTTTAAGCTGCTGCACGTGAACGATCAACTAATCCTGATGCTGCACCCGCTTTATCTTCAACTAAATGAATATCAAAATCAATTGAAGCAAATGGTTTGTTTTGGTTATGTTTAGCCAGTTCTGTTGGGTCGCTGATATGCTTGACTGGGGGCACTAAACCATCAAGGGTGGCAAATGCAAAGTCTTCCCACAAGTACTTATCGCCATCGATATTGATTTGTGTCGTTAACTTTCTGTGACCGTTAGCCGTAACAAAAAAATGAATATGAGCGGGGCGATTGCCGTGCCGTCCTAATGCTGTCAGTAATTGTTGGGTTGAACCATCAGGTGGGCAGCCGTAACCATTAGGCATAATGCTTTGAAAGCTATAACGACCTTTTTCATCAGTAATGATTGATCGACGCAAGTTAAATGTAGACTGTGTTTGATCAAAGAATGAATAACTACCCATTGTGTTGGCATGCCAAACTTCAACTTTTGCATTGGCTAAGGGTTTACCTTTTGCATCAAATACTGTGCCTTGCATGAACAATGTTTCAGCTTTATCATTTTCTGAACCGTCATCTAGGCGGGCAAAACCTTTTGATTCAGGTGCACCTGCAACATAGAGTGGGCCTTCGATTGTGCGAGGCGTACCACCGCTTAAACCCGCTTTGGCATCTGCTTCGTCAGCACGTATATCTAAAAAGCGCTCTAAACCAATACCCGGTGCAAGAAGACCTAATTCATGACGCTTGCCTGCTTCTTGAAGATACTCTAAACCTTTCCAGAATTCAGATGATGAAATATCTAAATCTTCGATTGCTTTGCATAAATCAGAGACTAACCGTAGAACGATCTGTTGAACACGTGGGTTTGCTGGTTTGTCTGCGGCATCTACGATCCAGCTTTTAACTAAAGTATCAATTTCAGAATTTTTCATTTTTTATCTCCAAATAATATGTATGTAATAAGTTGTTTATTTATATTAAAAAAAATTAACAGCATGAATAATTTAAAAAATATTTTGATGTTTATTTGTCATCCTCCTTAATTGATGACGGGTGGCGACAAATAGGCATCACTTCAATCTTCATAAATGGAAATAATGGCAGTTGTGATAACTTGTCATGTAAAGCTTGCACACTCTCAACATCAAAAATACTAATATTGGCGTATTGACCCGCGATTCGCCATAAATGTCTCCACTCACCAGATTCTTGTAGTTTTTCTGCGTACTGTTTTTCAGATTTCTTTATTAATTCGACTTCCGCCTTGGGCATATCTAAAGGTATATTTACTTCCATTTTGACGTGAAACAACATATCGTTTTTCCTTAAGCGGTTATTGTTTGAAGGGTTTCACCAAACCCTTTGGCGCGCGTTAAATAATTGATTTTTTCTAAATCTGGCTCAATGCCTAAACCAGGTTTTTTTGAAACAATTAGACTGAAATCACGATAATCAAGGCGTTCATTTAATATTTCTTCAGTTAATAGCAACGGCCCAAACAATTCTGTACCGTATGCCAAATCAAAGAAAGTTGAAAACAACTGTGCTGAAGCAGCCGTTCCTACACCCCCTTCAAGCATGGTTCCACCATAAAGGGCAATACCAGACATTTCTGCAATAGTTGCCACTTGCTGCGCGGGTATCAAGCCACCAGATTGGGCAATTTTTACCGCAAAGACATTGGCAGCAGATTGACTTGCAATTTTTGCTGCATCATGAGGCCCTTTTAAGGCCTCATCAGCCATAATTGCTACTGAAAACCGATGCGTTAAACGCGCCATACTGAGAATATGGTCTGCATTGACGGGCTGCTCAATTAAATCAATGCCGCCATCTTGAAGTGCCGCAATACCTTTTACCGCTTGAAGCTCTGTCCAGGCTTGGTTAACGTCAACCCTAATACTGATCTGATCACCCAATACTTTTTTAATCTCTAAAACATGTTTGATATCAATATCAAGCGGCTTGGCACCTATTTTTAATTTAAAAATATTGTGACGCCTTTGAGTAATCATGGCTTCAGCTTCAGCTATATCTTGTTTTGTATCGCCGCTGGCTAATGTCCAGGCAACAGGTAAACTGTCTCGCACCCGGCCACCAAGTAGCTCACTTACAGGTATGCCTAAACGCTTACCTTGTGCATCAAGAAGTGCTGATTCAATGGCACACTTAGCAAAGCGATTACCCTGAATCGCTTTTCTAACCCTCTTCATTGCTTTACCGACTTCGTTAGAACGCATCCCAATCATAAAAGGGGCGATATAAGAGTCGATGTTAGTTTTGATACTTTGAGGGCTTTCTTCACCGTAACTTAAGCCACCAATTGTGGTGGCTTCGCCCCAACCTACGATACCGTCGTCACACAAAACTCTCACTAAAACTAAGGTTTGTTTATTCATGATAGCGACAGATAGTTTGTGAGGCCGTATCGTCGGAACGTCTACCAGTATGGTTTCAATCTTTTTGATCATATCTTTTTTATATAATTTGATGGAATATGAATACGATATACGCCACAATATGGACTGTCCAAGACTGATTTAGTATGTTTTTAATACTTAAAAGGTATGTAAATGGAATTTCGTCATTTAAAGTATTTCATTGCTGTCGCAGAGGAAAAGAACTTCACCAGAGCGTCAGAAAGGCTTTTTATTGCACAGCCACCTTTAAGTCGGGCGATACAACAACTTGAGGAAGAGTTGGGTGTGGCGCTTTTAGAAAGAGATTCCCGACCGCTTAAGCTTACTGAAGCGGGTGAATTTTTTTATGCTCATGCTCAAAACTTACTTAAAAAATCTAACGATCTGAAATCAATGACTCAAAGGGTAGGGCTTATAGACAAAACCCTTTCAATTGGGTTTGTCGCGTCAACCCTATATGGAAAACTACCTAAAATTATTCGTAAATATCGAAATAAATATACTGACGTTAATTTAGTTTTTTTTGATTTCACGACGATTGAGCAGTTCAAGGCGCTTAAAGAGGGTGTCATTGATGTAGGTTTTGGTCGGGTAAGACACGAAGACTCCAACATTAGACGAATCATATTGAGAGAGGAACGGTTGTTATGTGCCGTACCGTTGGGGCATAAGCTTAGCTTTCTTAATCGACCTCTTTCAGTGAATGATATGGCAGAGGAAAACCTAATTGTTTTTCCTAAAAGCCCACGTCCAAGCTTTGCAGATCAGGTTCTCAACGCATTTAGAGATAGAGCCGTTGAGCCCAAAAAAATCACTGAGGTCAGAGATTTGCAAATTGCAATTGGGCTTGTCGCGGCACAAGAGGGCATTTCAATTGTTCCTGAAAGCTTACATGGTATGAAGCGTGACGATGTTTTGTATCTTGGTTTGAATGAAAAACAGGCGGTATCGCCAATTATTATGAGTGTCAGAGCTATGGATAAATCATTAGAAATTCAAAACATGCTCAATTTAATCTATGAAATATATGATGAAGAAAATATTCCACACCAAAAAGAAATTCTCTAATTTCCAATTTGACTTTTTTGATGATTTAAAAGATAACAACAAAACCCATACCCACTATCGAGCTTTTTGCCGTTGAAATCATGGCATAGTTTATTGCTTGCGAGGCGTAGACATAAGCACTGACTCTAGGTGATAGATTCTGAATAAAACCGCCGCTATAGACTTGTTGGGTGGCATAACCTGCCCTTGACTTTAGATTGCCTTGGGGTTGCATGGCTTGCCAGTTCATAAACCCTTTTAAACCACCCCCCATGGGTACAACAGCCCCCACAAAAACAGACTGATGGTCATACCCCTGTGAAAAAAGTAGATCAGAGCCAACGGTGGTGGTTTGTATGCCACTTTCAGCCCATGCTGCGCCAGGTAGTTGACCACTAAAAGCACCATTTCGGCCTTGCCCAAATGCTAAAGATAATGTTGTCACATTAAGGTCTATTTGGGCGCCAGCCAACCAAGCCATCGGGCCACTACCTAGGTAGCCTGCGGGTGGGCTTGCTGGTACGAGCGCATGATCGAAGCCTGCCGCTAATGTCCATGGGCCTTCTGTGTAGAGCATGCCAGCTGACCAGATGCGTACATCTTTATTATTTGATAGTGTTGAATCGTCGGGTTGTATGACGATTGTTCCATCTTGAGTCTGATAGGTTGAGTCGAGTTTGCCAGCGAAAGAGTAACTAACACCCGCTGTAAAATGTGGTGTGGGTGTCAATTGAGCTTGAATTAAATTGTCATAGCGAATGACATTCGCACTGCCCATAGACGTGCCCAGTGCTAACTGTGATGTGCCGCCATGAAATGGGTCAAACGATAAAAAATATCGAGAGGCGAGGTTCATTTGGCGACCAAACTCAATCAAACCCAAGTTTGCTTTTGAGAGCCCTAGGGTTGATTGACGACCAAAACCTAGGCCACCTTGAGCCAAGGTGCCATCATTAGTCATGACACCTTCTTCGAGAACGAAATGAACTGACCAGTCGTCACTGAGCGACTCAGAGCCCATGATTCCCCAGCGTGACCCGCCAACTATTACACCAGCAGTCATGGCCGTATTATTTGCAGATAAGTCGCCACCTGGCGCATCGGCCTGGCGCGAAACGTGACCTGTTGCTATACCTGTATCGACAATGCCATAAAGTGTGAGGTTTGTTGCGCTGACCGAACTTGTCAGCAGAGCAAACCCTAAAAATAAAATGCGATGCAACCTCACACTTACCAGCAAACACGCTGCCAACCTGGTGACTGGCTCCATTTAGTAAAGCATTCACCTTTTGGGTCTAGTACGAGGGGAATCNNTGCTGTAAGGAAGTTGCCCCCCAATCAGCTGTTGTTGATTGATCCAAGTGCCAGCATAAGGTGTTGAAACCTTAAGCTCGACACGGTTTTGCCCTTGAGCATTTTGCACGGGAGCCGTCTGAATGACGGGCTCTGGACCAAATACCCAGGTAGATGGGTGGGTGTCCGCCCAACCTGCTGTAACCAACCAAGTTTGGCTCAGCTTGGCCGCAGCATAGGGTTCAAAGGGGGTATTGGCTGGGTGAGGGACGACAAATAACTTGGGGTCAACTTGAAGCGTCAGCCCGTTTAATTGTCTGGCTGGGGCAGCGATAATATCTGCGCGTTGAGCACTGAGATGACCAAACACTTCAGATACAGCAAGCTCTTCACCGAGTGTCAGACCAATTCGACCTATGCTTGTTGAAACAACGACTAATTGCTTGCCTGGCGTGACCCAGTTTTGGTCTGCAGCAGGGTGTGTTGCGTCGTAGCGAGCCATGATTTTTCCACTTGGGTCAACCAGTGCAACAGTGTGAAAAGTTTTTTCAGCTTTCTTTTGCGCGTAAGAACCCACCACGTAGCCCTGACCTTTTTTAGCCAGTTCAGACATAAATTGCTCTGAGGGACCACCTTGGTCTTCTAACATTGGGGTACCTTGAATAGTTGCGGCGCCCGAACGAAACAAAGCAGGTAAAACCAATAACCCCCCAGCGGGTGGCGGATCATAGGCTAAAGGGTTTGCGGGGTCAGACGCGGCTTGTGCAGCGAGCGTTGGGTTCGAAATTTGAGTCGTAGCGTTTGCATCAGTGGGTGAGCGATGTAAGGCAAGTAAACCGTACAACTCAGGACGACGTTGTTGCAATAGCTTTTGACGCACAGGGCTGGTTAGCGCAATATCAATTTCACTTGAGATAAAACCGTTTAAACCCGGCTTGAATGTTTCAGGGGGTAATACCGGGGCTTGCGCGATCTTGTTGCCTGTTGGCGCCCAAATGCTTGACCCACCGTTGTAATACAGTTTTTGATTTGTAATGGGGTTGGTTTCAATGCCGTTACGTGTGGCGGCGACTACCCATGCACCGCTAAATTTTGATAAGTACTGAACATTAGCGACTGTGGAGTGGTTGCCAGTCGCTTGGCTGGGGGGTGTGCCCGGCATCACACGGTCTGAGGCGCTAGACCAGGCGATGATGTCAACATTATGCAGGGCAGCTAAGCGACCATACTGCCAATAGGTGTCGTCATAACAAATTAAAAGCATGATGCGACCAATCTCTGTGTCAAAGACCGGAAAACCTAAATTGCCTTGTGAAACCCATCGTTGATCTTGTGAGTTTAGGCCGTGTTTACGGTATTTACCGATAAAGCCTTTAGGGCCGATTAACGCAACCGTGTTGAAGCCCAAGCCTGATTCAGAGTCAAGTTCGGCAATACCAACGGTGATGTAAATATTACGTGCGCTTGTAACCTTTTCAAGTGCAGCCGTTGTTTTACCCGGAATGGTGTCAAGGTAGGGACGTACCATTTCAAAATTATCAAAAATGTACCCGACCGTTGCCTGCTCAGGAAAAACCAACAAACGAGCCCCTGAATCGGCAACCGTGTTGGCGGCTTCAGCAATACGAGCAATATTGCCTTCAAGATCGCCCCACTGTGGGTCATAGGCTACTGCAGCCGCTTTAAAGGGAGGGATTGATGTTTGTGCTGAGGCACTATGTGTTGCAACGGCAAGCATCGTGGTGCAACCCAAAATGAACAGGGCCAGAATGTTTTTTTTCATGATTAAATCTCAACACAAATGATAATGAGGGGTCGTTTGATTAAAAAGTTTAATATGTTTTTATTGTTTTTATTGTTTTAAGTTTTTTTAGACGATAAAAATAGTAAATTTATCTCATAGAATTTGGGCTTAAGTAAGCACAAACTGGATTACAAAGTGCGACCCGATCCAGCAAGTTGGGTTCAGCCTAGGCGTTGTGCAATAACGAGCGCGATATTCATAGTCTGACTTACTCGGCAACCTGACTTGTATGTCAAAGTAACGTTTTTATATTCAGAATGATGCTTACTCATTATGTGAATGAATGAACGAAAGCATGATAAATTAACCTCAAAATCATTGACTAAACTTCATGCCAAAGCCCCAACTTCAATTGCCGACCCTTCCGTTAGGCAGACATTATCGCTTTCATGCGATGAATAAGCCCTCTGGTGCGGAATGCAACATCGACTGCGACTATTGTTTCTATCTGCATAAGACAGATTTACTTGAACACAAGCCACATGCGCGCATGGATGAACCGACGCTAGAGCAGCACATCCGTCAATATATCGAGAGCCAGACCGGTGATCAAGTTGTCTTCTCGTGGCAAGGGGGGGAGCCCACCTTGATGGGGCTACCTTTTTATCAACAGGTCATAGCGCTGCAGAAAAAATACGCCAAATCCGGTCAGCGCATTGAGAATGATTTGCAGACCAATGGCATCGCACTTGATGATGAATGGGTAGACTTTCTAAAAGAAAATAATTTTCATGTGGGCTTGTCGATTGATGGTCCACAAGCACTGCACGACCGTTATCGCAAAACGCGTAACGGTAAACCGACTTTTGATTTTGTCATGCGTGCAGCACGCAAGTTGGTTGAGGCTGAGGTTTCATTTGCCGCGTTGTGTGTCGTGAATCGGGCAAATGCCAAACACCCGAAAGAGGTTTATCGTTTTTTGGCTGACGAGGTGGGTACGTGGCGGGTTCAATTTAACCCTGCCGTTGAGCCGCGTACGTTTAAAGNNAAGCGCCCCGGGCAAAATGGATTTTTCAATGGCCCCCCTTCAAGATAGCGCCCGTGCCAAGCCAGGTCATCCGCTTTCAATTGTGACTGACTGGTCTGTCGACCCTGACGATTACGGTCATTTTCTGGCAGGTGTCTGGGACGAATGGCTGGCGACAGACTTTGGCCGT
>DITR01000019.1 GCA_002422175.1 Alcaligenaceae bacterium UBA6179
TCGATTTTTTCATATATTAAGTCAATGCCAAATTGCTGTGCAAAGGCACGGTGAATGATCGGCGAGCGACTGTGTTGAACAGGGTGGCCTATCACGGCGAAGCGATGGTTAGCGGTCATGGTTTGTTAGGTTCAGTGGTGGTGGTCAGTTGCCCCGCATTAAATTGCCAAGTACGGGTAATGACGATTTGATCAATTTTTTGACGCATTTGGGGCGGAAAGGGTGGAAAGGGTGCCGCCAGTTGCACAATACGGCGTACCGATTGGTTCAGTATCGTTAAAGGTGAGGGTTTATCAAGAGAAATGTCAACAATTTGACCCTTTGAGTCTATGGTGACAGTCGCTTGTAGCGAACCCGCCGGGCGATTATTTCCCTCACCGGGGTAGAAACGACGGCCGGTTTCTTCAATCTTTTTTCGCCACTGATCGATATATTCAACATAAGGGTGTGCCTGCGTTGAGGGTGCATCGTAATAGCGCTTGGGCATGGCGTTGTAGCGCTCAATGCGATCAACTAACGCGGCAATTTCAGCATTACGTTCAAGCGCAGCTTGATCTAGAGGGTCAACTCCGACTGCGGGCGTGTCGTCTTGTTGATTGGCTTGCGGTACAAAGACGGGCACCACCCATTCTTTTAACAGCTGTTCAAGCAATTCATTTTGTTGTGATTCAAGTGCAGCACGCTGCTGAGTCATGGCTTCAATCGCAATGGCTTGCTCGGACTGACCGACTTGAGCAGTTGGGTTGCTAGCCACCCCCTCTTGCGCTAAACCACCGCCTTCAAGATTGTTTTGTGCTAAGCGTTTGGGGTCAGTTGGCGTCAGTTGAGTTTCAGCCGTCACAATCACCATTTCAAGCGTTTCAGTTTTGCGAGCGGTTTGATCGCCATCTAAGGGTGCCCAGCTTAATAAAGCAATGTGAAAAAGGCATGACAGGCCCACTGCCCAGCGTAAAAAATGCTGCTCAGGCGCACACCACCACCGCCACATTTTCATGCCTTAGGTGCCTCTTCGTTTTTATTTTTCGTTTCAGAATCTGTTGCAACCGCATCAGACATTTTCACGTCTGTATCGACAGTATTTATCTCAATCTCTACTGCAGCTGATTCCGCTACGTCAAGGGCTGCCAGATACTGGCAACTCAAGCGTAACCCTAATTCATCAAACCGTTCAATTGAAAGCTGCACGCGGGTGCCCCGCATGAGTGCAGGCATAGCTGCCGCGTTGGTGATGAAAGGTAACGTTTCAAACCGAACGAGATCATCACGTAAGACTTTAGCGGTGCATTGTGTCACGTTGTTTTGTTGTAACCATCGTAGACACCAGTAACGTTCCATTTGGTCTTGAAACTCATTCCATGTCGTGTATTGCGATTCAAAGGCGCCAATCAGCGCAAATAAGTCTGGGTCACGCGGCTTGTAGGGCGCCACCAGTGCAGCTGAAATACCATGTTCAGCCATGGCTAATAATTGCCGTTGGTTCACTAAATCAACATAACGTCGAAGTGGCGAGGTGCACCACGTGTATTGGGGCACACCAATGGCCTCATGTGGCAAGGCTTGTGTGCTCATGCGTACACGACCCGCTTGCTGTGAACGGTAAATGCCAGGCAAATTGTGAGTATTCAGTTGACCGCCCCATAGGCTGTTGGCCAAAATCATGTATTCAGCCACTAAACGATCAAGGGGTGCATCACGTTTGCGCGGCACGATGCTGATTGGCGTGTCGGGGTCGTCGGCTGAGCCGTCTAAAGAAAAGTTATAGTCAATGCGACTATTTGATTCAGGTTTACCTCGTACAAGTTCACGTTTTTTATTGAGCGCTAAAGCTAATTGCCAAAGCGGCCGCAGCCAGTCGTTGTGGGGCAATACCTGAGTACTGTCGCTGAGCGCCTCGTCAGTAATATGTTCATCAAGGTGATTGTGGCGAAGGTTTTCGGCAACCTGAATACGTTCTAAAACAGTGTTGTCGTCACGAACTTCACCAGTTTCTGGGTGCGCCTCCACATAAATAGATAATGCGGGCACGATACGACCTGCGTTCAGTGAGAAGGTACTGATCACCTCGTCAGGTAGCATGGGAATTTTTTCACCTGGCATATACACCGTTGACATGCGGGCACGCGCCATCTCGTCTAATGCGCTGTCGCGTGCCACGGCAAGCGCTGGCACGGCAATATGTACGCCTACTTTAAGCCAACCATCAGCCAACTTTTGTACTGAAATCGCATCATCAATTTCAGTTGTACTGATGTCATCGACTGAGTAAGGGTGTACATCTTGCGCTAGGGGCAGATGTGTAAAGTCTGTATCAAACTCAGCGGGTGCAAAAGCCAGGCCCTTGGGAAAGTTTAAAGATAGAAACTTAGCTTTGTGCAACGCTAAAGCATGAGGCCAAGCACCACGATCAAGCAGAATTTGTTCTGGGCTTTGATGCAGGTGTTGACTCGCGCGATCAAGCGCCTTGAAAATTTGTGTGTTTTTATCAGGTCGGGTAATTAACGTGAGAGCCAGCTCAGCAATGGGTTCAGGCAAAGCGCCATCAATAATAGACTGCACCCAGGTTTGCTGTTCGAGGGCTTGTAATCGTTTCTTTTCTTGACTGGCTAAAGCGGCAGCCAAAATGTCAGGTGGAGCCGGTTGATACAAACCTTTACCGCGCCGATGAAAATAGATCGGTGCATGGTGCAAGCACCATAACAAGCTGGCCTTTTCAATTGAGTTGGGTGCGTGACCAAAATAATCGTTGCCCAGCGTTTCAAGGTTGAACTCGGCTTGTGGTGCCACTTCCCACAAAAAGGTTGGGTCAATATCGGCGGCTAAGATGGGTGCTTGCGTTAATAATTCGTCAGGCGTGGGCGAAACAAATTGAAAAATGCATTGATTGCGTTTTATTTTGCTACGCTTGCCTGAGACAAACTCAATCTGTAGCGTGGTATCAGCCTCGCTTTTAATTTCAGCCGCTTTAAAACTTCCGTCTTCTTCAAACAACACGTACATGGGGTTTAGCTCTTGGGAGTATTCGGGTGATTAGGGTCAAAGCCGGCGAACTGAAGAACGGTATTGATATGGTCTTCAAAGCTCGATAGGCCATGGTTATCGCCATCAATGATGATTTGCTGCGCACCTTCAAAGTAGGTATGCATTTCTTGCCAGTCGAGCACTTCATCGCCAGTTGCAGCGATTAAAAGATAGCGCTCAGGGCGAGTGATCTGCTTGACAGCCATAGCGCTGAGCTCATCAACATGTTCGGGTAAAAAAATAAAGGGCTCGTCAGTGTGGTATTGCGTGTGCTCGCCAACTTGGCTGGCTAAATCTCGAGGCGCATACACGGCAGGGTTTAAGGCCACGGCACGACAACCCAGCTGTTCAGCCAAAGTCACGGCATAAAAGCCCCCTAGCGATGAGCCGACAACAGTTAGCTCTGAAGCGTCTGCATGATGTCTCGTCATAAGGTCTTGTGCCAATTTTTTACAAAGCGCCAAAGCCTCGGCTGGGCTTGCGGGCAAGGCAGGGCAAGACCAACGGTCAAATTGCCCTAGCGCTTGCATTTTTTGTTCCAGTATTTGTGCTTTTGATGATTTGGGTGATGAACGAAAGCCGTGTAAGTAAAGCATCATCATGATTGGTCTGCCAGTGTTTTAAGAAGTTTGTCATGAATGCCACCAAACGAACCATTACTCATGATTAAGACATGGTCACCCGGCTGCACCTGTTGTGCCAAGGCGGCGACCAAAAGGGGTATATCGTGCCAAACGCTTGCGCGATGACCTAATGGTGCTAGCACCTCAGTCGCTTGCCAGCCCAGCGCATTTTTACCGGTGGCTTCACCAAAACAAAAGACCAAATCTGCCATTTTGAGGGCTTGAGGCAATTGGGCTGCCATGGTGCCAAGCTTCATGGTGTTTGAACGTGGCTCAAGTACGGCTAAGATGCGGGCTGAACCCACCTGTTGACGTAAGCCTGCGACGGTCGTGGCAATGGCTGTGGGGTGGTGTGCGAAGTCATCGTAAACCGTGACGCCCATGACTTGGCCGCGACATTCCATGCGGCGTTTAACGCCTTGAAATGTATTGAGTGCCACCAGAGCCGCTTCAGGCTCGATGTTGACATGCTGGGCCGCAGCTAAAGTGACCAACGCATTTTCGATATTGTGCTGACCTGTTAGGCCCCAAGTGAGGCTGCCCACGTGCTGATCACCTAAATAGATGTCTGGCGCTTGACTCGGGTCGGCTTGGGTGCGGGCGTGCCAACCATGATTTTGCCCCGTTCTTTCAACCGGTGTCCAGCAGCCGCGGGCAATTACGCGCTCTAGCGCAGCGGATTGATCGGGCATGATAATCACGCCGGCTGCCGGTACGGTGCGAACGAGATGATGAAACTGAGTTTCAATCGCCGCTAAATCAGGAAAGATATCAGCGTGATCATATTCAAGATTGTTCAGGACGGCAGTGCGTGGACGATAATGTACAAATTTAGAGCGTTTATCAAAAAAAGCGGTGTCATATTCGTCTGCTTCGATGACAAAGAAGCGTTGTGCGGCGTCAAACAATGCAGATACTTTTAAATCGTGGGCAACCCCTCCGATTAAAAAATTGGGGTGTAAACCATTTTGTTTAAGCACCCAAGTCAGCATTGAGCTGGTGGTGGTTTTACCATGGGTGCCCGCTACAGCCAGCACGTGCTGACCAGACAATACGTGTTGCCCCAACCACTGTGGCCCCGAAGTGTAGGGGGCGCCCGCGTTGAGTATGGCTTCCATCAGGGGGTTGCCCCGACTGACGACGTTACCAATGATAAATAAATCGGGTTTAAGGCTGAGTTGTTCAGCGCCAAAACCCTCAATTAATTCAATGCCTTGTTCTGTGAGTTGCGTACTCATCGGGGGGTAAACGCCAGCATCGCAACCTGTTACGCGGTGCCCTGCAGCGCGAGCAATCAGTGCCAACCCCCCCATGAATGTGCCGCAAATACCGAGTATGTGCAGATGCATGAGTTTTTCTCCTATTGACATTGTAAGGGCAGGGTTGTTTGTTTATAAATGAATGAACATCGCGCTATGATTCAGCTATGAAAAGACGAACATTATTGCTAGGTGGTGTGGGTTTGGTGGCGATGGGTGCCGTGGGCGTGATTGCTTGGCGTGAATCATCTTTGCGGGCACCGCAAGCAAACCGCGCGGTAAGTCAGGCCGTCTTTGTGCCGACCCCACCCGATGTGGAAGCCCTTTTTGCAGCGCGATTGCCCGACGTGCAAGGTCGTGACACCCCCCTCGACGCGTTCAGGGGTGAACCGTTGTTGATAAATTTCTGGGCAACCTGGTGCCCACCTTGTGTGGCTGAAATGCCAGATCTTGAAGCGCTTTCAAAATCGTTTAATAACGTGCAATTTGTTGGTATAGCCATCGATACTGAAGTCAACGTTAAGCAGTTTTTACAGAAGATACCTGTTAGTTACCCGATTTTGGTGGCTGGCCATAGCGGTATTGATTTGGTGCGCGCCATGGGAAACTCGACAGGTGGTTTGCCCTACACCGTGCTTATAAACCCCGATGGTCGTGTACATGACCAAATTTTGGGTCAGGTCAAGGCTGAGGCCTTGGGGCAGCAACTTGTGCAGCTTCTAGCAGGTTCGCGTCGGTAAATGTACAATTAAACGAAGTTAGCAACTAAACTATCGAATATGGCACATCAGATACTTGTTTTGCACGGCCCCAACCTCAACCTGCTTGGTTCGAGAGAGCCGGCTATATACGGTCACCATACCCTTGCTGATATCAACGCTGAACTTGTTGAGCAGGCCACTCAGCTTAACTGTGGTTTGCAAACATTTCAAAGCAACCATGAGGGCGAGCTTGTTACTCGCATTCAACAGGCCGCACAAGACGGCACCACTTATATTTTGATCAATGCGGGTGCTTATACTCACACTAGCGTGGCTATTCGTGATGCATTCGCTGCAGTTAACATACCATTTGTAGAAGTTCACCTCTCTAACGTCTATCGACGCGAATCATTTCGTCATCATTCTTACCTGTCAGATCTTGCCGTGGGTGTTATCGCGGGTTTAGGCGTAGCAGGTTATCGTTCAGCCCTTGATTTTGCAGCAAAACAATCACAAAGCTAACTAAACCGAGCTTTCTTAACTTTTACGTTCTTCACTGGATTAATTTAAATGGACTTACGAAAACTTAAAACATTAATTGATTTGGTCTCTGAGTCTGGCATCGCTGAGCTTGAAATAACTGAAGCCCAAGACAAGGTGCGCATTGTCAAGTTTTCTCAAGCGACGGCTCCCTTACAGTCTGCGCATCAAGCCTATGCACCACAAGCCTTTGCACCCTCAGCAGCTGTTGGTGTAGCCGAGGCGCCGGCAGCCGCTAGTGCACCAGAAGGCCACACGGTTAAGTCGCCCATGGTCGGTTCGTTTTACCGTGCATCAAGCCCAGGGGCCGCAGCCTTTGTGGAAATTGGGCAAACCGTCAAAGAAGGTCAGGCCATTTGCATCATTGAAGCGATGAAATTGCTGAATGAAATTGAGGCCGACAAATCTGGCATTATTAAAGCCATTTTGGTTGAAAACGGCGAGCCTGTTGAATATGGTCAACCTTTATTTTTAATTGGTTAAAAACATGTTTGAAAAACTGCTTATTGCTAACCGCGGTGAAATTGCTTTGCGTATTCAACGCGCTTGCCGCGAATTGGGTGTTAAAACGGTGGTGGTGCATTCAGAAGCCGATCGTGATGCCAAGTATGTGCGTTTGGCTGATGAATCCGTTTGTATTGGCCCAGCCCCGTCGAAAGATAGTTACTTAAACATGCCCGCTATTATTTCAGCGGCAGAAGTGACTGATGCTGAGGCTATTCATCCAGGTTATGGTTTTCTTGCTGAAAATGCTGACTTTGCCGAACGCGTTGAAAAAAGCGGTTTCGTTTTTGTCGGGCCTCGCCCCGCATCAATTCGCTTAATGGGCGACAAAGTCAGTGCAAAGCAAGCCATGATCGAAGCGGGCGTGCCCGTGGTGCCAGGTTCAAAAGGTGCTTTGCCAGACAATTCTGACGAAGTTTTAAAGATTGCGCGCGAGGTGGGTTACCCGGTCATTATTAAAGCAGCCGGGGGTGGGGGTGGTCGTGGCATGCGAGTAGTGCACACCGAGGCAGCTTTACTTAACGCGGTGGTCATGACCAAAGCCGAGGCGGGTGCCGCATTTAATAACCCGGAAGTTTATCTAGAAAAGTTTTTAGAAAACCCACGGCATATTGAAATTCAAGTCATGGCTGATGGTGATAGAAATGCAGTTTGGCTGGGTGAGCGCGACTGCTCAATGCAACGTCGCCACCAAAAGGTGATTGAAGAAGCCCCAGCAACAGGCATTCCCCGCAAAGCGATTGAGCGTATTGGCGAGCGTTGTGCTGAAGCATGCCGCAAAATCAGTTACCGTGGCGCGGGTACGTTTGAGTTTCTTTATGAAAACGGCGAGTTTTATTTTATTGAAATGAACACTCGTATTCAGGTTGAGCACACGGTCACTGAGCTGATTACCGGGCTTGATTTGGTTCAGTGGCAAATTCGTATTGCTGCAGGTGAAAAATTTACCCTTAGACAGCGTGATATTACTTTCAGGGGTCATGCGATTGAGTGCCGTATTAACGCCGAAGACCCTTTCAAATTTACCCCAAGCCCAGGTCGCATCACGAACTGGCATACGCCAGGTGGCCCTGGCGTGCGTATAGATTCGCATGCATTTAATGGCTATTTTGTGCCACCTAATTACGACTCAATGATTGCCAAGCTCATTACCTATGGCGATACGCGTGAGCAAGCCCTAGCCCGTATGCGTATTGCTTTGTCTGAAATGGTGGTTGAGGGTATTCAAACCAATATTGCACTACACCGCGAACTCATGGTCGACTCTCATTTTTCTGAAGGTGGCACCAGTATTCATTATCTTGAACAAAAATTAGCCGGAAGGCCTTAAGTTTGGCAGACCAAACCTGCTAGCGGAGTAACTGTGCGTGAACTCGTTTTGTCGTGCCCGGGTGAATGGGTTGACTCGCTGTCTGATGCCTTAATTGAGGCAGGGGCGTTATCAACATCGGTTCAAGACGCTGATCTTGATACTGAAGATGAGCGCCCTATATTTGGTGAGCCAGGTGGTGAGCAGGCGCTAGGAGGGTGGCTTCATAATCAAGTTGTGGCCCTACTTGCAGACGGTGACGACCCGCAACAGATTTTGGCCTACGCTGAAACTGAGCTCAACATACAGATTTCCCCCGATTGGTTTTTGCGAGATGTGCCAGATCAAGATTGGGTGCGCTTAACGCAGTCGCAGTTTGGCCCTATTTTGGTGGGCGAACGGGTATTGATTTTGCCCAGCTGGCATGCAGGCGACGTACCCCTTGACCGACCTGAGGGCTCAATTGTGATTGAGCTTGATCCGGGCTTGGCTTTTGGTACGGGTAGCCACCCCACTACGCATGTCTGCCTGGCTTGGTTAGCCGATACATTGCCGCTGGGCGCACGCGTACTAGATTACGGTTGCGGCTCAGGCATTTTGGCGATTGCTGCAAAAATGTTGGGTGCGGCTCACGTTGATGCCGTTGATATTGACGAACAGGCCGTTTTGTCGACTGCACAAAATGCTCAATCAAATCATACCGATGTGCATGCCACGTTACCCGACCAATTGTTGAGTGGGCAATATGATGTGGTGGTAGCAAATATCTTATCTAACCCCTTAAAAGTTTTGGCGCCTATGCTCTCAATGCGGGTTATACCCAACGGTTATCTTGTACTGTCAGGGGTCTTGGCGCGACAAGCTGAAGAGGTCGCAGCGGCTTATGCGCCTTGGTTAAAGATGACAGTTTGGGCTGAGCGTGAAGGTTGGGTGTGTTTGGCTGGTCAACGCACCGCTTAACCCGAGTATCATTTAAAAATGAGCCTGATTACACGTTGCCCGAAGTGTCTCACAGCGTTTTCAGTTGGCGCTGATCAGTTGCGTGCCTTTGAAGGATTAGTGCGTTGTGGGCAATGTCAAAATATTTTTGATGGTTATACAAATCTAGATGCAACGCTTCCCATATTGACTGAAAAAGTCGTTTCAGCCCCAACTTCAACGCCGTCAAATTTCATACCTTCTAGCATTTCGCCTAGCCGTTCATCGCCTGATCTTTCGTTTTCCAGTCAATCCTCTATCAGTGCACCACCTAGATTTGAGCAGGCAGCTCCTTCGTCATCCCCGCACGTGATAAGAAGTAGGCAGTCTGAAATGCAGATTCAGTCAACGAATGCTTCACAACCCTTTGAAGCATTTGATTTTCGTTTGGCTAACGACGAAGAGGCCGATTTACATTCATCTTCAAACTCATCATTGGAACCCACATTAAGCATCTTGGGCGAGTCGCGTATGCGAGGCAAGATGCCCTCTGATGTTGGGCGTGAGGCGCCCAGTTTTATGGTGACAGGCCCCACACCAACAGGTGTTGCGAGTGTTTTGTGGCAACTCGCTGTGGTGTTGGCTTTGTTGGCTATATCACTACAAGCCATCTACGTTTATCGTAACGACTTGGCGGCAACAGCACCCGCTTTAAGGCCTTGGCTGGAACGTGCTTGCCAGTCGATCGGTTGTGAAGTGCAGTACCCTAAACATGCTGAACGCATCAGTATTCAAGCATCTTCTTTGCAGCAAGAGGCGCGTGATCAAGAGGGTAGCGATGTCAGCACGTTTAAATTGCGCTTTACCTTACAAAATCGCTTTGATAAGCCCCAGGCTTGGCCGCATTTGTTAGTGCTGTTAACCGATGCATCAGGCACCGTAGTTGTGCGTAAAGTGGTGCCCCCTGTTGATTATGTACCGAGGCAATTGATTGACACACCATTCAAGTCGCAACAAGAAACGAACTTTGTGGTCGACTTGCAAGTCAAAGGGTTGACCATTAGTGGCTTTGAGATTGATAAGTTTTACCCTTGATCACTTTTTAATCTACAGAGCCCATTAAAATGAAGACTGACATCTTCCCCTTATATTTTTATACTCTTTGAACGTCTCGACGATCGGAACACACAACCTATGAAACCCCCTGTACTAATATGCGGTTCTATTGCCTTTGATACCATTGCCGTCTTTGATGGGCATTTTAAAGACCACATTTTGCCCGATCGTATTCATGCGTTAAGTGTGTCATTTTTAGTACCGAGTATGCGTCGAGAGTTTGGTGGTTGTGCAGGTAACATTGCTTACAATTTAAACTTGTTGGGTGGTCATCCGGTGCCAGTGGCAACTGTGGGTGAAGATGCCGGTGATTATTTATCTCGGTTCGAAGCCCTGGGTATTGACATGCGCATGGTGAAAGTCATTGAAGGCCAGTTAACTGCACAATGCTTTATTACGACTGACCGTAGCGATAATCAGATTAGCGCTTTTCACCCCGGTGCCATGGGTGTTTCAAAAGACAATGATGTGACGGGTACTGAAGCGAAATGGGCAATTGTTGCGCCTGACTCTAAAGAAGGCATGATGGCTCACGCACATCGCTTGCATGCGCAGGGCATTCCCTTTGTGTTCGATTTGGGTCAAGCCATGCCTTTGTTTGATGGTCTTGAAATGGTTGATTTATTCAGTAAGTCGCGTGCGCTGACAATGAATGATTATGAGGCTAGCGTGGTTGAGCAACGTACAGGCAAAAGCATGACGCAAATTGCCCAAAACCTCGAAGCAGTCGTGATTACGCGTGGTGCTGAAGGCGCAACGTTATACACTGAAGGGCGTGAAATACATATTGCGCCCGTAACCCCAGCTGATGTGGTCGACCCAACGGGTTGTGGAGACGCTCACCGCGCCGGCTTGCTTTACGGTTTAACCTCAGGTTGGTCATGGGAAAGTGCATGCAAGCTGGGTAATTTGATGGGTTCAATCAAAATTGCCTCGCGTGGCCCGCAAAACCATGCGCCAAACCGTGTTGAAATTAATGATCTATTTCATGCNNTCACACTTACAGGGTCGTGTGATGTCTAGCCTCACCACGACGTCTTTAGTTGTAATGATTGCGGGTACAGCCTTGATGATGAGTGGCTGTGCTAACCCCAATGCATCAGCGAGTACGTATACCTACGGCCAAGCACAAACTGAACAAGTCGTACGCGAGGGTACGGTTAAAGCTATTCGACCTATTGTGATTCAACAAGAGAGAAGTTCGGGTGCTGGCTTGATTGCAGGGGGTGCTTTAGGTGGCGTGGCAGGTAGTGCCGTCGGCGACGGGACCGGTCGTACCTTAGCGATTGTGGGTGGCGCCTTGTTGGGTGCTTTGGCAGGTGAAAAAGTCGAAGAAGCAGCGACTAAAACCAATGGCATAGAAATTACTGTGCGCTTAGATAACGGTGAAACGCGTGTGATTGCCCAAGCTGCTGATGTCGCGTTATCAGTGGGTCAACGTGTACAGGTCATTAGTGGTGCAGGCCCCACGCGCGTGGTACCAAATTAAAGTAGGGTTTATATAACTAAGTTGTAGAACATTTTTTTTATTTAGTTATAAAAGCCATCAAAGCCCAAACAAAGTAAAGCTGATTTGATTCACAACCATCATGGCCACTTGTGCCATGATGAGTAAAACCAAAGGTGATAAATCAATGCCACCTAAGTTAGGCATGATGCGACGAATGGGCTCAAGTAGGGGGGCGCTAAGTGTGCGCAAAACCGGCATGACCGGCGCCATGGGGTTTACCCAAGACAGCACGGCTTGAATCAACGTGAGCCAAATAATGAGGTTCAGTGCCCAACGGCAAACCGTCATGGCCGCGGCACCCAGAGCAGGCATGAGCACTGTTAGCGGCATAATAGCTCGCATGCTGATCATCCAGATGGCGAGTAAATAGACTAAAGCGACAATATAGGCGCCGACTAGGCTCGCTATATCTAAATGTTTACTGGTTGGTAAAATTGAGCGCAATGGCTTCACAAGCCAATCTGTTGCTCTATAAATCAGTTGAGAAAACGGGTTAAAGGGGTGAAAGCGCATGCTGTACAACCAACACCGGGCTAAGAACGCAGCCCCTAATATGGTGAAGCTGGTTTCTAATAAAAACCGAATAATATCGCCCATTCAGATACTGCCTTAAGTCGATTTCAACAGTGCTTATTGTCGCATGACAAAACGTTTATCGTGAAGGTTATGACTCAAAATCAGCAGTTTAAAAGCAAATCGCCTGGCAAGCCAGGCGATTTGGTACTACCCATAACCGACATCCATTAAGGACGGCCGCCCGTAGGGAAGGGCCATGAAGCGGCTGGATTCAACGCAGTTTTAGCACCTGGTGCAGCGGCCGTTGAGGGCGCGCTGGGGGCAGGTTTGCTTTCAGCAGGTTTCTTAACTGCTTTTTTTACTGTTTTTTTTACAGCCGTTTTTTTTGTAGCCTTTGGAGCAGCAGGTTTTTTTGCAGCAACTTTCTTAGCTGCAACTTTCTTGACTGCTACTTTTTTAGCTGCTGGTTTT
>DITR01000005.1 GCA_002422175.1 Alcaligenaceae bacterium UBA6179
AAAATTTTACCCATTGCTCAACGCCAAGTATCGAGTGACTATTTTCAGCTTTTGGCGCTCGCTTTAATTTCACAAAAAAAGCTCTATATCGATTACTACGGTCGACAGACCGATGAAACCATCTCGAGGCATATCTCTGCGCAGCGTCTGGTCTACTACCGAGACAATTGGTACTTAGATGCCTACTGCCATCTGCGAAATGATTTACGAAGCTTTTCTGTTGACGCCATTACGCAAGCTAAATTACTAGAAGAAGATTCAATCACTGTTGATAGCAAAGAACTTGAACATGTATTTGAAAGCAGCTACGGCATTTTTAATGGCCCCAGCCGACAAGTCGCACGCCTTCGCTTTACCGCCTTTAGAGCAAGATGGGTTGCACGCGAGCGCTGGCACCCCGAGCAAGTCAGTACCGTGACCTCTGATGGCGCCTATTTACTTGATGTGCCCTACGGCGAAGACTGGGAACTGTTGCAAGATATTTTGAAGCAAGGGCCAGACGTTGAGGTCGTTGCCCCTGGTAGCTTACGTGAGAAGGTTCAGCAGGCTATTAAAGAGATGGGGGATATATATGCTTAGGGTCTTTAAGAAAGCAGGAAACTCTATTAACGACTGTTAAGTTAATGGGGAAGCTTACGAAATCCAGAGGCAGCAAATAAGAAAGCTGATGGAATTATAAGAAATACTTATAAGACCTTGATGACGCGTGGAATGAAGGGATGTTATATCTTTTGTACTGATCCTGAAACCCAGGCATATTTTCAAGATAGGCTAAAGGCTAAGAATTAGATCTCATTGTATTTTTTTGCACTACCTTTAGCTTTATCAACAGGATATTTGAGACTATTAGCTTCAACCTTGGCAGAAACTATTTCAGTGATATCTAGCCCACATTCATTTGCTAGTAAGAAGGCATAGGCTAGAACGTCAGCCAACTCTTCTTTAATTTTATCTTTTGAGGCTTCTTCAGAAGACTTCCAAAGAAATGCTTCAAGCAATTCTGCTGATTCAATAGACAGTGCAACAGCCAGATCCTTCGGATTATGAAATTGCTTCCAATCACGAGCATCTCTAAAAGCAATAAGTTTTTGAGTTAATTCGGAAATTTCAGACATAAAACAATACTACTACAGTTTAAGTGTCGATTAAATCGACGCTGATTGGTTTTCTTTTTTACCCCCAACTAGTCTGTTTCATCCAGAATGATCACCCCTTTTAGCTTTCGCAAGTAGCTCCAACCTGCCATTGCATAAATTCCCAAAATACACCCCTAACCCTACTCAACATTCTGCGCCTGCAAGAAAAGTGATTTACTCAAAGAAGTAAAGAAATCTTGATAAGGCTTGGGGTCTTCAACTGGGGTTAGGTTGTACTGTGCGTTGGCACGCACAAGCATTTGATTGGCTCGGGGTCGAACAGAGACGGTTATCTTTAATAAGTACGAGTCAAGTTTGGTGGCACTGACACTTCCTAGCGTTGCATCGGCTCGATCAATGACAAAACCAAGGTCTTGTAGCGTTGCGATCANNGTAAGCGCCCGTTCAGCACCGCCTAGATTTATCCCTGTCATATTGCCAGAATAGGTGTCCACCTATTCTGAACAGATCCCCAGAAGTTGGATGTTTGCAATTTACCTTAACACTCGATCTTTCTCACTCTGACAATGCTGGGAGGAATCACACCGACTATTTTCCACTTAGGAAAGAAATTCATCGATGTTGACGTCGGTGTGCAACAGCACTGAAATGATCATCTGTAGCATCTTTTACTGAACATGATGGGTGATTCAAGATCATTGGTTTTGATTTTGAATTGAAGTTGCCATGTACTCAATGATGACTTCACGTTTTTAGTGATTTTGATCATCTCTGTAGTCGCCTCTTTACGCAGTTATCCGTCCTTCCGAATAACTGCGTCAGACTTCAACACCCTATCACCCAATCAACCCAACCACTGTCGACCATAAACGTCAGATAATGAACCTATTTCCTGTAATCTGACACGGATATGTGACTGGCGTTTTCATCGACTAATGCATCGATCACCACGGGTAAATCAGAATGTGAGGACATATTGATGGCATCAGCCAACTCAGCTGACGTTCTGACTCGATAACCGATACACCCCATGCCTTGAGCAATCATAGCAAAGTCGACATCACCAAAGTCAACCGCGATGCGGTTTTTACCCATATTGTCGCGTACCATCCCTAGACCCGAATTATTCGCAACAATAATGGTGATGGGTAGGTTTTCTTGCACGCAGGTTGCCAAGACACTCATTGTCATCGCAAAACCTCCATCGCCAATCACGCTAAACACGCGTTTATTTCGATACACATACTTCGTAGCCGCTGCAGCAGGCGCTCCCCAACCCATTCCACCAATTCCACCTGGCACAACAAGTTGACCTGGATGCTTAATTTGTAATGTAGAAGTCATCCAAATACGATTAGTTCCTGCATCCAAGGTCACCATGTCATCTTTGGTGAGTTGTTTGCCTAACTCTCTACTGATGTCTGCCATGTGCACCTTACCTTCCGATGCAGGGGTGTAATGTGGAAAGGATCCATAGCCACTTTTTTCTTTTATAGCTTGAATATGTGCAAGACGGCTTGCACGTTGAGTCGTTGACAGATTCTCTTTCAGAAGCATGGTTAAGACATCACTGACGTCTCCAGTAATGGCTAAATCAACTGGATACACCCAGCCCGCATTGCGTTGATCAATATCGACTTGTACGATTTTCTGATCATGTGGACGAATTAGCTTGGCATCACGCATCTTCGTATAGTCGGGCGCTAAGCTGGCACCGAGCACGACAATTAAATCAGCCTGCTCTAAAGTGTGATTCGAGTTAATGTTTCCCCAGTTACCAAGCATACCCACGGCAAACTCAGCCGTTTCATCTATAACACCTTTCCCGTTGTAGCTTGTTGCAACGGCTATGCCATACTCTGATGCAATTTGTGCAATCAACTGACGACTCGTCTCTTGCTGAGCCCCGTTACCCGCAATAATGATTGGGTTCTTAGCCTCATTGATCATGCCGGCTAATTGCTTAACCGCATGTGCATCGGGTCTTGCAGGGGTATAAGCCATGTATCCACTCGATGGATACAACTTAATGTTCGTGTCCATATCAACCTCTTGGCCGATGATGGGTGTTTTTAAAATAACTGCCGCAGGTCCCATGCGAGGCAACGAGGCATGCTTATACGCCAATTGCAAACCGTAAATGGCATCGATTGGTTGATCCGCATAAGTCGAATACTTTGTCATGGCTTTCATCATGGCTCGAATATCAGCCGCGCCATAATCACCTGTCATGGTTTGATAGACACCATATTGGCCGTATCCGTTGTAATCAGAGGTTTCTGTAATGACAACCATTGGGGTACCCGCAAAATACGACTCTAGAATGCCAAATCCCCCTGTTGTCGCCGCAAAAGGACCTTGCCCCATGTAAACACCGGGTTTACCAGTGAGCTTGCCAACGACCTGCGCCATAATGGAACCAATCTGCTCACTTCGTGTGAGCACCACTTTAATTTTGTCTTTATGTTCATAAAATGCATCCAAGCTTCGCGTAATACCATAACCAGGCAAGGTAAAGACGGAATCAACACCGCACTCGATTAACGTTCTCACCATCATTTGTTTAGTCGTTGCCATTTTTTTTCCTCACAGTTTGAAATTTATTTGTCATTAACCACACATTGCCTGTCCACCGTTGACATCTAATACGGTGCCAGTCACAAAACTTGCATCATCAGACCCATAAAACGCAATGGCTGATGCAATATCCTCAACCACAGCATGCCTACGGAGTGGGACGTCATGTAATACTTTCAATCGTTCGCTTTCGGTTCGGCGCTCAGCCCATAATGCTTGCACGCGATCTGTCATGACAATTCCTGGACAAACCGCATTACACGTAATATTTTTAGGCCCAAACTCCATTGCGATTTGTCGAGTTAAGGCACTGATTCCACCCTTGACTGTCGAATAGTTGGCACCCGCAATCAAACTGCCATAGCGGCCTGCCTTAGAGCCCAATAAAACAATTCTTCCGTACTCATTTTTAACCATCAGCGGTATGACCTGTCTTAAAAGTCGAACGGTTGCCATGATGTTCAGCTCAATCACTTTGTGCCAATCATTATCCGTTTCATCTAAAAATGCATAGGGTGTTTGCAAAGAGCCCCCCGCATTACTGACCAAAACATCCACTCCGCCTAATTGTTCTATAGATCGAGCAAATCCATTATTGCAATCGTTTGCATCTTGCAGATCAAAACATTCCGTTAATAATAGATCAGACGAATATCCTTTTTTAATTGCCAGCGCTTTCGTTTGCTCTAGAGCTTCAGGATCAATATCGGTAATTAATACCTTTGCCCCTTCATTTAATAATCGAAATGCCGTAGATTGACCAATCGATTTTCCACCCGCAGTGATCAATACTCTTTTATGACTATATCGTTTCATATTCATTCCTAGTTTTAAACTTTAATCCATTAATGTGCCGCCATTCACATCAAGAATATGTCCTGTTATAAAATTTGCCGCTGGACTGACTAGAAAATTAACCGCTTCTGCGATATCTTCAGGCTTACCCATCCTTTTTAAAGGCACCCTGGATGCAATCTCATCCCATTTATCTTTAGGGATCATGTCACCTTCAATTGGCCCGGGCGCCACACTATTGACTCTAATACCATCTTGAGCCAACTCTAATGCCAATGACTTGGTCAGTGATATCACAGCCGCTTTACTCGCACAATAATGCGCCTTTGTGGCACCGCCTTCATTACTGAGTGCCGCAAAACCTGTCTTTGCAGCACGAGAGGTAATCAAGACCACGCTGGGTGAGATCAGGCTTGTACCGTGATTGCGAAGTTGTTTTGCATTGGACTGCAAGGACGGGATACACGCTTGCATCAGATTAAATGTGCCGTTTAAATTGACATCAATGATTCTGCGCCATTGATCTTGAGGGATATCAACAATCATCGTTGCAGGCGCTGTAATAGCAGCTGAATGCACAACAGTTGTGAGTACCCCTTGCTGCGCTGCAAACTCAACAAGCTGCGCACATTGCGCTGGATCGGTCACATCACATTTAAAACTCACAGCGCGGTGAAATGATCTTGCAACATCGGTGGCATCAGCAATATCTGCAATAACAACCTTAAACTGGGTCGATAATTTTTTTGCAATAGCCAACCCTATATTATTGGCGGCACCCGTGACGATTACAACTGATTCATAATCTGAATTCATTTTTTGGTTAACTCTTTAAAAGTTGACACCGTAATGATGACTAATGTAATTAAAATCAACACCAATGAAATAGGGTGTTCGGTTAGACTAAAAAATGCTAAAAAACTACCATCATTAATTAATAATCCTTGCCTTAGGCTTTCTTCAAAAGGCGGACCTAAAACAAGACCAATGACGATGGGTGCAAGGGGCACAGCAGCCAATCTAAATGCATAGCCCACTATTCCAAATATGAAACTAATATACACATCAAATATATTGCCAGACACCCCATAGGTGCCCACAATCGATAAAATCATCACAATCGTTAAAAGAATCGGTTCGGGCATTCTTAGAATTTTTGCAACCCATTTTGCAGATAAGATACCGATTATAAAAAATAAAATATTAGCAATAAATAAAGCGATAAATGAGGCATTCATCAAAACGGCATGATCAGCAAACAATCTGACGCCCGGTGTAATGCCATGAATAATGAGTGCTGACATCATGACAGCCGTCACAGGATCGCCTGGAATCCCTAACGCTAGCGTCGGGATTAAAGCCCCGCCTGTTACAGCATTATTGGCTGATTCTGACGCCAACACACCCTCAGGCTCACCTTTTCCAAAATTCTCTTTATAACGTCCAAACCTTTTCGCGTCTGAATACGCGATAAACGATGCGGTAGCCGCCCCTGTACCCGGCATTATGCCAATTGCCGTACCAATGATTGAGCTGCGTAGCAGCGTCTTCCAGCGTTGTAAAACCTCTTTTAATTTAGGCAAGCGCGAACCTGCGTAGTCAACAGGTTCGGAGGCACCGATTTTTTCTCCGATACGGGAAATCACCTCTGAAAAAGCAAAAATTCCCACCACAACAGGGATTAATGCAAAACCTGATGACAGTTGAAACACGCCAAAATTGTATCGAACGGTGCCACTCATTGTGTCAGCGCCCACCGTGGCCAGCAGTAATCCAAAACACCCCGCTAACAACCCTTTGATCATCGAATCTCGTGAGACACCCGCGATACACGTCAACGCTAAAGCAATCAACGAAAACGTCTCAACTGCCCCAAAACGTAATGCAAAGTCTGCCAATTGCGGCGCCATAATCATCAAAACCACCGCAGAAAACAACCCGCCCAACAACGAGCCGATTGTGGCCCAACCTAGTGCAAGATCAGCCTTACCTTGCTGCGTCATCGGAAAACCGTCTAACACTGTGGCCGCCGATGCGGGCGTACCCGGTGTATTGATAAGAATGGCAGAAACACTGCCGCCGTATATGGATGCACAATAAATCGCCAAAATCAGTGCAATCGATGGCATGGTCTCCATGCTGTACGTGAATGGCAACGCTATGGTGATCGCGAGAACAGATCCCAAACCAGGTAAAGCCCCCACAACAATCCCAAATACTGTTCCAACTAACAATGCGAGTAAGACATACGGATCCCACAGTAACAACACCGCCGAGAATAAGTTTTCCATGAACTATCCCCAAATACCGTTGAGCAATGCCGATTCAGGCATGGATATTTGCAACAACTTAAAGGCATACCAAATCACCAAGGAAGACAGAACGGATATCAATAAGACTATTTTTTTATTTCGATATCCCAAAATAGGTATGATTAATAAACAAAAAATAATACTCGAAATAATAAAACCCAAAAATGGTAAACATAAAATATAAGCAAATAAAATCGAAACTAACTTTAATACCAAAGGCCAATTTTGTTTTGAGGCATTTTCTCTTTTGGCTCTAAACACTCCCGAAATAATTAAAATGGTAGCCAACACCGCCATGATGGAGACAATAACCAAGGGAAAAAACGTCAAACTTACACCATAACTAAATAACCCTGATTCATTGTATTTGGGTTGATATGAATCCCATGTAATCAATGCACAAATAAAGAGAGTAAAAATGCCAAGAATAATATTAGATTTATTTTCTTTCATAAGTACCCTCTTTTCTTAAAAGGTAATTTATTGTTGTTTAATAATACCGGCTTCTTTTAAAAGCGATTCGTTTTTATTACTCTCATTTTTAACGTACGCGGAGAAATCCTTTAACTTTAAAAAGTCTACTTGAACTTTCAGTTTGCTCATTGACTCGATCAGCGCAGGATCCTCAACAGTTTGCTGCAAAGCTGTGGCTAACTTGTCGACAATTGCCTGAGGGGTTCCCTTCGGTGCAAACAATCCAACCCAGTTACTGATCTCGATATCGAATCCAAGCTCTTTCATAGTCGGTAGATCAGGGAATTCCTTTAATCGCTTACCTGACCATGCTGCCAGGGGCTTTAAATCAAATTGCGAAACAATTTGAGATTGATCCGAAAACACCTCAACCTCTCCGCCCATCATCGCTTTGACAGCAAGCGCTGCGCTAGTGTAAGGAACGTGGCCGGGTTTAATATCGGCAGCCTTGCTTAAACTAAGAATAGCCAAATGCGGGATAGTACCTGCACCTGTTGAGGCCATTTTTAACTTACCCGGATTGGCCTTGACTTGGGCAATCACGTCATTGATCGAATTAAATTTGGAATCCTTGGTCACCACCGTGACCATCGACACCACGGCAACCCTACCAATCGCCTCAAATGAATCGACGCTATAGGGTAATGTTCTGAGATGAGGTTGAGTGGTTAATGTGCCCGAGGCAGAAAATAACAGCGTATAGCCATCGGGTTGTGCGTTAGCCGCCTCTGCCGTGCCAATCGTGCCAGATGCGCCAGAGATGTTTTTAATGACAATATCGGCTCCTAGTTTCTTGGCAAGAATAGGTTGAACAGCTCGGGCCATGGCATCAGTCGCACCACCGGCTCCCCATGCCACGATAAGAGTAATCGGTTTATCAGGATAGGCTGCATATAACGGGGTAGACATCGTAAGTATCATTAATCCCGATGCGAATAGTCTATAACATTTAGAAATGTTCATTTTTATCTCCTCAAGGTATTAAATCTTAATTTCAAATAATTATTTTCTTCTTTAATTTTTCATGGTTTCGATCGTTAAAAATTAAAAACTATATTTAGATTTAATTTTTTTGATGTAATCGCATCAAAATGCAAACGATTGCATTTGTAATGTAGTCGATGTAATTTGAAAGTGTCAAGCAATTATTTTGAAAAAATCAAGGTAGGCTAGGATAAATTATTTTTTCTAACCTGACCCGTTGACTCACGAACAACGAGCTTCAATTCATGCGTTTCAACGTTTGGAGTGTGGTTGCCTTTGAGAACTTCAATTAGGTACTTTGCCGCGGTCTGACCAATTTGCTCAAATGGAATGGAGATGGTCGTCAATGAGGGATTTAAATACGCTGCGTAATCGTTGTCATTGATCCCCGTTACCGAAATATCCTGTGGCACACGAATGCCTCGAGACTTTAACGCCGACAGCGCACCGGTTGCGAGATAGTCGTTACCACAGACGATAGCGGTAATGTCATGAGATCGATCGACCAGCGCTAACGCTGCCTTAAAGCCCTCCTCAAACCCATAGCGGGTCTCAATAATATTAGCCTCATCAAGTGTCATCCTGTTGGCTATCACAGCCAATTGGATCCCCCGTAATCGCTGTGCCGCACGTTCGTTGTTTTGTGTCACGCCACTGATAAACGCAATCTTTTGATGACCGAGCGAGGCAAGATGATTGATGATTAAAAAGGCACCCGCTTGTTCGTCAACATGCACGCCAGGCAAAGGACCCGGCACGGCTGACCACATTGTCACCACGGGGATGTTTCTGTTTTGAATGATTGCCAGCGTTTCGGGTGGATGCAACGCCCCGAGTAAGACCAAAGCGTCTATGCCCGACTCAATCAAGGTACGAATATTAGAGGGCTCATTTACCCTTGAAATCTCTGGCATTGAAAGCAAGAGACGATAGCCACCTTTCTCAAGCGAGCTCTCCAACGTTTGCAGCATCGTTGAAAACGTTGCGCTCCCAAAACGTGGAATCACCGCACCGACCGTATACGATTTGCTGTTGACCAACGCTCTGGCGACGCCATTCGTCACATAGCCGAGTTGCGAAACCGTATCCAATATGCGTTTACGCGTCACCTCTTTGACCATTTCGGGTCGAGACAAGGCCCTTGAGACAGTGCCAGGTGACAATCCCGTTATTTTGGCGACATCCTTGATCGAAACATATTTACTTTTCAAATAGTCGTGCCTCAGATATGACAATCATCCTTAACGATAGAACATCTTGTTTTGAAACCCCCGTCATTCAAACAATTCTCTATCTCGGCTTGACGTCTAGCTTAACATCTGATTTGAAGACTGGCTTTGGGGTGGGCTTAAGAATTGGCTTTGGAGTGGACTTCGCATCGGGTTTCGTGTTGCTCGGCATAGACTGCCCCTGCGGGACAATCTGCACAAATAATTCATTCTTTTGCGCCAAACCAAGCTCACTTCTTGCGCCTCCTCGTAAGCTTAGCTCAAGTCCTCACTCAGTGACTTGTGTTCAACCAAGGCAAACACCCCTTTTAGCTTTCGCAAGTAGATCCAACCTGCCCTTACTGAGACCTCCAAAATACACGCCCACCACTACTCAACATTCTGAGCCTGCAAGAAAAGTGATTTACTTAAAGAAGTAAAGAAATCTTGATAAGGCTTGGGGTCTTCAACTGGGGTTAAGTTGTACTGTGCGTTGGCACGTACAAGCATTTGATTGGCTCGGGGTCGCACAGAGACGGT
>DITR01000130.1:0-182 GCA_002422175.1 Alcaligenaceae bacterium UBA6179
TGGCTCTTTACAAGCATAGAGTCGGTTGAGGCGGTCGCGTCGCAACTTAACGACTTGGGTATTCAGGCTTCTCAGGTTATTCAGGGTGTGGTTGTTACGCACCCTAAAGTGCTTGAGCGAGTGAGTCGTTTATTAGCAACAGTCACTTTTGATGATTTGTCTGAGCAAAAGGGCTCTGCTTT
>DITR01000130.1:224-3223 GCA_002422175.1 Alcaligenaceae bacterium UBA6179
GACAAAACAAAAAACACCCCAGATGCTCAAACCCTAGCACCTGATACTAAATCGTCTTCAAAAATTGAAGACGCTCCTTCGCCTCGTCAGTTTAGTTGGGTCGCCACGGTAATCATCTTAGTTCTGTTGTTGGGCGCTGCGGGCGCAGCTTTATGGTGGCAACAGCAACGCTTTGAAAACACGGGTCGCATCGTTGCTGTTCGGCTACAACAAATACAATCTCAGTCAGAATTTGCCGAGCAACGAGCACGTGAAGCGTTATCTTTAGCTCAGTCTCAAACTGAGAAGTTAAATCAAATTGATGCGCAAGTTAAAGTGGCTCGCAGTGATTTTGCAACAATCGAACAATCATGGCGTGCATTTAATTATGGTGTTGATGACACCTTACGAGCCAATGAAATTGAACGGTTAATTTTATTAGCTAATCAACAGTTATCGTTAACAGGTCAAGTGGCAGGAAGTATTGCCGCGCTTGAAGCCGCTGAACAGGCAATTGTTCGCTTTGATTCACCACGCTTCGCAGAAGTCGGGCGCGCTATTCAATCAGATTTAAGTCGCTTACGCGCAACTCCTGATGTTGATATTGCTGGGCTGTTTACAAAACTTGATCTATTAGGCGAGTTACTTAATCAGGCTCCACTCTTAGCGCCAGGTGGTAATAAAACGGCGGTGGGTTCAGGCTCTCAAGCACAATTAGAGCCTGCTTCATCTAGAATGCCAGCCGATGCGCCTGTTGCAGCTGTCACACAGCAGACGCCAGCAGAAGTTAAGGCACCTACACCGTCAAACACCCCAGCACCTGGTTCAACCACTGATTTTTGGTCCTTTGAAACGGTAACGCGTTGGTGGCAACAAGCTAGCGAACAATCAAGCAAAATCGCTGAGCAAGCCTCAAGCGTTGTCACGAAAGAGTTTGCTGATATTGTTCGTATTAGACGTGCAGCAGATACTCAGTCATTATTAATGTCTGAAGAGCAAAGCGTTTCGTTGCGCTCGCATCTGCGAGGCCTAGTGCTGAGCGCAAAATTAGCGATGATGATGCGTCAAACCGGGCTTTGGCAAACTGAATTGTCACAAATGTCGGGTTTGGTTAATAGCCGTTACGATCTAGACTCGCCGCAAACTAAAAAGGTGCTTGAGTTAATTGCACAGCTCAAGGCTGCCCCAGTCGTTGCAAAGTTGCCTTCACTGTCAGACAGCTTGAATGCCGTGGCATCTTTGCGAGCCAAGGGCTTTACGTCTAACCAACCGGGAAATTAAAAGCGATGCGTACCTGGTTCTGGACAATTTTTTTATTTACGCTTGCAGTAGTGGTCGCTTTAGTTATAGACCGTCACCCCGGTAATGTCATGATCGTGGTTGATAACTTGAGCATTCAAGTGTCGTTAGCCTTTGCAATCTTGACATTAATTGTGACTTTTGTTGGGCTTTATGTTTTATTGCGAGTAATCGCGTGGTTCACGAACCTACCTGTCCGCATGCGCAATTGGCGTGGCGAGAGAAAAGCGCAACGTGACCAAGATTTGCTTGAAGATGGCTGGGCCGCACTGTTAGAGGGGCGTTACAGCTTGGCCGAGCAAGCTTTAACCAAATTGTCACAACAAACAAAAAACCACCGCCGCCGCGTGTTGGCCAGTTTGTCGGCTGCCCGTGCTGCCCATGCTATGGGTGAGTACATACGTCGTGATCAGCTCATCAGTCAGGCACAAGCAACTGTCACAGATCAAAAGTCTGATCAAACCTTGCGTGTTGCGATCGCTGCGGCAGCGGCTGACTTATGGCTTGACCAAGGTTTGGCGCAGCAGGCCCTTGATACTTTGTTGGCATCAGGTGCTGAAACCACCAAACACGTTCATACGATGCGTATTTTGTTGCGTGCATATCAACAGCTTAATAACCATACACAAGTGCTTCACATTGCACACCAGCTCAAACGTATGCGTGCCATTCAGACTCAAGAGGCCGACCGTATCGTTGATGTTGCAGCGGCAGCGCAAATTCGCGATGCTCAACGTCGGGGTGATTGGCAACCCATCTGGAAGTCACTACGTAGTGATGAAAAACTTTTACCTGAAGTTGCACTCGCTGGGGCTCATGCCTTCGAGACGAATGATCAAATTAAAGAAGCTTCACGCATACTTGAAAATTCTATTGAGCAGTCATTCGATGTGCGTGTTTTAGACGCCTATGCCCGCGCAGAAGGCCAAGAAGTTAACCGTCGTTTACAGAAAGCCGAGGGTTGGCTTGCTAAACGCCCTAATGATGCACAGCTTTTGTCTACGCTCGGCTCGCTGTGTTTGGCCTCGCAAATGTGGGGTCAAGCTCAACGGTATTTTGAGCATAGTTTGGCTATTCATAGCGACTCTCGTGTGCATGCTTTGCTTGGCAGCCTGTTTGATCGTATTGGTAAACCTGATATGGCAGCCAAGCAATGGCGCTTGGCGACAGCAGTCAGTTCAGCTTTACCCGTCTTGTCAAAAGATGCCTTGTTGCCCGCTGCTGATATAGCGGCTGACCCTGATATTAAAAACGTTGGCGGTTGGGTAGAGCTGGGTGATGACGCATCACATCAAAACAGGTATGTTGCTCAAGAAGTAGCCCAAACGGTACCCAAAGATGTCGCTTATGAAGAATATTTTGACAGCGCCCCCCTTACCGTACCCCATGACGTTCAAATTGATCCCGATGTTTCAAACAGTAAGATCAAATCTTAACGACTTTGCATTTTTAACGATTTCAATTAAAAAAACCTAAGAAAGTGGCTTAGGTTTTTTTATTTTAAAGAGTTGACTCTGCTTGATTGGGTTACCTATCAAGCAGTGATGTGACTAACCCTTGTAGTTGGCCATACCGTCAACGATTTCTTTCTTGGCAGATTCAACGCCTTCCCAACCGCTTACCTTGACCCATTTGCCTTCTTCTAAGTCTTTGTAATGCTCAAAAAAGTGGGCAATGGCGCGCAGTTGAATTGCAGGTAAGTCTTCAGGTTTTTTCCAGCT
>DITR01000017.1 GCA_002422175.1 Alcaligenaceae bacterium UBA6179
TGTCGATGAACATGCGCGCACTGCTGCGTCGAATGGGTCATAAATCATTTAACGCGGGCACCTCGGCAGCGATGTTTTTCTTAAATGCCAAAGACCCGGCTACTATCAATGCAACACGCCAAGTTATGGTGGGTGTGGCCTACAAGGCGCAACGTTTTGTTCACGATTTATTCGCTAAATTTGCACGCAAACAAACGGCTCACCCACCTGCAACAGTGGGTAAAGCGCCCATGCGTGAGCAGGTGGTGCACTTTATTAACAAAAAAATGCCGGGTGGTTTGCCTAAAAAAACAGCCCGTAAATTGTTAGATATTGAAGACGCAAATTACGTACCGATCATTCGTGACCCTGCTCGTACTTCAGCTGAAACCGAGGCCGTGTTTTACTTCCCTGGCTGTGGTTCTGAGCGGTTGTTTTCTCAAGTCGGTTTGGCGACGCAGGCCATGTTATGGCATGTGGGTGTGCAGACCGTGTTGCCACCCGGGTATTTGTGTTGTGGTTATCCGCAACGTGCAAATGGTTTGACAGACAAGGCGCAAGAAATTATCACTGATAATCGCGTGCTCTTTCATCGTGTTGCGAACACTTTGAATTATCTTGATATTAAAACGGTCGTGGTGAGCTGTGGTACTTGTTACGATCAGCTGGCAGGCTATGAGTTTGAAAAAATATTCCCTGGGTGTCGTTTGATCGACATTCACGAATATTTGCTAGAAAAGGGGGTCAAGCTTGAGGGTGTGAATGGTACGCGATATATGTATCACGACCCTTGTCACACCCCCATGAAGCTGCAAGATCCCATGAAAACTGTGCGCGCTTTAGTCGGTGATGAAACGATTAAAACCGATCGGTGTTGCGGTGAGTCGGGCACCTTAGCAGTCAGTCGGCCAGACATTTCAACGCAAGTTCGGTTTCGTAAAGAAGAAGAGTTGACTAAAAACACAGCAGTCATTCGTGCTGATGGTTTTGAAGGCGAAGTCAAAATGCTGACCTCGTGCCCATCTTGCTTGCAAGGCTTGTCAAGGTTTGAGCAAGATACGGCTGCTAAAGCAGACTATATCGTGGTTGAAATGGCGCGCCTGATTTTGGGCGAAGACTGGATGCCAAAATATGTGGCCCAAGCCAATGAGGGTGGTATTGAGCGCGTATTGGTTTAATAACTTCATCGCGTTTTGACACGATGATTGTGGGTGTTGGCAAGCTTAAACTATAGTGATGCCAGCACCCTCTAGTGCCGTTCTAATCGCCTTAGCAAAGACCATAGCATTAGGTTGGTCACCGTGAATGCAAACGGTCTCAGCTTTAAGTGCAACGTGGCTACCATCAACGGCCGTTACATAACCCTTTTGAATCATTTGTATAACTTGAGCAATCGATTGGTTGACATCTTCAATCATGGCGTTGTGCTCACGTCTGGGTGTGAGTGAACCATCTGACTGGTAGGTGCGGTCACAAAATACTTCTTGCTTGACTGTTAAGCCACACTTTTGTGCTGCTTCAACCATACAACTACCCGCCAGTACAAATGTAATCAATGATGGATCTACATCGTAGACTGCTTGTGAAATGGCTTTCGCTAAAGCAACATCTTTAGCGGCCATGTTATATAACGCACCATGCGCTTTAACGTGATGTAAGCTTGCGCCTTGTGATGCGGCGACTGCGGCTAATGCACCCACTTGAACCACTGTGATGTCATAGGCATTTTCAGGGGAAATAGCCATATTGCGGCGACCAAAACCCACTAAATCAGGTAAGCCCGGGTGAGCCCCAAGTTTGACACCGTGTTTAAGTGCTTGGGCGACGGTATGTCGCATGACGGATGCATCACCCGCGTGATAGCCACAAGCAATATTGGCAGATGACACATAGGGCAAAATCTGTTCGTCTTGGCCCATTTTCCAGGCGCCAAAGCTTTCACCCATATCGCAATTCAAATCTATTTGTTGTGTCATGTCATGTGCTCTTTATAGACTTTCGTAACGTTTCAAAAATTGGCTCAAGGGGTCGCGCTAATAATTCAATAGCGGTTTGACGTAAATGATCAAGCTGCTGCGCTTGGGCGCTATCGATTAATTTAAACCGAACGGAATCGCCAGGCTTACGTTGCGCAAGGGCAGGTAAGTCTACTTGTATGACCGTTGCGATTTTGGGGTAACCCCCTGTGCTTTGACGGTCAGCCATGAGAATGATTGGTTGGCCATCTACGGGTACTTGTATGGTGCCAAAACTGGTGGCTTCAGACAGCATCTGTTTAGGAAGGTTTAATGCTAACTGTGGGCCTTCAAGGCGATAACCCATACGCTCAGAGTCGCGTGAAATGCGCCATGGGTTTGATAAAAAATGATCAAGACTGGTCGGTGTAAATGCTGTCCATTGGTCGCTCGCAAGAACGCGTACAGTGTCTCGATTTGGGTTCGGTAACTGAAGGTTAAGGGGCAGATACAGTCGTGTTTGCCAAAGCTTGGTTTCAATTTTTTTTAAAAACCGTTCATCATCGGGTAGAGACACTTGAAGAGAAATGTCATCATCTTTTTTTAATGAGCGCCCGTGCCAGCCACCAAAGCCGCTGCGTAAATAAGTGCTTTGACTATTCATAATGGCTTTGAGTGCAAAACCACCAAATACTGCCAGATAAGTACGCGCCCCCGTGACAAAAGAGAGTAGCTTGAGCTTTTGACCCCGCCTTGCTATATAAGGGCGGTTCAGCACAATGGGCTTGTCATTCAGGGTTGCCTGCATGTCAGCCCCACTGAGTGCAAAACAGCATGGTGCAGTGAAGGTCAGTTGTGGGCCAATCAACGTCATTTCGAGGGTGGCTAAATCGGTTTGATTACCCACAATTCGATTGGCCATTTGATGTGCCAGCGTATCCATTGCGCCGGTTACCGAAACGCCCAAATACTGAAAACCGAAACGTCCCAAATCTTGAAAACTTGAAAGCAGGCCCGGTTTATGAATGAGTATGCCCATGCGTTACGCTTTGTTATTTTTAATTGAGTTAAAACGCTCTGACGAAATGGGTACAAAACGAACTTGGTCACCCGGTTCAAGCAAGCTCGGCTGCGCCCTGTTGATATCAAATATTGAGGTGGGGGTCATGCCAATAATGTGCCAACCTCCTGGCAATAGATTTGGGTAGACAGTGGTTTGTCGATTTGCAATAGCCACAGAACCCGCTGGCACAGCTGTTCGAGGTGTCTGACGTCTTGGTATGTCGAGGTAATCACCATGAATACCGATATAAGGTTGCCCAGGCGCAAAGCCAATCATAAAAACGCGACTTAATGATTCAGTATGCTGGCGAATCACTTCGGCGACGGAACACTGTGCCGTTTGCGCGACGAACTCAAGGTCAACACCATATTCGGTGTCGTAGCAAACCGGTATATCAATAATGCGCGATTCAACTAACGACTGATCAAGTGGTTGGTCTAAAAACGCCTGTGCTGCTCGCTCAAAATAAGCGCTGGGGTTGTCTTGATGGTCGGGGTGTGGCTCAAACTGAATGGCAACCGTAATGAATGAGGGAATGACATCAGTCACCCCACTTAATTTAGCAAGCCTTAAACGTTGCGCCAGACTCAAGCATTTGAGCCCAGTGTCGGCATCAATGCGATCACCGAGATCAAAAATAACGCAACGATCGCCTTGTTCACGAATCATTTAGCAAATAGTGACGACATGTTTTGAAATGCTTTAAATTCAATTGCATTACCCGAAGGGTCTTTAAAGAACATGGTGGCTTGCTCGCCCGCTTCGCCCTTAAAGCGAATGTAGGGTTCAATGATAAATTTCGTACCGGCGGCCTTGAGTTTTTCAGCAAGTGATTCCCAGTCTGACATAGACAAAACCACACCAAAATGACGAACCGGTACGTTATGTGCGTCAACTGCGCTGGTGGCCGCCGAGTTGCACGATTCGGGAGATAAATGCGCCACAATCTGGTGGCCATAGAAATTAAAATCGATCCAGTCGGGTGAGCTACGACCTTCGGGGCAACCCAATACTTCGCCGTAAAAATGACGTGCAACGTCAAGACTGTGGACTGGGAAAGCCAAGTGAAAAGGCGGCATGGTTTGTGTGGCGGTATTCATATCAAAACCTCAAAAGTAACAATGGGTTTAAATCATAAAAAGGGGTATCGAGCCATATCTGCATGCACCAAGACAAACCTAAGATTATCAAGATATTTCAAGATATGCATTCAACACTATAGTACTGATTTTATGATACCGGCGAGGTCTCGAACACTAAGCTAAAACAACTGCCTTCGTTGGGCCAGCTGACAATATTCAGTTTAGCGTTATGACGGAGCGCAATATGCTTGGTGATGGCTAAACCTAGACCCGTGCCACCTAAAGCTCTTGAGCGGCCGCGATCAACCCGATAAAACCGTTCACTTAAACGTGGAATGTGTTCTGGCGCGATGCCGATACCCGTGTCGGTGACACTAAACTGCGGGCGACCAGCCTCATCAACCGCCCATGTAACCTGAATATGCCCACCCTCAGGGGTGTAACGAATGGCATTGTTGAGTAAATTAGAAAAAGCGGATGAAAGTTCTGAATGACTACCTTTGAGATGCAAATGAGGGTTGATTTGCCATTCAAAATGATGCTTGCCGCCCGATAGCGCCTCAGCTTGCTGACGAAGTGAACCAATTAAAACGGGCATATCAAGTTCTACACGCTCAGCTTGTGACGTTGATTCCAAGTCTGAGAGCGACAACAATTCGGCCACAAGGGCTTGCATACGTTGGGCCTGGTTATGCATCAACTCAATGTACTGTTGTTTTTGCTCAGATGATAAGGCGTCGGGTGGCGCATCTTTTAATGTTTCTAAAAAGCCAGCTAAAACTGTTAATGGGGTTCGAAGCTCGTGTGAAACATTTGCCACGAAATCGCGTCGCGTGGTTTCCAGCCGGTCAATTTGTGTCATATCGCGTGTGATCAGTAACCGTTGGTTGCCTGCATAGTTCACCAACTGCATGACCAGACGTTTATCTTCGCCCGCCTGGGTGAGTTTTTGTAGAATGGGTTCAGGCCACTGGGGCTGCTTTGCGTACCGAATGAAATCAGGTTGGCGCAACAAATTTAATAATGAATGACCCACATCAAGCGTTTGATCAAGATTGAGGTGCAGTTTTGCGGTATGGTTAAACCACACAATTTTGAACAGGTTGTCGAGTGCCACAACCCCAACAGGTAGTGCTTGAGCAGCCAACATAATCGCGTTGGCTGTTTCTTGTGATGCGACTGCTGATTCAGCCTGCATTTTTGTAAAGCGCTGTAGTTGTGACACCACATCAGCCCATGGGCCAATATGTTCAGGTGGAATATTTGTTGCGGGCGATTTAGACCATTGGGCAACTTTGGCGCCTTGATAGCGTCGCCATGTCAAAACAAGGCCTGTGCCAAGCGCTAATAAAGCCCAACCCCAAGCATTTTCAAAATAGAGTGTCCAGACACCGGCAATCAGTGCAAAAAAAACAAACCATAGAAAAGTACGATGCCATTGCATAAAATTGATTTTCGCATGACTTGTTGTTTATTGAAGAAGTGTCCGGCAAA
>DITR01000120.1:0-15798 GCA_002422175.1 Alcaligenaceae bacterium UBA6179
CCTCTGCTCTACCGACTGAGCTATCGGGCCACATCAAGCGTGCAATCATACACCAAATCAGGTCGCTTCGCCTCTATAATCAGAAGTGATATGTATCAACAACCGACCGAAGCTAAACCTATGAAAGTATTTTTAATTGACCCCCATGACAAGCAAGTTAAAGAGCTCGAGATTGCCGAAACTCGCCTCGCATTGCAAGATTTAATTGGTTTTGAAACCATTGACTTTGATGAAATTGATTCAAATGGCGATTGCTTATTCTTTGATGAAGAATGTTTTATCAGGCAGCAAGTCAATGTGGGTAAATTCAAGGTTGATAATTTGGCTCCCATTGCGGGCAAGGGGGTTATTGTTAACAGCCCAGATAATGGTCAGACGCTCTCAACACCTAAAATTAACTTATCTGATCTGATTAAGCGTGTGACCTTTTTATAGCGGCCAGAGCCTCATCAGGCATTTTCAACAAGCTAGGGTGGCCTCTGTAAGGCCACATGAAACATGTCACTATATGACTTAAAAGGTGTTTCGCCTTTATAATCAAAGCCGAAATCAATCCACAAACAACAAAATGGCCTTTGTGCCAAATGCGTATAGATATATGTCGGCAGGTGTCTTTACAATCGGCTTGAATCATGTCTCCGCTCCTGTAGCGGTTCGTGAGCGTTTGTCGTTGCCTGCTGAATTAGTACAGCCTGCTTTAAGTGCTTTGCAGTCATCATTTGGTGGTGCTGTGCACGAAGCGGCAATACTGTCGACCTGTAATCGCACTGAGCTGTACTGTGCAGCTGAACCCGAGGTGGCTGAGCACTTACCCCGTTGGTTGGCCGAGTTCAATAAAATCGAACCACAAGACGTAAGCCCCCACTTATACCTGCATGATAACGACGATGCAGTGCGTCATGCCTTTCGGGTGGCTAGCGGCCTCGATTCAATGGTGTTGGGTGAACCCCAAATTTTAGGGCAAATGAAAGAGGCCGTTCGTGCAGCAGAGGGTGCGGGCGCCTTGGGCACGCTGTTGCATCAATTGTTTCAACGCACTTTTTCTGTTGCAAAAGAGGTTCGTAGCCAAACTGCCATAGGTTCGCAATCGGTTTCACTGGCCTCAGCTGCTGTTCGCTTAGCTGAACGCGTATTTGGCGACTTAAAAGAGACCCGTATTTTGTTTATTGGTGCGGGTGAAATGATAGAGCTCTGTGCCACGCACTTCGCGGCCCGTCAGCCTAAAGCTATGGTGGTGGCTAATCGCACCCTCGAGCGTGCCGATCAACTGGCTAACCGTTTCGACGCAAAATCAATGCGTTTAGCTGATTTACCTGACCAATTGGCCGAATTTGATGTGGTGGTTTCCTGTACGGCCAGCACCTTGCCCATATTGGGTTTAGGTATGGTCGAACGTGCCAGCCGCCAACGTCGTCGCCGTCCCATGGTGATGGTTGACCTGGCCGTGCCCCGAGATATTGAACCTGAAGTGTCACGATTAGATGATGTTTACCTTTATTCGGTTGATGATTTGGGGGCAGTGGTGCAGTCTGGTACCGAGTCGCGCCAATCAGCCGTGGTGCAAGCTGAAGCCATTATTGATACGCGAGTACGCGGTTACATGCATTGGTTACAACTGCGTAAAACGGTGCCGATGATTCAAACCATGCAAATGAATGCGCAAGACGTGCAATCAGCTGCACTCGATCGTGCCCGTAAAGCTTTAGCAAAGGGCGATGCACCCGAGGCCGTGCTTGAGCAATTGGCTCACAGCTTGACTCAAAAATATCTGCACGGTACGTTTAACGCTTTGCACCAAACTGAAGAAAATGAACGACAACAACTCATGGGTTGGTTGCCGCGATTATTCCCCACGCGTGATCGTAGACGCCATTAAAGCCACAAGCAAAATAATAAAAATTTTTACAATTGAGGCATGAAATGAAACCTTCGATGCGTTCGCGCTTAGAACAACTTTCGCGCCGGCTTGAAGAAGTCGACGCATTATTGTCACAGCCAGAAATCAACAACAATCGAGATCAGTTTAAAAAACTCTCACGTGAGCGTTCAGAGCTTGAGCCTGTGGTGTCTGCTTTCAGCCTGTTGGAACAAACAGAAACTGCCATTGAAGACGCCCGTGTGATGATGTCTGACCCTGAAATGAAAGCCATGGCAACAGAAGAAATGCTGTCATGTAAAGACACCATTGAAACGCTCGAAGCAGACCTTCAACGCTTACTTTTACCACGTGACCCTGATGATTCGCGCAGTGTGATTATGGAAATTCGTGCGGGTACGGGCGGTGATGAAAGTGCACTCTTTAGTGGCGATCTATTGCGTATGTACACACGCTTTGCTGAACGTCGTGGTTGGAAAACTGAACTGATGTCCGAAAGCCCCTCTGAAGTAGGTGGCTACAAAGAAGTGATCTTGAGCATATCGGGCGACGGCGTTTACGGCACCTTGAAATTTGAGTCGGGCGCACACCGCGTTCAGCGGGTACCCGCAACGGAATCGCAAGGTCGTATACATACTTCCGCATGTACCGTTGCGGTGTTGCCGGAAGCTGATGAAGCCGAAGACATTGCTATCAACCCCAGCGACTTGCGCATTGACACCTTCCGTGCCAGTGGCGCGGGTGGGCAACACATCAATAAAACTGATTCAGCGGTTCGCATTGTTCATATACCAACAGGCTTGGTGGTTGAGTGCCAAGACGACCGTTCGCAACATCGCAATAAAGATAAAGCCATGCAAGTGCTGGCTGCACGCTTAAAAGACATGGTGCAACGTGAGCAGCACGACAAAGAGGCTGCTCAACGAAAATCATTAGTGGGTACGGGTGATCGCTCAGAACGCATACGTACTTATAACTTTCCCCAAGGCCGTTTAACTGACCACCGCATTAACCTCACCTTATACAAACTGCTCAACATAATGGAAGGTGATTTAGACGAACTTACCTCTGCCTTAGCCGCTGAACACCAAGCTAATTTATTAGCAGAAATAGGCCAAGAGGCTTGATAGTTCAATGATCACCATGACGATCAAAGAAGCGATGATGTCATCATCGTTGCCACGTCTTGAAATTCGCATGTTGCTTGAGGCCGTTCTAAACAAGCCGCGTACGTGGTTGATTGCGCATGATGACGAGATGTTGACCGAACAACAGGCGCAGGTGTTCTACATTATGGTGGCCCGTCGCACCGCGGGCGTACCGATGGCATATTTATTGGGTACACGCGAGTTCATGGGTTTAACTTTTTGTGTGTCACCCCACGTGCTCATACCCCGGCCAGACACCGAGACTGTGGTCAATAAAGCAATTGAGGTGGTACGCGAACACGCGTTAACTAAGGTGCTTGACCTGGGCACGGGCAGTGGGGTCATCGCGATTTCAATTGCCAAAGCCTGTCCCAATATACAAGTCGACGCGACCGATTGCAGTGCTGAAGCGTTAGGCATTGCGCAACTGAATGCTGAATGTTTGGCGGTACAGGTGAACTGGTTTCATGGTGATTGGTATCAAGCGCTGGGTGTGCAGGCTGAGCGTTACGACTTGATCGTTTCAAACCCGCCCTACATTCATCGTGATGACGCACACTTAGCTCAGGGTGATTTGCGCTTTGAACCACCCCAGGCCCTCACAGATGGGGCTGATGGCTTAAGTGCTTTAAAACATATTATTGAACAAGCGCCAAACTGGTTAAAGCCCGGGGGAAAGTTATGGGTCGAGCATGGCTATGACCAAGCGCTTCAAGTGCAAGCGCTTTTTATAAAGGTTGGCTTTAATGGGGTGCAGACCTTAAAAGACTTGGGTGAAAAACCCCGAGCTACGGGTGGTTATTTAGTGACCAGTGCATAAATACCTTACCTTAAGGTGGGAATACAATTGATGTTAATGTAGTGAAAACTTGAGTGCCACAACCTTTTTAAGTCGTTTTTAAGCTTTAAATGACCCTATTTAATTTCTGACAAGAGAACCAGCCATGTCTGACGTACAAACATTTATTAAAGAAACCATTACAAGTAACCCTGTCGTTTTGTTCATGAAAGGTACAGTGCAGTTTCCCCAGTGTGGCTTTTCAAGTCGTGCGGTGCAAATTTTGCGCCAAAATGGCGTCACAAAATTGGTGACTGTCAATGTGCTTGATGACGAAGAAGTGCGTTCAGGTATTAAAACTTTTTCGCAATGGCCAACCATTCCACAGCTCTACATTAAAGGTGAGTTTATTGGTGGTTCAGACATCATTGGCGAAATGGAAGAAAACGGCGAGTTGAAAAAGCTTTTACAAGAATCAGGCGCCGTCGCTTAAATTATTTCTGTCGTTGTTAATCATTACTGACTGTTTAAGTTCAAGCTCAGTAAGCTGGCCTTAACTTTTACACAGCAAAAGATGATCAAACAGCAACATCATCAAACGCGGTGTCGCCATCAAGGTTCGCAACGCCGCTGGGTTTGAGATTTGCAAAATCAAATAAGGTGGTGTCCATCAAGTGTGATGGCGCCACTTTAGCTAAGGCATTAAAGGTATTCCACACGCGTTGTGGGTGCGTTTTTTGCCAAGCCTTAATCATTTGACCGACTTCCTTACGCTTGAGGTTTTCTTGCGAACCACAAAGCGTACACGGAATAATCGGAAAATTTTTCTGTTGTGCATAAGCGATTAAGTCTTCTTCAGTCACATAAGCTAACGGCCTAATCACGGTATGACGACCATCGTCTGAGACCAGTTTAGGTGGCATGGCTTTAAGCTTAGCCCCATAAAAAAGATTTAAAAAGAACGTTGCCAAAATGTCATCACGGTGGTGACCCAGTGCAATTTTTGTCGCACCTAACTCACTGGCCACGCGATACAAAATACCACGGCGTAGCCTTGAGCAAAGCGAACAGGTTGTTTTGCCTTCAGGAATGACACGTTTAACAATTGAGTAAGTGTCGCGCGTTTCAATATGAAAAGGTATGTCAATACTTGTCAGATACTGCGGCAATATATCGGTTGGGAAACCGGGTTGACCTTGATCTAAATTGACAGCCACAATTTCAAAATCAATCGGTGCGCGTGCACGTAAGGTGATTAATAAATCAAGCAAACCATAAGAGTCTTTTCCACCTGAAACGCACACCATGACGCGGTCACCCGCTTCAATCATGTTGTAGTCAGCCACACCACGCCCCAATTCGCGCATTAAACGTTTATGAAGCTTGTTCGCATTGACCCGAGCAGATTCGTCTTTTTTTAATCGGTATGTTGGTTCAAAAGACAGGGGGCTTTCAATCATGGCAAGCCGCTTTACTCGCGAGAAACTTAACGTCTAATAACAAAGGCCGTTGATGAAGTGGATGAGTCAGCATGGGCAACCCATTCAGCTTGGTCATTAGGTTGGTTAGGGTCATGAGGTTGGTTAGGTTCGTTAGGGGCGTTAGATTCGTTAGAGACGTTAGGGTTGTTAGCGTTGTTAGGTCGCTGCGCGATGCACGAGCACTTCAATCGCCACACCCAAACAATCGGAAAAGGCAGATGTTTTAGTAATGCGAACTTTAACAGAGCGGGTTTCAGCAAAAAGTGCCAATAAACGCTTGGCGACTTGATCGGTTAATGTTTCAAGTAAATTAACGTGACCGCGTGTGCATTCTTGCACAATGGTGTCATGCAGCAAACGATAATCAAGCACGGTGCCAATGTCGTTGTCGTCAGTATTTTGTGTTACATCAACATCAATTTCTGCATCAATAAGTATAGGTTGGGTTGCTAAGCGCTCATGCTCAAGAATACCAATATGAGCATCAAGTTTAATACTTGAAAATATAATACGTCGAGTCGTCATAATAATAGGCATCTTAAGAAAATTTTACCTATTGTAGGCGTGAATGGGTATTGATTCAGAGCCTTTAAACACGATTAAAATTCATGATCAATGGGTTGCTAAAAATATTAAGCAATTTCACAAATCTCTTCAAAAAAAATCACTTCAAAAAGTCACGCTATGCAAAAAAAATATGATGCCGTCATTATTGGTGCAGGGCCAGCGGGTGTGAGCTGTGCCATTTGGCTCAAGCAATTTGGCTTTGGGCCGTTGTTGCTCGAAGCATCAGACCGCGTGGGTGGTTTGTCGGCGCGCAACCCTTTTTTTGATTTATGGACACCTACCGCAGCGGGGCAAACGGGTATAGATATTGCACGTGGTATGGCTTCACAACTCGAGGCCAGTGGTGCTGAGGTTTGGCTTAATAGCCCAGTTAAACAGGTTGTTAAGGGGGCTGAAACTGATCGTGAAAGTCACGCACGTAGTAAGCATGGCAGTCAATTTATTATTTCAGTTTGGCATCATGACCAATTAATTGATATTCAAGCGCATACCGTCGTGATTGCAACCGGTGTTAAGGCTCGACCACTCAATGCAGGTCAATATGAGTCGTGGCCAGGCGTGCTGATTGGCCCTGGTGAAAAAATTGTTCAACAAGACTTTACAGGCTTAAACGTGGCCTTACTAGGAGGGGGCGACAACGCATTTGAAAACTATGAATACATCAAATCGCGTGGTGCACGCCAAGCACATATTTATGCTCGCTCAGTTCGCGCACAAAAACAGTTTGTTGCGCGTGTGCCTTTAAGTGATGTATTTGTAGGCCCTTACTTGGTTGAGCCGAACGCCAAAATAGTGAATGGTCACGCTTACGATTTGATAATCGTTTTGTATGGGTGGGAAGCGCAGGCCACGTTTGTTGCGCCCTTAGCACTCAAGTATCACGCGAATGGTTTTATTGCCACTGATCATGACACGGCGCAAACCAGTCAGCCGGGTGTCTATGCTATTGGCGAAGTTGCGCAGCGTATGCACCCTTGTGTTGTAACGGCCTTTGCAGATGGTGTGGTTGCAGCCAAAGCAATTCAAGCACAACTCACTGATTAAGTTGGCTCACCATACGTTAAGCAATAATTGATGACTTCCTCTGCATCACCTTCAAACACAATACGGTCTTTTTTTAACTCATGCTGATAGCGATACATGGGGTCGTAATAGGTTTCAAGAAGAGGTTTGATCCACTCTTTATGCGCACTAAAACCATGCCCTGTGCGTTGTTCTGCTAAGGCGGTTTGCATGGTTGCACGCATAGTTGCATGGCGTTCACCACCGAGTTTTTTTTGTAAATTATCAAGCGCGGTCAGTAACTGTTGGCTGTAGGCGACGTAGGCCTCATCGCTATCACCATGAAGTGAAAGGTACTCTTCACTGAGTCTTTCCACATAATCACGCACAATTCGATCAACACGGGTTTCTAACGAAGCATGTACCCAGGTTAACGGGCTAGAAAGCATGCGGTCTCGTAATGGAATGGGTAGGGCGCAACGACCGATCATGCGTGATTCATCTTCAAGCACAATAAGGTGGTGACCTTGTGCATGTTGCTTCATGAAAGCAATGGTGAGGGTGTGATCAAAATCGATTTGATTGGGTTGGGGTGAGGCGTGTCGACCAAAGCTTGAACCCCGATGATTGGCGATGGCTTCTAGATCGATTTGGTGACGTAAAACATGAATGACATCTGTTTTACCTGTGCCGGTCATGCCACCTACAATTAAAAAACGAGAGGCCTCAACCTTTTGAGATAAGGTGTTGATGAGGTATTGACGCATCGCTTTATAGCCACCTTCAACGCGTGGGTAAATCACCCCCGAATCTGCCAGCCATTTTTGAACGGTTTGTGAGCGTAGACCCCCACGAAAGCAATATAAAACGCCTTGTGGGTATTGTTTGGCGAACGCTAGCCACTGTTGCATGCGCTGTGCTTTCACATCACCACAAACCAAGCGATGACCCAATGCAATGGCGGCATCTTGGCCCGAATGCTTGTAGCAAATACCGACTTGATGGCGTTCCTCATCAGTCATCAAAGGCTTATTTACGGTGTGAGGAAATGCCCCTTGAGTAAACTCAATCGGTGCTCTGACATCAAGCATCGGTGTATCGTTTACAAAGAGCGCATCAGAAATTGCGATTGTGGGTAATGAAATCATTAAATGAATGCCTTTATACCCGCGTTAGGGTGCATAAGTTGAGCGCGGGTGCACCTAAAGTGACGGTAAAGGTGCGCAACACGTCACCTCTAAACACCGTGACATTGACTTGATCTTTAGGTCGATAACGAGCCATGATTTGGTTGAGGCCGTCACGCGTGCCGCCTACTTTTAAGTTGTCGATTGCGATCAAAATATCGTGTGCTGACAAGCCTGCACGATGCGCGGTACCGTTTTCAAAGACATGACTCAAGATTAAGTTTGCGCCAGCAGGTTTGACGTTGGCATCAATTGAAGGGCAGGCCTCTTGAGCCTTCCAGCTCAGGGTGATGCCAGCAAAGGCCAAGCATTTTTTTAGCGGCAGGTCAGTTGTGCCTGTCGCCCAAGCATTAATTTGTTTGGAAAGGTTTACACCTGTTGCGTGTTGCACAACTTGTGCAAAATCGTTTTCATCAAGACCAAATTGGTAAAGTAAAGTAGGTTGCTTCTTGCTCTTAATTTCATTCGAAGTTGTTGAATGAGATGTTGTTCTTAAATGATCGGAAGCGGTCTCTGCATCTGTCTCAAAGTCTTGTAACGCGGGCAGTTTATGATAAAAATCACGGCCATAATGCTTCCATAAATAACGCATCACATCGTCAAGACTTCGTTTATTGTTTGTCGCGGCACGTATTGACAAATCAATGCATAGCGCCACGAGCGACCCCTTCGCGTAGTAGCTTGAAATGGCGTTAGGCGCGTTTTCATCTTGTTTGTAATACTTTGTCCAGGCTTCAAAAGAGCTTTGTGCAACCGATTGTTTAAAGCGCCCCGGTTGGCGCAAAACGCCCGCGATGGTTTCGCCCAAGCGCTTGAAGTAAAGCTTTTCGGTGAGAAGCCCTGTTCTCACTAACGTTAAATCGTCGTAATACGAAGTGATGCCCTCAAACACCCACAGCAACGAGGTGTGATTGGGTTGCGTTAAATCGTAAGGTACAAAGGCGTTTGGCTTGATACGTTTAACGTGCCATGTATGAAAATATTCGTGGCTCACTAACCCTAAAAAATCACTGTAAGCTTTGGGCGCTTCAGCTTGCCCTAGGGTTGGCAAGCTGTGCCGCGATGTGATTAATGCTGTTGAGGCACGGTGTTCAAGCCCCCCATAACCTTCACCCGTGACGAGCGTTAAAAATGTGTATACCGGTGCGCTATCTAAAAAGGGAGCCCGTTGCGTTTTGGGTTCAAATAATTTAATTTGTGATTCGCAAATACGCTTTACATCAACGCGAATGCGAGCCAAGTCAAGGTTAGGAATATGCCCTGTGAATACCAATTGATGCTGCGCACCGCAGGCAATAAATTTAATGGTGTGTGGTGTGCCGATTTCAAACGGGTAATCAATGAACGCATCATAATTTGGCGCATGGTAACGCCCTAAATGATGTGTGTTGTCAGGGTGATCAGTTTGCATGTGAGGCATACTGGTGAAAGTTTGCCAATGATCAAGTTCAGCCGGCGCAGTCAGTAAGACTTGACAGGGTTGTTGTGTCTGGCCCTCCACACACAAAAAAATACTGGTGCCATTAAAAAAGGCGTGGTGCTGATCAATGTGTGCGCCTCTGACAGATAGATCCCACGCATAGACGACTATCTCAATATCAATGGCATCGTTGCTGTTGTGTATGACCCAGCTGTGATTGTCTGGCCGGGTCACTTCACATGCACCCCGTTTATTGTGTGCAGTGAAGGTTTCGATGTGGCGCGCAAAATCGCGAATTAAATAACTGCCAGGTATCCAGCTGGGTAAAAAAACTTTTTGGGCGATTGGGTCTGGTTTGGCAATGTGCAAATAGACGCGAAGGCGATGTCCGGCTACATCAAAGAGTTCAACACGATACTGAAGTGTGGTTGAGGGCTCTTGAGTGAGTGTTTTCGCTAAAGTTTGCATGTTGACTTGAGTAGGTGCTGGAATGCGGGTTTGAGTTGCCATATTTTGGTGTTTTTGAGACGTCATCTTCGTATCTTAGCCATAAACATCTAGAAAATATTTATGTTGCAGTGCGTCAGGGCGATGTAAGCATTGAGAGATGAGGGCAATTAAGCGATGTTGTCATCTTTTAATATTTAAATCAGCACCTATTGCAACAGCAAACAACTTTTGCGACCATTGGTAAAAACCGCTACAATGTCGGAGTTTTGTTTAACCGTTTTTGATCTTACGCCATTTGCGCATATTGAAGCGGTCGGTTTCTGTAGCGGTGATCAAGCACATGTCAGTTCTCGTTACCAAACCCATAAAATTATCAGAACAAGACAAGCGCGTTATTGCTTACAAGGCAAGAGCGTTATTAGGTTGGTTAGTTGTTTCGCAGTTGTTAGCAGGGTTGTTTGTATCGGCATTGTTCGGCGTTTTTTCTGGGCAAGCAGCTGCGCTAAGCGCGCTAGCCGGTGCGGGCGCTTACTGGTTGCCCAATGCAATCGCAGCTTTAAGGTTGGCTTTGTCAACATTTAGGCCGCAAGGGGCTAATCCGGTAGCGGTTTTGGGTGGTTTTTTAGTCAAAATGCTGGTTGCCGCTTTGCTGTTATGGGTTGTTGCCCAGTACGGCGGTGATCAGGTCAATTGGCTTGCTGTTTTGCTAGGTTTAATTGCTACATTAAAAGGTTATCTTATTGCCTTCATGGTTTTTGGGCACAGGTTTAGATAAGTTTTGCGGGCAATTATGTAGGTTTGGGTTTATGAGTTTCGGTAAGGCAAGCGTTGGTTTTGCACCTTGTCTTAAGTTGAATCAAACGGGTTTCGATGCTTAGGCTTCGGGGCTCAATTTAGTTAAAGGTAAACCATGTCAGCTCCAGGCGGCGTGTCTCCCCAGGCTTATTACATTCAGCACCACTTGGTGCACAATAACAATATTGGCCAAAAGCAGTCAATCATTGCTGACTTCTCAGTCATCAACTACGACTCGTTGTTTTGGGCAGTCCTCATGGGCTTTATTACCGTTTTCTTTATGTGGCGCGCTGCGCGTGTTGCCACGTCAGGTGTACCCGGTCGTTTTCAGTGCTTTGTTGAGATGTTAGTAGATATGGTCGATCAGCAAGCGCGCAGTATTGTGCCCAGTGAAGTTACGCGTCGTTTTGTGGCGCCCTTAGCGCTGACAGTCTTTGTCTGGATCGTTCTCATGAACGCACTTGATTTGGTGCCGGTTGACTTGCTACCCTGGATCTTTAAAACGACGGGTCTGGGCGCTGCAGTGGGCGACCCATTTTATTACCACCGTATTTTGCCAACGGCTGACTTAAACATACCAATGGGTATGTCGTTAGGTGTGTTGCTGCTGATGTTTTATTACGGCATCAAAATTAAATCGCCAACCGGCTTCATAAGTGAATTGTTTACAGCACCGTTTCATGCTCACGGCTTTGCGGCGGTCTTATTGGCGCCAGCAAACTTTTTATTAAATTTAGTTGAATACGCTGCGAAGTCTGTTTCGCTAGGCATGCGACTGTTTGGCAATATGTTTGCGGGTGAATTGATTTTTATGTTGGTCGCGCTTTTAGGTGGCGCCTGGACCGGCTTTAATGCGACGAGTATGGCACTGGGTTTTGGCCATATTTTAGCGGGTTCAATTTGGGCAATTTTTCACATCATGATCGTATTGCTACAGGCATTTATTTTTATGATGTTGACGCTGGTCTATATCGGCCAGGCGCATGAAGGGCACTAATTGAGCATGAATTGATTTACCCTTGTTTGGCTTCACGTTTAACCTTATTTTTTAAAAGCGTTAACATGCGGGCTTCACAAAAAAAGCAGTAAACGTTTTTTTAATTATTTTTTATAACTTTTTTTATTCATTTTTTTAGATTTTAACTAAGGAGTTGTCATGACCAACGTTGCTTTTGTAGCGCTAGCTTGCGCGTTCATTATTGGCCTCGGTGCTTTGGGTGCTTGTATCGGTATCGGCATGATGGGCGGTAAGTACCTCGAAGCTTCTGCTCGTCAGCCTGAGCTGATGAATGCATTGCAAACCAAAATGTTTTTGTTAGCCGGTTTGATTGATGCTGCATTCTTGATCGGCGTGGGTATTGCCATGTTGTTCGCATTTGCTAACCCATTCGTCTAAAGCGCCACACAAGCAAGGTCTTGCGGTAACTCAAGGCTTTTGATGTGTTTCTCTCGAATGTTGCTTCGGCGACTTAGAGAATTGTCTATATGTGACACGTTGACGGTTCAATGTGTTCACAAGGTGTCATAGGAAAACGACCGTGAATCTGAATGCGACTATATTTTTTCAGATGATCGTGTTCTTTGTGTTGGGTTGGGTCACGATGAAATTCGTGTGGCCCCCCCTTACAAAGGCCATGGAAGAGCGCCAGCAAAAAATTGCGGCGGGTTTGGCTGCTGCTGAAAAAGGCAAAGCCGATTTAGCACAAGCTAAAGCCCACGTCACCGCAATGGAAGAAGCCGCAAAAGCTGATTTACATCAGCGTATGGCTGAAGCCGAAAAGCATGGCGTTCAGATCATTGAACAAGCCCGCGCACAAGCGCAGGTCGAGCGTGAACGTATCGTTCAACAAGCTCAGCAAGAAGCCGCGCAAGAAGCGCAGCGTGCACGTGATATTTTGCGTGATGATGTTGCGCGGTTAGCCGTTTTAGGCGCCTCGCAGATTCTCAAGCGTGAAGTTGACGCGAATGCGCATGCCGATTTGCTCGCGCAAATTAAAACTCAACTTTAATAGGCGACGAGACCATGGCTGAAATTTCAACCGTTGCACGACCCTATGCTGAGGCCTTGTTTGCTGCTGCGCAGCTAAACAAATCAGATTTAGCGGTTTGGCTCGGTCAAGTTCAATGCGTTGCGGCCATTATGCACGTTGAAGATGCTCAGCAAGCCATGTCCAACCCGAAGCTTACTGATGTACAACGTGAAAAAATGTTGTGCGATGTGGCTGAAAAGTTTACATCGCAGCCATTAGTGGCTGAAATGCGTAATTTATTGGTTTTACTCGTTGAAAACAATCGCCTCGCAGCGTTGCCCGAGATCGCTATAAAGTTTGAAGCGTTAAAAGATCAAGCAGAAGGTGTTGCACAGGCAAATATTGTTAGTGCATTTCCAATGACTGATGAGCAGGTCAAGCAACTGATCACGCTCATTGAGCCTAAATTTGGTCTTAAGCTCAAGCCCAACGTGCAAGTCGACGCCAATTTAATTGGCGGCGTTCGTGTCACGGTGGGTGATCATGTACTCGACACCTCGGTGCAAGCCCAGCTCACGCATATGCGTGAAGCGTTGGTCGCCTGACGACCACCCCCAGATTCCAGGAGCTTACTATGCAACTTAATCCATCAGAGATTAGTGAATTACTCAAAACCCGTATCGAAGGGCTTGGCGCTTCTGCTGACATTCGTACGCAAGGTACCGTTGTTTCGGTTACCGACGGTATTACCCGTGTTCACGGCTTATCAGACGTGATGCAGGGCGAAATGCTTGNNGCGCCGTGATTTTGGGCGACTACACCAGCATTTCAGAAGGCGATGCGGTTAAAACAACCGGTCGTATTCTTGAGGTACCCGTTGGCCCTGAGTTATTAGGGCGTGTTGTCAACGCGTTGGGTGTGCCAATTGATGGCAAGGGCCCTATCAACGCGAAAGAAACTGACATCATCGAAAAAGTTGCGCCTGGCGTCATTGCACGTCAATCGGTGTCGCAACCTTTGCAAACAGGTATTAAAGCAATTGACGCCATGGTGCCAATTGGCCGCGGTCAACGTGAATTGATCATCGGCGATCGTCAAACAGGTAAAACAGCTGTTGCAATTGATGCCATCATTAACCAAAAGGGCAAAGGCGTGAAATGCGTCTACGTGGCGATTGGTCAAAAAGCATCAACTGTCAACAACGTCGTGAATAAGCTTCAAGAATTAGGCGCAATGGAATACACCATTGTGGTCGCCGCAACAGCATCTGATTCAGCTGCGATGCAGTACTTGTCAGCCTATGCTGGTTGTACGATGGGCGAATATTTCCGCGACCGCGGTGAAGACGCTTTAATTGTTTATGATGATTTAACTAGGCAAGCATGGGCATGGAGAGAAATATCCTTAATTTTAAGACGTCCACCAGGCAGAGNNAGCAAGCGATTGCCTACCGTCAGGTATCACTATTGTTGCGTCGCCCGCCTGGTCGTGAAGCATACCCAGGTGACGTGTTCTATCTTCACTCACGTTTGCTCGAGCGTGCTGCACGCGTCAACGCTGATTTCGTTGAAAAGTTTACTAAAGGCGCGGTCAAAGGCAAGACCGGTTCATTGACTGCATTGCCTATTATTGAAACGCAAGCGGGTGACGTGTCAGCATTCGTGCCAACTAACGTCATTTCAATTACTGACGGGCAAATTTTCTTAGAAACAGATTTGTTTAACGCGGGTGTTCGCCCTGCTATTAACGCGGGTGTTTCGGTATCACGCGTGGGTGGTGCTGCACAAACCAAAATTATTAAAAAATTATCGGGCGGTATTCGTACCGACTTGGCACAGTATCGTGAATTAGCTGCCTTCGCTCAGTTTGCTTCAGACCTTGACGACGCCACACGTCGTCAGCTCGAACGTGGTAAGCGTGTGGTTGAGTTGCTCAAGCAACCGCAATATCAACCCCTGCAAGTTTGGGAATTGGGTGTGGTCTTGTTTGCAGTAAACAACGGCTACTTAGACGATATCGAAGTTGATCATTTGTTGCCATTTGAAAAAGGTCTGAAAGACTTCCTCAAAGCAAAACATGCGGGCTTCATTGATCGTGTTGAAAGCTCAAAAGAGTTGTCTAAAGACGACGAAGCAGAATTGGTTGCCGCCTTGAAAGATTTTAAAAAGAACGGTACCTACTAAATCAGACGTCTGTAAAGCAAGGCTCACACGGGAACTGCGATGGCAGGAATTAAAGAAATACGAACCAAGATCAAGAGTGTACAAAATACACGCAAGATCACTAAAGCCATGGAAATGGTGGCCGCTTCAAAGATGCGTAAAGCGCAAGAGCGTATGCGTGCGGGTCGCCCATATGCTGTTAAAGTGCGCGATATGGCCTCGCACCTTATGGAAGCTAACCCCGACTACAGTCACCCTTACTTAATCGAGCGTGACACGCTTAAGGCGGTCGGTGTGGTTGTGGTGACAACAGACAAAGGTTTGTGCGGTGGTTTGAACACCAATATTTTACGTTTGGTCTTGAATCGCTATCGCGAATTCACTGACGAAGGCGTTAAAGTACAGTTCACCGCTTTTGGTAACAAGGGTGCGGGCACTTTGTCGCGTGTTGGCGCAAATTTGGTTTCGCAAGAAGTTGGGTTGGGCGATCGTCCAGAACTTAATCGTTTGATTGGTGCCATAAAAGTACAAATTGACGATTTTGAATCAGGCAAAATTGACGCGGTTTATATTGCAACCAATCGCTTCGTAAACACGATGCGTCAAGAGCCTGTGTTCATTCGCTTGTTGCCTTTACCAGGTAAATTAGCTGACCCGCATGTGGTGTTTGAACAACCCATGCAGGGTAGCGAGCCGGTTGCGCAAGCAAATAATTCGTACGGTTGGGACTACATCTACGAACCCGATGCAAAGGTCGTCATTGACGAATTATTGCTTCGTTACGTGGAAGGTATTGTGTTCCAAAGTGTTGCAGAAAACATGGCGTCAGAGCAGTCGGCGCGTATGGTGGCTATGAAGGCTGCTTCTGACAATGCAAAAACAGTAATTAGTGATTTGCAACTTGTGTATAACAAGACGCGTCAAGCAGCCATTACCAAAGAAATTTCAGAAATCGTGGGGGG
>DITR01000120.1:15819-16001 GCA_002422175.1 Alcaligenaceae bacterium UBA6179
TATGAGGCTTTAAAACTGCAAGACGACACCAGTGCGTTTGCAGAAAAAGGCTTAACTTTTGAAGTGCAACAGCAATTGGGTGATGGTGTCGTGCGTACGATTGCCATGGGTCCAAGTGATGGCTTGCGTCGCGGTATGGCAGTTGCTAAAACCGGCGCTCCAATTTCTGTACCTGTTGGTGT
>DITR01000120.1:16022-26272 GCA_002422175.1 Alcaligenaceae bacterium UBA6179
TCACCTTCGGTTGAGTTGCTTGAAACCGGTATCAAAGTGATTGACTTGGTTTGCCCCTTTGCTAAAGGCGGTAAGGTCGGCTTGTTCGGTGGTGCGGGTGTAGGTAAAACCGTCAACATGATGGAATTGATCAACAACATTGCCAAGCAACATAGTGGTTTATCTGTGTTTGCGGGTGTGGGTGAGCGTACGCGTGAAGGTAACGATTTCTACCACGAGATGGAAGAGTCAAACGTGCTCGATAAAGTCGCCATGGTGTTCGGTCAAATGAACGAGCCACCGGGTAACCGTTTGCGCGTTGCGTTGACTGGTTTGACCATGGCTGAAAAGTTTCGTGACGAAGGCCGTGATATTTTGTTCTTCGTTGATAATATCTACCGCTACACATTGGCCGGTACGGAAGTGTCAGCACTGTTAGGTCGTATGCCTTCAGCAGTGGGTTATCAGCCTACATTGGCTGAAGAAATGGGCGTATTGCAAGAGCGTATTACCTCTACCAAGACAGGTTCTATTACATCGATTCAAGCCGTTTATGTTCCTGCCGATGACTTAACTGACCCATCACCTGCCACCACTTTCCAGCACTTAGACTCAACCGTTGTGTTGTCACGTGATATCGCTTCGTTGGGTATTTACCCCGCAGTTGACCCACTTGATTCATCCAGCCGTCAGTTAGATCCACATGTGGTCGGTGAAGAGCATTACAGCGTTGCACGCGGTGTGCAGCAAACGTTGCAGCGCTATAAAGAGTTACGTGACATTATTGCGATTTTGGGTATGGACGAACTTTCACCTGAAGACAAGCAAGCCGTTGCTCGCGCTCGTAAAATTCAGCGTTTCTTGTCACAGCCTTTCCACGTTGCTGAAGTCTTTACGGGTTCGCCTGGCAAATATGTACCGTTGTCAGAAACGATACGTGGCTTCAAAATGATTGTGAATGGTGAGTGCGATGCACTGCCTGAACAAGCGTTTTACATGGTTGGCTCAATTGACGAAGCATTTGAAAAAGCTAAGACCATTCAATAAGGAATTTGCATGAGCACCATCAAAGTTGACGTGGTTAGTGCTGAGCAATCTTTGTTTCAGGGTGAAGCTAAGTTTGTGGTTTTGCCAGGTGAATCAGGTGAAATCGGTGTATTGCCTGGCCATACACCTTTAATCACTCGCATTCGCCCGGGTACCGTCAAAATTGTAATGCCTGACGACACAGAAGAGTTAATCTTTGTGGCGGGTGGTTTACTAGAAATACAGCCCCATCACGTCACGGTTTTGTCTGACACAGCTATTCGTGCAGATGATCTTGACGAAGCGAAAGCAGAGCAAGCTCGTCAGCGTGCAGAGGAAACCTTGCGCAATACTAAAGACAAAGCTGACATGGCTGTGGTTCAAGCTGAACTAGAAATGTTGGTGGCACAAGCGGCCGCTGCACGTCGTTTACGTAAGGTGTCTTCACACTGATTGCGTGAATTCCGAATAGATAAAAGACCTGCCAAGCGATAGTCTGGCAGGTCTTTTGTTTTGAGGAACTTGTATGCGTCAGCATATTGACTTAGCTATATTGCCTTCAGTGCACCCAGCCCCTTGGTTTGAAACATTTTTAATTGAAGCCGCACCCGCTTTAGCGCGGGTTAGGGTGCATCGGCTTGATTGGCCTGAGGCTCAACTCGCTGAGCAGCTACCTTATCTATATTTGGCACGAAACACGGTTGCTTTACGACGGTACGATGCATGCATCATACCGGTTGATTTTGATTCCTTAGCTTGGACACGGCAAGCTCTAGCCGCGATTCCACGAGGGCCATTTATTCCCCTTATTGGCGTATTAAGCAACCTTAAAGCTGCCTCGATGCAAGATCTTATCGAATTAGGGTTGGCTGATTTTATAAGGTTACCGTTATGCACTGAGGAATTTAGGGCCCGTTTACTCTCAGCCATAACTCGAATGCCTCGTAGCACAAATCTTCGAGAGTGTGATGGTCAAACGCCTTATGGGGTAACACCCATACAACCGGTTCGAGAAGTAAAAAAACTCACGCCACGTAGTTTGCGTTCCATGGGGTTTAAAGACGCAAAGCAAGCCATGATTGATAAATTTGAGTGTGACTATCTCAGCGATAGCTTGATTAGACACGAGGGAAATATCGCTATGGCAGCACGGGCAGCACGTAAACATCGACGTGCATTTTGGGAATTAATGCGCAAACACGGCATCACAGCTGATCTTTTTAAGCCTGAACCCGACGATACGTAAGCGATTTAGGCATACACCGCTGACAATGGGTAAAATCAGAGAATAAAATATAAAGGATAGCGTGTGACTAATAACGGCTTAAAAAACGATGTTTTTTTGCGTGCATTGATGCGTGAACCAGTTGAATACACTCCTATTTGGTTGATGCGCCAAGCAGGTCGTTACTTGCCTGAATATCGTGCGACAAGGGCAAAGGCCGGTTCTTTCATGGGCCTTGCAACAAACCCAGAATACGCAACAGAAGTGACTATTCAGCCCTTAGAGCGCTACCCTCTAGATGCTGCAATTTTATTCTCTGATATTTTGACTGTACCCGATGCGATGGGTTTGGGCCTTGATTTTGTGGCGGGCGAGGGCCCACAATTTTCGCGCCCTGTACGAACCGAACAAGATGTGCAGAAACTTGAAGTGCCTGATATGGCCAAGTTGCAGTATGTTTTTGATGCGGTCACCCTGGTTCGTAAAACTTTAAATGGTCGCGTGCCGTTAATTGGTTTTGCGGGCAGTCCGTTCACGATTGCGTGTTACATGGTCGAAGGCAAGGGAAGCGACGACTATCGCTTAATTAAAACGATGCTTTATGCTCGCCCTGATTTACTACATAAGATGTTGCACATCAATGCTCAAGCCACAACGGCCTATCTGAATGCACAAATCGACGCAGGTGCTCAAGCTGTTATGATTTTTGATAGTTGGGGTGGGGTGTTGCCAGATGGTTTGTACCAAACGTTTTCATTGGCCTACACCAAGCAAGTCATTGCCGGTTTGAAGCGACAATCGCAAGGTCAGCGTGTACCGGTTATTGCATTTACTAAAGGTGGTGGTTTGTGGTTAGAAGAGATTGCACAATCGGGTTGTGATGCTGCTGGCGTCGACTGGACTGTGAACTTGCATCAGGCTCGCCAACGTACGGGTGACCAAATAGCTTTGCAGGGTAATTTAGACCCCATTGCACTATTTGCCGGTGAGAACGCTATTCGCCAAGAAGCTCGGCGGGTGATTGATGCATTTGGCCCTGTGGGTCAAGGCGGCCATGTTTTTAATCTGGGGCATGGTATTTCGCAGTTCACACCGCCTGAAGCGGTGGCCGCACTGGTTGATGAAGTGCACCAATATAGTCGTCATCATCACTCACGCTCGGTATGAATATCAATGATTTGTACCAAAGTTGTGCACAATATAAAAACAAGCTAGTAGTTACCCTTGGTTAGTGTTTTTACGACTCAAGTCGGTAAAATAAACTATTGATTTATAAAGATTATTTATAAAATCGCTATGTTACCAATAGGTTAAAAAAGTTGCCTAAGTCTAACAAACAAGATTAACTGGCAGAGTTGTCCCCAGAGTTATCCACAGGCTATCTGGCTTATTATTTATTAACATATTGATCAGTCAATTAGGGCTAGATCAAAGAATCCACATTAACTATGTGTCGCAACTCGACTTATAAGTTAAACCTAGAAATCGCGATCTTACTGAATTATGGTTAAATAAAACGATGCGACTTACACCCTCACCAATCGATCATATTCGCGTTACTGCACATCAGTTGCTCGGCGAGGGCGTACGCGTGACCTTGTTTAGTTCGCGCGTTAGAGACGATCTTAAGGGTGGTGATGTCGACTTATTGGTTGAAGTGAACGAATGCGTAGACAACCCCGCATTAATGAGCGCACAAATAGCTAGCCGTGTTTCACGTGCAATGAATGGGCGTAAAGTAGACGTGGTATTTAAGGCACCCAACTTGTTGCAACAACCCATTCACAGTATCGCTCGCCAAACGGGTATTTTGCTTTGTAGATGATATGCCACCCATCGAACTAAACAGTTCACCAGCAAGTCTCGAAGCCGACACACTGCCACACTCATCAAAGCCCTTCAACCCCCCCTTTTGGTTGCAAGTCGCACTTGATGTGCCACTTGATGGTGTGTTTGATTATCGTGCCGACGTCCCGGTCGCGACGGGGTTAAGAGTCATTGTGCCCTTTGGTCGCCGTCAGTTAATGGGTGTGGTGGTGGGTTGCCCAGATCAACCGGCCTTACCACCTGAATCAATCAAATCAATTGAGCGGGTTATTGACGACTTGCCCCCATTGACGCCCGCATGGCTTGATATGGCAAGATTTGCCGCTGAGTATTATCAACGCCCTTTGGGTGAGGTGATGTTGCCCGTTATGCCAACACGCCTGAGATCTGTGGCGGCTTACACCAGTGTTAAATCGGGTGACGGGCCAGTAGCCAAACAGTTAGCCAAGCAAGCTAAGCAAAAAAAGACGAAAGCGCATCTTGATGATGTGGCCGTTGAAACGGTTGCACATCATCAAGATACGCTTCAGCCAAGGCAGAGCGATAGCGCTCAGGAAGGACGTGTAATTCAAGACATACCAACGATTGACCACAAGCCATCAATGCAGCTCAATACGCAACAACAATTAGCCGTTGAGACGATCACTGAAACGACTGCCTATCAAACCTATTTACTTTTTGGTGTCACCGGTAGCGGCAAGACGGAAGTCTATTTGGCGGCAGCGGCTCGCGTTTTGCAAAGTGGCCGTCGCGTTTTGTTTTTGGTTCCAGAAATTAATTTAACGCCACAGTTTGCTGCCTCATTGCAGGCGCGTTTGGCGCCCTATGTGCAAGCTGATCAAATCGCTTTGATGCACAGCGGTTTAACCGACACCCAACGCCAAGAATCCTGGGTACGTGCGGCCATGGGTGATGCGCGCATTGTATTGGGCACACGTATGGCAATTTTTGCACCCCTTTCAAATCTAGGTTTGATTGTGGTCGACGAAGAGCACGACCCCTCATATAAACAGCAAGAAGGGTTGCGTTATTCCGCGCGTGATCTAGCCGTTTGGCGTGGCCGACAAGACCAAGCAACTGTGGTGTTAGGCTCGGCTACACCATCGCTTGAAAGTTGGGCGCAGGCGCAACGCGGTCATTACAAACGTCTAAATCTAACTGAGCGTGCCCATCAAACCTTAATGCCTCACATACGGTTAATTGATACCCGAAGGGCAGATTTAAAACAGGGCCTGACACCGCAAGTGGTTGACGCTATGACGCAAACACTTGCGCAGCAACAGCAAGTGCTGGTGTTTTTGAACCGCCGTGGTTATGCGCCAGTTCTACATTGCTCATCTTGCGGTTGGTTAAGTCAGTGTAAAAATTGCTCAGTCTTTGCCGTTCTGCATCGCGATCAACCCAACAAAATGCGCTTACATTGCCACCATTGTGGTCAACAAACGCCTGTGCCTAAAGCATGCCCTGAGTGTGGCGATCAAGACTTACAAGCAATGGGGCGCGGCACACAGCGGCTTGAAGAGCACTTGACTGAGCTTTTTCCACAAGCCCGTCTTGCGCGTATTGATGCTGACAGCACGCGCAGCAAAGGCAGCGCACAGGCTCTGTTTGAACAAGTACATGCGGGTTTAGTTGATATTCTGGTGGGTACACAAATGGTGTCTAAAGGCCACGATTTTGCCCGCCTAGGTTTAGTGGTTGTACTGAACGCCGATTCAATGTTGTTTTCTCAAGACTTTAGAGCACCTGAACGTTTGTTTGCGCAATTGATGCAAGTGGCGGGGCGTGCAGGTCGTCATCAAGGGCAAGGTCAGGTGCTGGTGCAAACAGGCTACCCTGATCAACCTATTTACAAAGCGTTGTGCCAACACGATTACCCTGGTTTTGCTCAAAGCACTCTCGAAGAACGGAGAACCGCGCAATTGCCGCCCTATGTTTACCAAGCCTTATTAACCGCCCAAGCACGAGAACTCAACACAGCGATTGATTTTTTACAGCATAGTCGTGATGTGGCGCAAACTTGGCTTAATACTCAATCTGCCCCTGAAAATATCACGTTGTTCGACCCTGTTCCTTTGCGTGTCACACGCGTTGCGCAAGTTTGTCGTGCACAGCTTTTAGTTGAAAGCCCCTCACGCTCAGCATTGCATCAGTTGCTCAAAGCTTGGTTGCCAGCGCTGGGTACACGTCATGCCAAAGGCCAACTGCGTTGGCAGCTTGAAGTCGACCCTCTCGAAATTTAAAGATGACTCACCCACTTAATTTAGTGCAGCACGAAGCGGTTCGTTACCTTGATGGCCCTTGTTTGGTTCTAGCCGGCGCAGGTTCGGGTAAAACACGAGTCATTACTCAAAAAATAGCCTATCTACTTAAAGAGTGTGGGTACGCTGCCAAACATGTGGTGGCCTTAACTTTCACCAATAAAGCCGCGCTTGAAATGCAAGAGCGTGTACAAAAACAGGTCAGTGCAGATTTCACTAAAGGCTTAACGATTAGTACGTTTCATTCGCTCGGTGTACGCATGTTGCGCGAAGAAGCCGCTCACACGGGTTTGAAACCTCAGTTTTCTATACTTGATGCACAAGATGCGTTGGCGATTATTCAAGATATTGTTGCCACCACCGACAAAGGTCGATTACGAACTATTCAACAGACAATTTCTTTATGGAAAAATCAACTGATTGATGCTGACGCTGCTGCACGCTTAGTCAAAACCGAGGCTGAACGCGAAGCTGCCACCGTGTTTGCGAGTTACAGTGCAACGCTAACAGCATATCAAGCGGTAGATTTTGATGATCTGATTGTGTTGCCTGCTCTGCTGTTACGCTCGAACGATCTCGTACGCGAAAAATGGCAAAACCGAGTGCGCTATTTGTTGGTTGATGAATACCAAGACACCAATGTGTGCCAGTATGAGCTCGTTCGGCAATTGACGGGGCCGCGTGCCATGTTCACAGCGGTAGGCGATGACGATCAAGCAATTTATGCTTGGCGCGGCGCTACCATTGAAAATTTAACGAAATTACAAACTGATTACGAAACGCTGCGTTTAATTAAACTCGAACAAAATTATCGGTCAAGCCAAGCCATCTTAGCGGCAGCTAATCAGGTGATTGGGCATAACCCGAAGGCATTTGATAAAAAATTATGGTCTGAGCATGGCACGGGTGAGACGATTACCGTGACGGCATTTGATGACGAAACGCAAGAGGCACAGTCAGTTGCTATGCGTATTTCTGCGGCACGTTTTGAGAAGCAGGCACATTGGCGAGACTTTGCTATTTTGTATCGCGGTAATCATCAAGCACGTATTTTTGAGCAAACATTGCGTCAACTTAATATTCCCTACACCTTGTCAGGCGGCCAAAGCTTTTTTGATAAAACGGAAGTGCGCGACGTGATGGCGTATTTGCGGCTCATTGCCAATGATCATGATGACCCCGCATTCATTCGTGCGGTGACAACGCCGCGACGCGGTATAGGTCAGTCTACGTTGCATGCTTTGGGCACCTATGCAGGCTCACGACAAATTAGTTTAATGACCGCCACTTTTGAAGAAGGTGTATCGGTTCATGTACCTGAACGGCAACTCGAACCATTGCGAACATTTGCCGCATTTGTTCAACGTTTGCAGTGGCGGGCTGAACATGAAAAAGGTGAGCAAGCGGGTGTTTTATTAGACGATTTGCTTAAAACGATTGGCTACGAGACCTACCTGTTTGATGCCCACGACGAGCGCGCGGCGCAAGCACGTTGGCAAAACGTTCTTGACTTGCGAGATTGGCTCAAAAAGAAAGCCACTGATGCGGACATGTCTTTGCTTGATCTGGTTCAGCACATTGCCTTGGTCACGATGCTTGAACGAAATGAGGAAGAAACGCCCGATGCTGTAAAACTCTCAACCTTACATGCAGCCAAAGGTTTGGAGTTTCCACATGTATTTCTGGTGGGGGTGGAAGAGGGTCTGCTACCGCATCATGGCCGCGAGGAAGACGAGTCGCTTGATTTAGATTTGGCGCTACAACAAAAAACACGCCGTATTGAAGAAGAGCGTCGTTTAATGTATGTGGGTATTACGCGCGCGCAACGTAGTTTGCATCTCACATGGTGTAAAAAACGAAAACGCGCACGCGAAGATTTGATACGTGAGATATCAAGATTTGTGAATGAAATGGGCTTAAATGAACCCAGTCAGGTTGTTGACAGCTATGCCACGCTTAGCCCAAAAGATCGCTTGGGTATGTTGAAAGCATTGTTAAAACCTAAGGTGTCATGATTGTCTTGGGTTACAAAGGCTCTGGGTGGTTTCTAGCCCAACGCACCGCATCAATGACTTCAGAGGCAGTTAAACCTATAGGCCCTATGCCCTGGGCGACACAATGATCAGCAGCTTTGCCGTGCAACCATACCCCTGCTAAGACACTGTTTTCTACTGAAAAACCTTGCGCGAGCAGACTTGCAATCACGCCGCTGAGCACATCGCCGCTACCCGCGGTGGCTAACCCAACATTGCCGGTGGTATTTTGCCAACAATTTAAGTCGGGTGCACAAATGATTGATTGATGGCCTTTTAAAACAACCCAAGCTTTATAGGTTTTGGCTAGGTCTTGGGCATGGGCAACACGATCAGACTGAACTGTTTCGGTGTCACACTTTAATAAACGTGCCGCCTCGGTTGGGTGAGGTGTCATGATGACAGGGGCTTGCCCCCAAATAGGTGTGATTTGACCTGAAGACAAGGCGTTCAGTGCGTCAGCATCAACCACAATAGGGGCTTGCCCACGTTGTTGAAATATTTTTCGCAAAGCATTCAACGCAAAAGCCGACTCACCTAAACCACAACCGAGTGCCCAAGCGTTGATCTCAGACGCCATGGCAATAAGAGATTGGCAAGGGCGCCACATGAGTTCGGGTTGTAGATCATCAAGAGTAGAGTGAGGCTCAGATTGCGCCAACCCGACAAATACACGCCCAGCACCTGTTTTAAGTGCAGCCCGGGCAGCCAATACAGCTGCACCAGTCATGCCTTGGGCGCCACCTAAGATGCCCACTGAGCCAAAGGTGCCCTTGTGAGACTGTGGGTTGCGCGTTGCAAAAACCGCACTGAATGCATGCGGTGTCAGGGGCGTGGCAGTCATGTCAGCCCCTGATTATTGAAAGGCATTACTTGAGGTTTGAATAGATATATTGAACTGCAGCGCGAAGATCAGCATCGCTTGCGCTGGTTAAGCCACCCCTGGCAGGCATGACGCCCACGCCTTTAATGACGGCAGCTGTGGAAACATCAACACCATGACTCATGTATTTGGCCCACGCCACTTTATCACCAAACTTGGGTGAACCCGCCACACCTGCGGCATGGCAAGCAACACAAGCTTGATTGTAAATTTTTTGACCTAAAGCTAACTCAGCTGCACTGGGCTCATCGCTGGCTGACGCTGCGGCTGCTACCGGTGCGGCAGCAGCAACCATTGGGGCAGCCGTGGCCATGGGGGCGATAGGCGCAGGTGCGGCTACAGGTGCGGCTGCTTTAGCTGCTTGTTCTGGGGCAGCAGCGGGTGCAACGGGTTCAGCAAATTGACCACCCGCAGCATTAGCCATGTAAACCACGGCACGGGTGATTTCAAAGTCATCTAGTGCGGGGTTACCACCCTTGGCAGGCATTGCGCCTTTACCTTTAACGACGCTAGCCGTCATGGCGTCTAAACCGGTAGCAATTGCTGGGGCCCATGCCGTTTTGTCGCCAAACTTGTGGGCGCCGGCGACACCTGCCGCGTGGCAAGCCATACAGGCTGAGTTATAGACCTGTTCACCTGTTTTAAGCACTTTAGGCGCGTTACTATCAATAATGACCAATTGTGCAACGGGTGAAATACGCAATGATGTGGCTTCAGGGCTAAGTGAATCTGAGCCAGGCGCTTTGCTTGAACCAGATGTCACCCAACTGACTAGCATGATGATCACAACGATTGGAATGATAAAAGACAAAACAATTGTGACGATCAGTTGTTTAGGTGTTTTGATCAACGAAGTATGATCTTCAGCGAGTTCTTGCTCGGTTTCGGTGGCGTTGCTCATGAACAAACCTTAGTCTTAGTGTTTGAGTTGCTTAATTAGTGACTTAATTAGTGACTTAATTAGTTACTTAACTTAGTTACTAAATTAGATGCTTAATCAGTTACTTAAAAATCTT
>DITR01000033.1:0-14858 GCA_002422175.1 Alcaligenaceae bacterium UBA6179
GCCCCTTCCATTAAAAAATCAATACCATTGGCGTGTGTGACCACGACAATCTTTGTTTCAGGTGCAACATCAAGGTGATTGCGAATATTGCGTAAGCCTTTGGTGGCTTGTGTCGCTGAATCATCAATGTGATACACAACACTGTCACCTTGTGCAAAGGCAGTGCTTGAAATAGCCAGTAAAAAAGCAACAAATAGGGCTTTTATGTTCATGTTTTGTTTCCCACATAGTTTGAGTCGTTAGAAGTAAATGAAGTCACGTACACCTGTAGTACACCAGCAAATCAGGTGAACCTATATTTGTTCGGTTGTTATGCTGCATCACAGTATAAGTGGCTCATTGCAATTTTCAATTATGAATAAACGCAACGAGCAACCGCATTAATTAGTTTTGGAACAGGTCGTCGTGAGCACGACTGAGCACGAATGAGTTCGACCGAGCCGCCTTACCTGACCTCGGCCAACCCGCCCCAGTCAGTCGTGTAGGCACGGCTTTTTTGGGTTGAGCGCATCGCCCAAGGTCTTGCGAACCCTTCACCTGCTGTGCGCAAGGTGCCACGCCCCATGCGCGCATTAATACTGTCAAGTGTTTTGAGTAGCGTTTGTCGACGCAGGTCAATGGGCGTATCTAAGGCGCTGAATAAGTCGAGCGGTACGCTGTGAGCGGGTTGCAAATCAAGCAGCATGATGCCTGCCTTTTGATAAGGCAAGCCTGGTTTGTAAATCTGTTTTAAGCCCCGCGTGGCGGCTTTGGCTAAGGTAAACACGCTATCGGTAGGTTGTGTGAGTCGCACCACGATACCGTTGCTGTAGAACGGTGCATCAGTTTTAAAGGGGCTGGTGCGCACATAAACTTGTATGGCGCTGGCAACATGTTGTTGGTGGCGTAGTTTTTCACTGGCGCGTGCGGTGTAGCTCACCACTGCTTCAATTAAGTGCTCTAAGTGGTACACCGGTTGCCCAAACGAGCGCGACGACATAATTTGTTGTTTAGGGGGTGCCACATCATCAAGATCAAGACACATCTCGCCGTTAAGCTCGGCAACTGTGCGTGCCACCACAACACTAAAGTGCTTTTGCATGCGGTTTGCAGAAGCCATTTTTAATTGTGCAACCGTGGCGATACCCATTTCGATGAGTTGTGCTGACAATCGCCGCCCAATACCCCACACTTCACCGACAGCGATTTGATTCAGTATCTTGTTTAGGTCTTGTTCTGAAAGCTGATTTAAATCAGTCACACCGTTTGTCATGCCGGGCACAAGCGTTTTTTTAGCGCAATGATTAGCGAGTTTGGCAAGCGTTTTGTTGGGGCCAATGCCCACGCAAACGGGTATACCCACCCACTGTTTGACGCGTTGCTGAATGCGTTGGCCATACGTGATCAAGTCACCTGGAATGCCCGTTAAATTTAAGAAAGACTCATCAATTGAATAAATTTCTTGCTCGGGTGCGAACTGCCCAACTACGCTGTGCATGCGGTGGCTCATATCGCCATATAGCGTGTAATTGCTACTTTTGGCGATAATGCGGTGCTGTCTAGCGAGCGCTTTGAGCTTAAACCAAGGGGCACCCATCGGCACCCCTAGCGCTTTCACTTCTGCTGAGCGCGCCACCACACAACCATCGTTGTTTGACAGTACCACCATGGGTTTGCTTTCATAATGAGGCTGGAACACGCGTTCGCACGAAACATAAAAATTATTACCGTCTATTAAAGCAATGGCGGTCATGGTGTAATCATCAAGGCTTAAGAGAGTGAATCACATTGGTCACCACCCCAAAAATCTGTAATTCTTGATCGTCTTTAAGTTCGATTGGCTCAAAATTAGGGTTCGCTGGCAAAAGGCGTATTTTGCCGCGCTTTTTTTCTAGGCGCTTAACAGTAAATTGACCATCTATCGCGGCAATGACGACGCAACCATTTGTGGCGTTCAGAGAGCGATCAACCACCAATAAATCGCCATCATGAATATTGGCCCCCATCATGCTGTCACCTTTGGCACGCAACATAAAACTGGCTTCTTGGTGAGGCATTAAGTGTTGGTTCAAGTCTAATTTTTCAGCAACATAGTCATCAGCTGGGCTGGGAAAACCCGCCTGCACGGTGTGCCCGAACAGCGGTACGCGTAAAGATTTGATGGGTTCACTCAATTCGACGGGGCTTAAACTATCAGACCACGATGGGGTTGGTGCGTGGCTATTAACCCGTGGTGTATCGGCCGAACGAAAGGCCAAAGCTTTGACGAAATCAATGACTTTGTCTTGTACGCTAATGGGTATTGACACCCGTGCTGAGGCCTCGCCATATTTGCCTGAACCGGGTTTGCGACCTGCACCAGAACGCTTGCCGCCGTGTTGTTTAGCTGAGGTAGATGTATTTGTCATCATAAACTTGATTTTTTGGTAATTAATCAAGTTTATATCAATTTGTGATGATGCATATGCATTAATTTTTAAATAAACCGCGAATACAAAAAGCACAGGCCTCTCAAGTGTATAAGAGTGGGGGGGCAGGGGCGATTCAAAAGTCGCAGAACATCATGTGTAGACCCATTTCGATAATGTAGGCGACAATGCCTAAAATAAAAGTCGGTTTATGGGCATAAGATGCCTAACTTGAGCGTTTTGAAAGGCTTGAAAGTATGAGTTCTAACCAAACAGATGAACCCGATTCAAAGGTTGTATCGACAGTTCAGCCAGTCGACCAATCGCCAGAAATCAGTCCCTTTAAATGGGCAGTGTCTATTGAAAAGAAATACATTCAACCCCACTATTGGTTGTCTTTTCTAGTTTTTATAAATGGGCTGTTATTCTTGCATCCTTTTTTAGTGCCCTTGCTGGCAGAAAACAGTATTGAATGGCAGTTTGTAGGGCCGTGGCGTCATGTACTTGACGATATTGGTCTAAGTGAATTGCCTCGCCTTGTTATTTCGGTATCAATGATTTTGATGTCGATCGGTATGCTGTACAGAGCACGTATCGCTTGGGTACTGGCGACGATACTGACTGTACCAACAATGGCTATAACGCTTATTAGCGATGTGGGGTCTAGCCCGTTCTTTTTCTTTACGTTGATACTTGGTTTTCTTTTGATTAAATATTGGTCGATATTTAATCGTAGTAGTTTGGCCGCCAGTAGCTTGTTTGCATTATCTAGTTTTTTGCTATTAATTTGGTATGCATTTTTGGGTTCGCTGTATTTAGGTAAAGAATTTAACCCCCCCATACACGATATTGTGGCGGCGGCATACTTTTCTGTTGTCGCCATGTCAACGTTAGGCTTTGGCGATATTGTGCCTGTAACGAATGAAGCACGGCTATTTACTATTTCAATTGTTATATTAGGTATCACCGTCTTTGCAACGTCATTAGGTGCCGTAATTGGCCCAATCGTAGGCGGTACATTAAAAGGAGTCTTCCATGGCAAGGCGATGCGTGCAATGAGAAAAAATCATATTATTCTGTGTGGTGCCGGTCCATTTGCACATAACGTTTATAGAATTTTGACTGATAGGGGTCGCTCGGTTACCGTGATCGTGTCGCCTGATGCAGCACATCAATACCCAGAAAATGCTGATATTGTTGAAGGTGATGCGACCAATCGCGAAATACTTGAAGAAGCCGGCATCGTGCAAGCGAAATTTGTACTGGCTATTCGACTTGATGACCCTGAAAATGCCTTTATTGTGTTGGCCGTTAAAGAAATTAGCGATTCGCAAGCGCGCACGGTTGCAGTCGTAAACAACACTGAAAATATTGAAAAAATACGTAGTGTCAAACCCGATCTAGTCTTGTCGCCCCAACTTTTGGGTGCTGAGCTGTTGGCACGTGCCTTAAATGGCGAGTCAATGGAAGGTAACGTTGTGTCTGAATTGTTCTTTTCAAAGCACCCTCAGGCTACAAGTAAATCATAGCTAGTTTTAGTTTGAGTTGTCGTTCTAGCTTAAGTGCCCGCAGCAGGGCACGCTTCATTTAGAGTTCCAGCTTCAGTTTAATTTTCAGCTTTGCCCAAAGCCTACTGCTCTAAATCTGGGTGACAAGACGCCGGAAAACTCATCATTTCTGTGGCGTCTTTGTGCACGTAAAAATGCACCATCTTATTCCTTGCTTACCTTACCCGCATACCAGGCTGAGCACCTGTCATCGGTTCAAGCACGTAAATACCTGGGTTAGCCTTTTCATCAGCATGGCCAGCTGCCAGAACCATACCTTCTGACACACCAAACTTCATTTTACGTGGCGCTAAGTTAGCCACCATGACCGTGTATTTGCCAATTAAGTCGACCGGCTTATAAGCTGACTGAATACCTGAAAATACTTGTCGTGTATTTTTTTCACCGACATCAAGCGTGAGCTTAAGTAGTTTAGTGGAGCCTTCTACTAACTCACAGGCCACAATTTTAGCGATGCGTAAATCGATTTTAGCGAAATCATCAATGTTGATAGTGGGTGCAATGGCTTCACCGCCGGGTGAATCAATGATTTCATTTTCGATTGCTTTGTTTTCGCTTTCAGGGGCGATGAACAACTGCTCAAGCAGTGCCGCATCAACACGCTGCATTAAGTGTTTAAAGGGTGCAATATGATCAGGCAATACAGCCGCATCTGACCACATAAACGCTCGTTGTAAACCAAACAGTTCTGTGGCGACCCGCGCCGTTAAGGCGGGCAAAATCGGTGTAAGCATGACAGATAGCGCTTTGAAACCTGCAATGGCGCATGAGCAAATATCTTGCAATGATTCACGTTGCTCAGCACTGGCATCTGCAATACCTTTAGCAAGCACCCAAGGTTGCGCTGCATCAAAAGCTTGGTTAATTTGATCAGCTTGCGCCATGATTTCACGAATAGCGCGGCCATATTCACGACTTTCAAGGTCGTTGGCAATACTTTGCGCAATGATCTTCCAGCCATCTTCAAGTACAGCGCGGTCACCTGCATAGCGCAACTGACCGTCAAAGTGTTTACTAATAAAATTAGCCGCTCGGCTGGCAATATTGACGTACTTGCCAATTAAATCGCTATTTACACGCGCGACGAAATCATCGGGATTAAAGTCAATATCTTCAACGCGGCTGTTAAGTTTGGCGGCAATGTAATAACGCAACCACTCTGGGTTTAGACCTAACTCAAGGTAGCGTAGAGGCGAAATACCGGTGCCCCGGCTCTTTGACATTTTTTCACCACTGACAGTGATAAAGCCATGAACGTTAAGTTGATCAGGTGTTTTGCGACCTGAAAATTCCAGTGTGGCGGGCCAAAACAAAGCATGAAAGTACACAATGTCTTTGCCAATAAAGTGTACCTGTTCGGTGTGGCTTTCAGGGTCAACGATAGCGTTGTAATCAAGCCCCTGCGATTTACAGTAGGCTTTAAGGGAAGCCAAATAGCCGACAGGTGCATCGAGCCAAACATAAAAATACTTACCGGGTGCGTCGGGTATTTCAATACCAAAATAGGGTGCATCGCGAGAAATGTCCCAGTCGCCTAAATTGGCCTCAGTTTGACCATTACCCAACCACTCGCGTGTTTTGGCTAACACCTCAGCTTGTAGGCGCGGGACACCCCGGACATTTTTTCCGGTTGTCCAGTCTTGTAAAAAGCTGACACAGCGTGGGTCAGACAATTTAAAGAAGAAATGTTCTGAGCTTTTTAAGACCGGCTTAGCGCCAGTCAGAGATGAATAAGGTTCAATTAGATCAGTGGGAGCGTAGACCGCACCACATGCTTCGCAGGCATCACCATACTGATCGCGCGCATGACACTTTGGGCACTCACCTTTAATGTAGCGGTCAGGCAAAAACATACCCTTGACTGGGTCAAAAAACTGTTCGATTTGACGTGTTTCAATCAAACCGGCATCGCGTAAGCTACGATAAATATCTTGCGACAGCTCAACATTTTCAGGCGAATCGGTTGAATGCCAGAAATCAAATTCAATGTTGAAACCGTTTAAATAGGTCGGTCGTTCGGCTGCGTAGCGGGCAACCAATTGTTGTGGAGTTAAACCCTCAGATTCAGCTTTGAGCATAACTGGGGCACCATGCGTATCGTCAGCCCCAACAAAATGCACCGTGTGACCGGCCATTCGCAAGTTGCGCACCCAAATGTCGGCCTGTATGTATTCCATAATATGGCCAATGTGGAATGAACCATTGGCGTAAGGTAGGGCGGTCGTAACAAACAGGGTACGTGACATCGGGCTACTCACTATCGCACATCTCGCGCTTCAACATCGCTGACGCGTTGGTTATCACCAAGGCCTTTCGTAAAAATAGGCTTTCGCTTTGACTGTCGATTCGTCCAGTACTCTTGCACGGAGAACTTTTGACCACGCAGGCGCATCGCTATAAATAAGATCACCACGGCGATGAGGGTTGAGATGGTAAAAATCAACGCCATACCAATGCTGATGAGTGCGACCAAGACTAAGGCCATGGCGCGTAGGATTCGGGTTAAGGTTTCAATCATGATGGTTCACTTCTTTTATTTGCCGTTTGAGCAACGAGACAGGTTATTTTAAGCCTATCACCGGATTTTGTTTACGAAAGCCACATTAGATAATGTAGAAGCCGTTTTAGCCTGTATTTTTAACCAATAACCGGGTTGCTCTCAGTCGAAGCTGAGCGGCACCTTAAGTCCGATTAAGGCTCTAACCGCGCTAGACGCAAGATGAGCTGTAAAATTCACGTTTTTACGTCTTAACCGAGGTATGGTTTCATGAGCATTAAAAGTGACCGCTGGATCCGTCGCACCGCTGAACTGGGCATGATTGAGCCCTTTGAGTCAGGGCAGGTTCGAGAAAATGACAAGGGCCGCATTGTGAGTTATGGCACCAGTAGCTATGGCTACGATGTACGTTGTGCACGCGAGTTCAAGATTTTTACAAATATCAACTCAACCATTGTTGACCCTAAAAACTTTGACGAAAAATCATTCGTCAATTTTACCGGTGATGTGTGCATTATTCCCCCTAACTCATTTGCCTTGGCGCACACCATTGAATACTTCAGAATTCCCCGCAGCGTTTTGACAATTTGTTTGGGAAAAAGCACCTACGCGCGATGTGGCATTATCGTGAATGTCACGCCGCTTGAACCCGAATGGGAAGGCCATGTCACGCTTGAATTTTCAAATACAACCCCGCTACCTGCGAAAATTTATGCCGGCGAAGGGTGTGCACAAATGCTATTTTTTGAAAGTGATGAGGTTTGTGAAACCTCGTATCGTGACCGCGGTGGTAAATATCAAGGTCAGCGTGGCGTAACCTTGCCACGCACTTAAGTACACTGATTCAGCTAATGGAGCCTGACGCATGAAATTTCGTTTTCCCATCTATATTATTGACGAAGATTACCGCTCTGAAAATGCGTCGGGTCTGGGTGTTCGCGCTTTGGCGTCGGCAATTGAGGCTGAAGGCATGGAAGTCATCGGTGTGACCAGTTATGGTGACTTAACTTCTTTTGCGCAACAACAAAGTCGTGCCAGTGCTTTTATTTTGTCAATTGACGATGAAGAGTTTGAGGCCGAAGCCGGTGTGGCGCAAGATACTTCTAGCGCCATTAAAAATTTACGTGCATTTATTGGTGAGTTGCGTTTTCGTAACGCCGACATACCCATTTATTTATATGGTGAGACGCGCACCTCAGAGCATATTCCAAATGATATCTTGCGAGAATTACATGGCTTTATTCATATGTTTGAAGACACGCCTGAGTTTGTCGCGCGGCATATTATTCGTGAAGCCCGTAGCTATGTGAATACCTTGGCACCCCCATTTTTTCGTGAACTGGTTAAGTACGCGCAAGATGGGTCATATTCATGGCATTGCCCCGGTCACTCGGGTGGTGTGGCCTTTTTGAAAAGCCCTGTCGGGCAAATGTTTCATCAATTTTTTGGTGAAAACATGTTGCGCGNNCACCAGTTTTTTGGTGAAAACATGTTGCGCGCTGACGTCTGCAATGCGGTTGATGAATTAGGGCAACTGCTTGATCACACGGGGCCCATTGCCGAGTCTGAACTGAATGCCGCCCGTATTTTTAATGCAGACCATTGCTATTTTGTTACCAATGGCACCTCAACTTCAAACAAAATCGTGTGGCACGCTAACGTCGCCTCTGATGATATTGTGGTGGTCGATCGTAATTGCCATAAGTCAGTTTTACATGCCATCACCATGACGGGTGCTATACCGGTATTTTTGCGCCCAACACGTAATCATATGGGCATTATTGGCCCCATACCGCTTAGCGAGTTTGAGCCTGAAAATATTCAAAAGAAAATTGATGCAAACCCTTTTGCCCAAAAAGTTAAAGATCATAAACCCCGTATTTTGTCGCTCACACAAAGCACTTACGACGGCGTTATTTATAACGTTGAAATGATCAAAAAAACATTAGGCCAGTATGTTCCTAATTTGCATTTTGACGAGGCATGGTTGCCACACGCAGCATTTCATGAGTTTTATAAAGATATGCACGCGATTGGGGCTGATCGGCCCCGTAGCGAAAGTTCAATGGTGTTTGCGACCCACTCAACCCATAAGTTGTTAGCCGGCATTTCTCAGGCCTCACAAATTATTGTGCAAGAACCGCTCAACCGCAAGCTTGATCGTAATGTCTTTAACGAAGCATATTTGATGCATATGTCGACATCACCTCAGTACGCCATTATTGCTTCGTGTGATGTCGCTGCCGCCATGATGGAGCCGCCAGGCGGCACGGCTCTAGTTGAAGAGAGCATTCGAGAAGCCCTGCATTTTAGAAATGCCATGCGCAAAGTTGAGGCTGAGTTTGGCGAAAACGATTGGTGGTTTAAAGTTTGGGGGCCTGAATATTTAACTAAAGAAGGTATTGGTGAGCAGTCTGACTGGGTTTTAGGTTCAGGCGAGCACTGGCATGGCTTTGGTGATTTAGCACCTGATTTCAACATGCTTGACCCTATCAAGGCAACCATTGTGACGCCTGGCCTAGATATGTCAGGCTCTTTTGGTGAAACAGGCATACCTGCGGCCTTGGTTTCAAAATACCTCGCTGAGCACGGTGTCGTCGTTGAAAAAACCGGTCTTTATTCATTTTTTATTATGTTTACTATTGGCATTACCAAAGGCCGCTGGAACACGCTATTAACAGCCTTGCAACAGTTCAAAGATGATTACGATCGTAACCAACCTATGTGGCGCATTTTGCCAGATTTTTGCAAAGAGCATCGCCAATATGAACGTCTTGGCTTACGTGATTTGTGCCAAATGATTCATGAAGCCTATAGAGAAAATGACGTCGCTCGCTTGACTACTGAAATGTATACAAGCGATATGGTGCCCGTTCTCAAACCTTCTGATGCCTTTGCGCGTATGGCGCACGGTCAGATCGAGCGCGTGGCTATTGATGACTTAGAGGGGCGTGTAACAGGGGTATTGTTAACTCCCTACCCACCCGGCATTCCGGTACTGATTCCAGGCGAGCGTTTTAATCGCACAATTGTGCAATATTTACAATTTGCATGTAACTTTAATGCCAAGTACCCCAGTTTTGAGACTTATATTCATGGCTTGGGTAACGACAAACTGCCTAATGGTGAAACGCGCTATTACGTTGACTGTATTGCTGATTGTTAAGGCTTTATAAATGACTTCTGTTGATGTGGTGGTCATTGGAGCCGGCGCTGCGGGCATGATGTGTGCTGCGGTTGCAGGGCAACGCGGTCAGAGGGTCGTCTTAATTGATCATGCCACCAAATTGGCAGAGAAGATTCGTATCTCGGGTGGTGGTCGATGCAACTTTACCAATCGCGTTGTTCGCCCCGAGCATTTTGTTTCAGAAAACCGGCATTTTGCGCGAGCTGCGCTTGAGGCTTACACACCCCAAGACTTCATTGCGATGGTTGACCGGCACGGCATTCGTTGGCACGAAAAGCATCGCGGGCAGTTATTTTGTGATGAAAGTAGCGAATTAATTATTAAAATGTTGCGCCATGAGTGTGATGTTGGTCAAGTGCAATGGCGTATGCCTGAAGTTGTGCATACCATTGATAAAACAGCAACGGGTTTTAGCTTGTCAACTACTTCGGGGTCTATTGAAACTGCCAAGCTTGTTATCGCGACGGGTGGTACGGCCGTACCACAAGTCGGTGCAACTGATTTTGGTCTGGTCTGGGCGCGGCGTTTTGGGCTAAAAATTATTGAACCTCGCCCAGCTTTAGTGCCCTTATTGTTTGATGCCCAGACTTGGGCGCCTTTTCAAGTGCTGGCTGGGGTGTCGCTAGAGGCGGGTCTTGATGTTGAGAAAGCGGGGCAAATAAATGTCGCCCGGCAAGCGCGTGCTGCACAGACCCCCCATTTTTTAGAAGATGTTTTATTTACGCATCGAGGTTTGTCTGGCCCCGGTATTTTGCAGATTTCAACATACTGGCAACCGGGTCAACGTATTGAACTTAATTTAGCGCCACAGCATGAAATGGTAGCGGCACTGATTAACAAGAAAGCAAACTCGCGGCAACAAATCGGTTCGGTACTGGGTGATTTATGGCCTAAACGGTTAGCCGAACAGTGGTTGGGCGCTATGGCACCGCTGCGTATTGCTGAAGTGAGTGATCAGCATTTAAAAGCATTAGGCGAGCGCATTAATCGTTGGTCTTTGATGCCAACCGGTACAGCGGGCTTCAAGAAGGCTGAAGTGATGAAGGGCGGGGTTGATACCAATGCCTTAAATCAACGTACGTTTGAGGCTAAAGTGGTGCCCGGTCTGCATTTTATTGGTGAGGTTGTTGATGTTACGGGTTGGTTGGGTGGTTACAATTTTCAGTGGGCCTGGGCCTCTGGTTTTGCCTGCGGCCAGTCTGTATAGTGGGCCTGCAATAGTGAGACATTATCGATAGTCGCGTTTACAACAGATTTAAAAAAAATAAAAAAGTAATCGTATCAATCACCTTTAGCGCTAAAATAGAATATGTTGTGAAATCTAATGCGGGAGAGTGCGTCACAATACATGACGCCACCGAAGGCGCAATTCGCCCAGAATCGCTCAGGTACCCCATACTGCTTTAGATGATGGTCGTGGTAACACGTTCAACACAATACTCTGAAGAGACTCACGGTGCTATGTTCAAGCATGTGGTGAGCGCCGAAGGTGCAAAACGAACCCATAACTTTATAAGTGGGTGTTCGTAAAACTCTCAGGCAAAAGGACAGAGGGGCGGCAAGTATTTGATGGTGCAATCGCATCATTTATATTTCTTTCGCCGAGCCCCTAATATGTCATTACCTCTATTGCATACCCCTTTATATGAAGCCCATTTAGCCGCGGGTGCTCGCATGGTCGATTTTGGTGGGTGGGAAATGCCTATTCACTACGGTTCACAAATCGAAGAGCATCATGCTGTGCGCAAACATGTTGGTATGTTTGATGTGTCGCATATGTGTGTAATTGATGTGTTGGGGCCCGATGCCAAAGCGTTTTTACAGTATGTGTTATCAAATGACGTTGACCAGATCAAAGAGCCTCTTCAGGCGCTCTACACCTGCATGCTCAACCCAGAGGGCGGCATTATTGACGACCTCATTGTGTATTATCAAACAGACTCAAAATGGCGTTTAGTTGTGAATGCAGCCTGTGCCACCAAAGATTTGGCTTGGTTAAATCGTGTTGCGCAGCATATGCAAGTCGCCGTACAAATTGAACCCCGCCGTGATTTAGCAATTTTAGCGGTGCAAGGCCCACAAGCTCGAGAAGCCTTGTCGACCGTCCGGCCAGCATGGCAGACTGCCTTGAGAGCGTTGACCTCCTTTAAGGCACACGTTATCGGCGATACTTTTATAGCCTGTACGGGCTATACCGGCGAAGCCGGCTACGAAATCATTTTGCCTGTCGGTGATGTGTTGTCGCTTTGGCATGATTTGATTGCCTTTGGGGTCAAACCTTGTGGCCTGGGCGCGCGTGATACCTTACGCCTTGAAGCCGGCATGAACCTTTACGGTCAAGACATGAACGATTTAACCTTACCCGCACAAGCGGGTTTGTCGTGGGCAGTCTCACTAAAAAACACTGAGCGAAAATTTGTTGGCCGTCAGGCGCTTGAACAGCTGCCTGGAATAGGTAAACTAATGGGTTTACAGTTACTTGAGCGGGGCGTGATGCGCGCTCATATGTCGGTCTTAACCGATCACGGTGTTGGTGAAATTACCAGCGGCACCATGTCACCTACGCTGGGTTATTCAATCGCTTTTGCACGTTTGCCAAATTCAGTTGTCATGGGTGATCAAGTCAAGGTTGATATTCGTGGTAAACAGGTTATGGCTCGCGTGTGTAAGCGAGTTTTTGTCCGTCATGGCCAAGCCTTGATAAACCCTTAACCCTTTATTTAAATGCTAGACCCGGAGACATCAATGAATATTCCTAACGATCGCAAATACGCTAAGACTCACGAGTGGATCAAAGCAGAGGGCGATTTAATGTTGGTCGGAATTAGTGATACGGCACAAGAACAACTGGGTGATTTAGTCTACGTGGGCGATGTGCGAGTAGGTGCACGCTTAGCAGCAGGCGATCAAGCCGGTGTAGTTGAATCAGTCAAAGCAGCATCTGACATTTACGCCCCGATTGCTGGTGAAGTCGTGGCATTTAATGATAAGTTAAACGATGCTCCAGAGCAGGTTAATTCTGACCCTTATTCCACCTGGATATTTAAACTTAAACCGGTTAACCCCGACGATCTGGCTAATTTACTTGAAGCAAGCGATTACCAGACTGTTGCAGAAGCGAGCTAACACTGATGTCAGTCAACCCTGATTTTGCGGGCGAGTTTATCGCTCGACATATTGGCCCCAGCGATTCCGAGCAAGTTAAGATGCTTAAATTGTTAGGGGTTGATTCAATAGACACTTTGATGGCTCAAGTCGTGCCTTCTTCAATTTTGATGTCAGATTTATTGAACTTAGCGCCGCCTTTAAATGAGCCACAAGCGTTGGCAGAACTTAAATCGATTGCGCAACAAAATCAGGTATTACGCAGTTACATTGGCCAAGGCTACTATGGCACTTACACACCTCATGTTGTGTTGCGTAATGTGCTTGAAAACCCGGCGTGGTACACCGCCTANNCAACCCGAAATTTCTCAGGGTCGTTTGCAAGCTATTTTAAATTTTCAAACGATGGTAGCTGACCTGACCGGCCTTGATATGGCCAATGCCTCCTTGCTTGACGAGGCCACCGCTGCAGCTGAAGCGATGACTTTAGCGCAGCGTGTTCATACCAGCCCACACAAGGCTTTTTTTATCTCTCAGCACTGCCACCCCCAAACGATTGAGGTTGTGCGAACCCGAGCAGAAGGTTTGGGTATTGAGTTAATTATCGGTGATGAAGCGCATGGGTTACCAGAATGCTTTGGGGTGTTAGTGCAATACCCACAGAGTTTGGGTGCCGTGGTTGATTATCATGCATTCGCTCAAAACGTGCATGCGCAAGGTGGTATCGTAGCGTGCGCAACTGATTTGCTGGCTTTAACAGTATTGGTTTCGCCAGGTAGTTGGGGCGCTGATATCGCCATAGGTTCAGCACAACGTTTTGGTGTTCCGATGGGTGCGGGCGGCCCTCACGCTGGTTTCATGAGTTGTAAAGATGCTTTTAAGCGCCATATGCCTGGCCGTTTGGTGGGTGTTTCACGCGATGCGATGGGCAATTCGGCGTTGCGATTAGCGCTACAAACGCGTGAACAACACATACGTCGTGAAAAAGCGACCTCAAATATTTGTACGGCTCAAGCCCTGTTAGCCATTATGGCCAGCATGTATGCCCTGTGGCATGGCCCACAAGGTTTGCGACACATCGCTCAACGCGTGCATGCCCATACAGTCGCGTTACGTGATGCAATTGCACCACTTGGTTTTAAAGCGATACATGACAGTTTTTTTGACACCTTGTTGGTACATACGGGTGCGAACACCCATCCACTGCACCAGCTTGCAGTCAAGGCAGGTATTAACATACGTCACATCGATGATCAGCATGTTGCGTTGTCATTTGATGAAACGGTACAGGCCAAAGATGTGGCGCAATTGGCCAGCATTTTTGCGCAATCTTTAGGGCATCAAGTGTCAAGTGTGACGGTTGATGCTTTACGTTGGCCCGAGGTCGATGCCTTGGCAGCGGTGCCCCATAATCTGCAAAATCGCGGTGCAATTTTGCAACACGAAATTTTTTCAAGCATTCAGTCTGAAACCGATATGTTGCGTTATTTACGCCGTTTGTCAGATCAAGACTTGGCGCTCGATCGTACGATGATTCCGCTTGGTTCTTGCACCATGAAACTGAATGCAACGGTTGAAATGATTCCTGTGACTTGGCCCGAGTTTGCCCATATTCACCCATTTGCCCCACGGGATCAATTGCAAGGCTATCAAACTTTAATTGATCGTCTGAGCCAAGACTTATGTGAAATCACGGGCTATGACGCAATAAGCTTGCAACCGAACTCGGGTGCGCAAGGCGAGTACGCTGGTTTACTAGCAATTCGCGGTTATCACCGTGCGAGCGGAGAGTTGCAGCGCAATGTTTGCCTCATACCGTCATCAGCGCATGGCACCAACCCCGCATCGGCCAATATGGTGGGCATGGATGTGGTTGTGGTGGGCTCTGATGATCAGGGTAATGTTGACATCAATGATCTAAAGCGACGTATTAGTGAGGTGGGTGATCGACTTGCCGCGTTGATGGTGACCTACCCATCAACACACGGTGTATTTGAAGAGGCCATTACACAAATTTGTGATCTCGTGCATGCTGCGGGCGGTCAAGTTTATATGGACGGCGCCAACATGAACGCGATGGTTGGCGTGGCGCAACCCGGTAAATTTGGTTCAGA
>DITR01000033.1:14953-28825 GCA_002422175.1 Alcaligenaceae bacterium UBA6179
ATTTCGTTTGCGTATATTTTATTGATGGGTGCTAAAGGTTTGCGTCAGGCCACTGAGGCTGCCATTTTGGGGGCAAACTACATTGCTAAACATTTAGCAGAACATTATCCTATTCTGTACACAGGGCGACATGGCCGTGTTGCACATGAGTGCATACTTGATTTGCAACCTATTAAGGCGCGTTGCGGTATTTCGGCAGAAGATGTGGCAAAACGTTTAATTGATTATGGCTTTCATGCCCCGACCATGTCATTTCCTGTCGCGGGTACGTTGATGGTAGAACCGACCGAGTCTGAGGGTTTGGCTGAGCTTGATCGCTTTATTGAAGCCATGATTTCAATACGCAAAGAAATCACAGCTGTTGAAAATGGTCAGGCTGATATGACCGACAATGTACTTAAAAATGCACCGCATACTGCACAGATGTTAATGTCCAGCGAATGGCATCATGACTATACGCGTGAGCAAGCGGCTTACCCAGTGCGTAGCTTAAAACAAAATAAATATTGGCCACCCGTTGCGCGTGTTGATAACGCTTGGGGTGATCGCAATTTAGTGTGTGCATGCCCGCCTTTGTCGAGCTACGTTTAAACGCTGTCTGGTGGGTTTAATTGCATTGTTAAATGTGAAAGAACCCACGCAAGGCAAAGTAAATTCGCGTTCGAACATTCAAATGCGTTCGTAGGTTACAAAAGCGTAAGTGAGTCCGTTTTCTTCAGGTTGTGGCGCGCGAGATGTTTCGCGCCATTGGCTTGGGTCAAGTGGGGCAAACGAAGCATCGCCGTGAATGTCTTGGTCGATTTCAGTGGCGACAATACGATCAATTTTTGGCAGCATATCAGCATACAGTTGCGCACCTCCAATCACAAACACTTCAGGCATGTTTTTTGTTAACGCGATGGCTTGTTCGATACTTTGTACGCAGGTGGCACCTTCGAACTGAGCTTTACCGTCGCGCGTCACCACAATGTTCAACCGTCCTGGCAGAGGCCGACCAATTGATTGCCATGTTTTTCGACCCATAATGATGGGGCAACCCATCGTGGTCCGTTTAAAAAATGCTAAATCACCAGGTAATTTCCAGGGTAATAGGTTGTCTCGGCCAATCGTACGGTTGCGCGCGTAGGCCACAATTAAATTTAATCGGTGTGATGTCATACTGCTACAGGGGCTTTGATGTGGGCGTGATGTTGGTAGTTTTCAATCACAAAGTCTTCATACATGTAATCAAAAATAGAGTCGGGTTTGCGCACAATGTTTAGTGTGGGAAAAGGGTAAGGGTCGCGCGATAGTTGCGTTTGAACCTGTTCAAAGTGGTTGCTGTATAAATGGCAATCACCACCGGTCCAAATAAAATCACCCACATCTAAATCACATTGCTGGGCAACCATGTGCGTCAATAATGCATAACTGGCAATATTGAAAGGCACCCCTAAAAAGATGTCGGCGCTACGTTGATACAGTTGGCATGACAATTTGCCATCAGCTACGTAAAACTGAAAAAACGCATGGCAGGGTGGCAGTGCCATTTCGCTAATTAAACCGACATTCCAGGCTGAGACAATTAAACGTCGTGAGTCAGGGTTGGTGCGAATTTGTTGAACCACTTGTGAAATTTGATCAATTGAATCACCATTTGGCGTTGGCCATGAACGCCACTGTACGCCATACACAGGGCCTAGATCGCCGTCTGCTCGCGCCCACTCATTCCAGATGCTGACACCGTTTTCTTGCAACCATTTGACGTTTGACTCCCCTCTTAGAAACCACAGTAATTCGATAAAGATGCTGCGCGTATGAAGCTTCTTAGTGGTGACCAGAGGAAAGCCCTCGGCCAAATTAAATCGCATTTGATGACCAAATACTGAGCGTGTGCCGGTACCCGTACGGTCAGTTTTGCTGACACCGTTTTCATAAACGTGTCGCATGAGGTTTTCATATTGGTTCATGCTGGTTTTAATTTCCAATTGTTTCGTCGATCACTTCAATTGAAAAAGTCAGTTTGGCAGTTTTCATCATCATGGCTGAAGCCGAACAGTATTTTTCGTGTGACAGGTTAACGGCTCGCTCAACAGCGGCGTGTGATAAGGCTTTACCCGTTACAACAAAACCAAAGTTGATTGCCGTAAAAACTTTGGGGTCAGTGTCAGCGCGTTCTGCGGTCAGTTTCACTTGGCAATGGGTAACGGCATGGCGACCGCGCTTTAAAATCAAGACAACATCGTAAGCCGCGCAGGCACCCGTGCCGGCCAAAACAGTTTCCATGGGTCGAGGTGCAAGGTTGTTGCCACCCCCTTCGGGTGCACCATCCATTGCCAATACGTGGCCTGAGCCTGTTTTGGCTACAAATAGCATGCCATCAGGGCCGCCCCAGTCAATTGTGCATTCCATGCCAAAATTCCCTATAAATATGAAGTATTTATATTAACAAGTCTAAAGAACGTTTTAACATATGGTCATGTTAAAGAAACAACCCTTTGTTGCGCCCTCGTTTCGCCGTAGAACCGGCTTATTTGATGCCTTGATTGGTGAAATTGATGTGGCATTAAATGTTTTGTCAGGCCACGCTCATGCGGGGCGACCTTACCCAGCAGCATCTTGTGATGCAGACGCTGACCAAGTGCTGACAGACTCAGAAAAGCAACACTCAGCTGGGTTGATGCGAGTCAATCATGTCGGCGAGGTGTGCGCGCAAGCTTTGTATAGGGGGCAAGCCTTGGGTTGTAAAAGTGCGCCCACAATTGCTATTTTTCGTGAAGCGGCAGAAGAAGAAACGGACCATCTCGCTTGGTGTGAGCATCGTTTAAAAGAACTGAAAAGCAGGCCCAGTTACCTTAACCCTGTTTGGTACGCCGGTGCGTTTGCAATGGGTTTGGCCGCAAGTCAGCTCGGGGTTGCTCGTAATTTAGGGTTTATGGCTGAAACTGAGCAGCAGGTAGAAGCGCACTTAGAGGCTCATTTAATTGATCTACCTGCCCAAGACCAGCGTTCTCGAACGATTGTGGTACAGATGCGTGATGATGAAATCAAACATCGTAAAACGGCTCAAAATCATGGTGGGGTTGCCATGGCCAAGCCGATTCGTCGACTTATGACTTTGGTTTCTAAAGTTATGACTAAAACTGCTTATCAAATATAAAATGAGTTCGATTTTGTTTGTGACGTGACGATTTGCAGTGATGATAACGAAACCGACATAATTATGGTGCGCTGCAAAAAAAATTTTATTTTCATAGCCATTTTTTATTATTTTTTTACCTTGCATTGCAACAAAAATTAAAGTAATATATTTATAAGGATTTTGAGTCGCTCGCTTAAAGCGCGTTAATGTTAATTTAAATGCGTGGGTTGTAAGGGTTTATACAAGTAAAACAAGGCACAGTAAGTATCACTAATTGATAGTAATTAGTATTAATTTCAAGCTTTACTTAGTCTGCCTGTCGGTATATTCCTATTACGTTTAAGTTTGAACACTTAATGTTTTTCCAAACCGTTGTCTCCTCCACCTCCTCTTTGGTGGATTTAACCCAGAGTCTCGCGACTTTGGGTTTTTTTTATCCAGTCAATTGCTGAATCCAATGCTGGGTTGAGGCATCAAATTTAGTGTTCGTTGCGACATCAGGCGATGCAAGCTGCTTTTCAAGTTGGCTGGCAAGTTGTTTTCCAAACTCAACACCCCACTGATCAAACGGGTTAATACCCCAAATGACCGCTTGAGTGAATACTTTATGCTCGTACAGTGCAAGCAAAGCCCCAAGGCGACGCGCGTCGAGTTTAGGTAGCACAATCAAAGTAGAGGGCCTGCCACCGGCATGAACCCGATGTTTTGCGAGCCATTGAGCCTGTTCAGGTGCAACACCGGGTTGAGTGCTTTCAGCTAATGCTTCATCGTATGACTTGCCTCGCCAAAGAGCAGCGCGTTGGGCTAAGCAGTTTGCCATCAATAAACGGTGATGATAAGCGTGTTTATGATCAGGTTCTGTGCAGATGACGAAGTCAACAGGTGCGCCTTTCTTATCTTGGTGTAACCATTGGAAGAATGTATGTTGGCTGTCAGTGCCAGGCATACCCCATATGGCAGGGCTACTGGCCACCTCAAGTGGGGTGCCATCTTGTAGCACCGACTTACCCAACGACTCCATCTCGAGCTGCTGTAGCCAGGGTACTAGGTCGGTAAGTCGGGCATCGTAGGGGCACATTGCCAAAGAGGAAAAGCCTAAGACGCTACAGTTAGCAACACCACTGATAGCCATTTGAATAGGCGCGTTTTCAGCTACGGGTGCATTTAAAAAGTGTTCGTCCATTTCGTGGGCGCCAGCTAATAAATCAGCAAAAACATGCCAGCCTAACCCCAGGGCTACAGGTAAACCAATAGCTGACCAAAGTGAATAACGACCGCCAACCCAATCCCAAAATTCAAAAACATGTTTTTTGGCAATGCCAAACTTGATGGCCGCTTCAGGGTTTGCGGTCAAGGCTACAAATTGATCAAGGGGGCGTTCGATGCCACTGGCTAGCATCCAGTCGATGACTCGTTGTGCATTGGCGAGCGACTCAATCGTGGTGAACGACTTAGACGCCACTAACACCAGTGTGTCGTTTGGGTCTAAGCCATCAAGCGCAGTTGTAATGGCGTGTGCATCGACATTGGCCGCAAACCTCAGCGTGCGACGCGTTGAAACACCTGACAAAGCACGTATAGCCATACGAGGGCCCCAATCGCTTCCACCAATACCTAAATGCAAGACGTTACGATAACGATTTTGAGTATTGGCTTGTTCGACAAAAGCTTGCATACGTGCCCGTTCGTTGAGCACCAATTCGGCGACTTGAGCGGGTGGTTGAGCGGCTCTTAATGCAGTATGTAGGGCAGGGCGATTTTCAGTCCAGTTTACGGCATCACCTTGAAATAGTTTGCGACGTGCTTGATCAAACTGGCGATGTTTCAACAATGCGGCTGCTGCATTCTGCATCGCCTCAGAGTGACGTTGCGTAGAGAGATCAACGGTTAGACCAGCTGCGTGAATCATACGCAAATCTTGTTCGCGATTGTCTGCCGCATGAATTGCTGCTGAAAATTGCTGCCAAACGGGTAAAGAACTTAAGGGCATGTCAAAAACTTTAAAAAGGAAGTTTGGCTTGGGGTGCTAGAGCGTGTAATTTGTCACGAAAGACTTTTTGAATGCGCTCAAGTGCAACGGGGTTGTCGCCTTCGAATCGTAAAACAACAACAGGCGTGGTGTTTGAGGCGCGCGCCAAGCCAAATCCATCAATATAGTCTGCGCGTAACCCATCAATGGTTGAGACTGATTGAGCCCCTTCAAAGCGGCCCTCGCGCTGTAGTTTGGCGATTAATTCAAAAGGTTCACCCTCTTGCATTTCAAGCTTGAGCTCTGGCGTTGAATAAGCATTTGGCAAGCCTTCTAGTACGGCTGAGGGGTTGTCGTGACGAGCTAAGATCTCTAACAGACGTGCGGCGGTGTACAAGCCATCATCGAAACCGAACCACCGTTCTTTAAAGAAAATGTGACCGCTCATCTCACCAGCAAGCGGTGCGCCTGTTTCGGCGAGTTTGGCTTTCACCAAAGAATGACCGGTACGCCACATCAGGGGTTGACCGCCCGCTTCTCGAATGGCAACGGCTAATTGGCGGCTACATTTCACATCAAAAATAATGGTTTGGCCAGGGTTACGTGACAGGACATCGCGGGCAAATAAAATCATTTGGCGATCGGGCCAGATGATTTCACCGTTTTGTGTCACGACACCCAATCGATCACCATCACCATCAAAGGCCAGTCCCACATCGCATTGATTGGTTTTTACGCAGGCAATGAGGTCTTGTAAATTGTGTGGGTCTGCTGGATCAGGGTGATGGTTGGGGAAGTTGCCATCAACCTCACAAAACAATGGAATGACTTCACAACCCAATGCTTCAAAAAACTGAGGGGCTATAGCACCTGCAACACCATTTCCGCAGTCAATTGCTATTTTCAATGGCCGCGCCAGCTGAATGTCTTTTAAAACATATTTTAAATAGGGGGTGACAACATCAAAAGCGGTCGTTTGACCCGGTTGCGTGGGCAATGCGAGGGGCTTAGACATTTCAGCCCTTAATGAGGTGATGTCTTCACCATGTAGGGTGCCGCCAGCCATCATCATTTTAAAGCCGTTGTATTCAGGTGGGTTATGACTACCCGTCACGGCAACCCCTGAGCCAGTACCCAGGGTATGCGCAGCAAAGTAAACCAAAGGGGTGGGCACTTCACCCAAATCTATGGTGTCTACACCGGCTTCACGCATACCCCGCTGCAGGGCTTGTGCCAACATGGGGCTGCTATGCCGTCCATCTCGCCCGACAACCATTTGCTTAACCCCTGCAGCACGTGCACGCATTGCTAAACTGCGCCCCAATCTGATTGCAAACTCTTCATTTAAGATCGAGGGTACTTTTCCTCGTATGTCATAAGCTTTAAATGCTGATGCAGGTAATTCAAAAGGGGTGTTCATTGTGACGTGGCAACCAAAATAATGACAAATGGAATAGAGCTAAACAAGATTTAGTGAGTTTAACCAAAAGTCTGAGCTCAGGGCTTATAGGTTCATTATCGCAAATATTTTGATAAGCATATTTAAAAATACTTTAAACACCCATTTGTCTTCTCATACGCGCAACATACAGTGGCCTGTTAAAAACGAAATTCAAATCAAAAATTTAGAGATATCACCTTATATTTTCTATGAACAAGGGTAATTACTGATAAGAATTGGTCTTACTTCTATTTATACTGGTAATACCAGAACACTTTTTGTGGAGACAAAATGAAGATTAAAAAATTAATTGGCGCTATAACTTTAGCGCTTGTGGGTGTGACGGGTGTTGCAAGTGTTGCAAGCGCCCAAAGCCCCTTGCGTTTCGGTGCGCTCTACCCATTTAGTGGTGGCCTCGCCCTGCTCGGAGATGAAAGCTTTCGAGGTTTTGAACTCGCTGTTGAAAAACGCAATGCAGCGGGTGGTTTGTTAGGCACAAAAATCGAAGTATTTAAGTCTGATGCAGTGGATGCCAACCAGGCTGTTGGTTCTGCGCGCCGCTTAATTTCTGTAGATAAAGTTCAAGCTATTTTTGGTAGCTATGCCTCGTCTATTTCTTTTGCAGCCACACAAGTCAGTGAAAAAGAAGGTGTTCCATACTTTGAATTGGGCGCAATTTCCGACCCGATCACTGAGCGTGGTTATGAATTGTTATTTCGCTCAAACCCGACATCTAAGGGTTTTGCTGACAGAACAGTTGACGTTATCAATGAAATTATCGCCCCAGGTTTAAATGTTAAGCCTTCAGATTTGCGTATTGCAATTATTCACGAAGATGCACTCTACGGTACGACCGTGGCTAAGTATCAAATTGAAGGCGCAAAAAAGGCAGGCTTAAATGTTGTCGAAGTTCTTCCTTATTCGGCTAAGGCTGTTGATCTCTCATCATTGATTCTGCGATTGAAGGGTTCAAAAGTTGATGTGGTTCTGCAGACGTCTTACCAAAACGATACGGTGTTGTTTTTCCGCCAAATGAAAGAGGCTGATTTCAAGCCAAAAGCAGTGATTGGTGCGGGTGGTGGCTATTCGACTCAAGATACCGTGACTGCCGTTGGTGCTGATGGTATGCATGGCGTGTTTGACATTGACTTTACCCAGTACTTGACGAACGAGGCCGGTGCGCCAGGCTTGGGTGCCTTTGTTAAAGCATATGAAGCGAAGTACGGCATACCACCACGTTCGGGTCACAGTTTGGCCAATTATGCCGGCGCACTTATTTTCTTTGACGCCATTCAAAGTGCCGGCTCAATGGATCCTCAAAAAATTCGTAAAGCAGTGTTGGCTCTAGATGTTCCAATGGGTCAAAGCGCAACAGGTTGGGGTGCAAAGTTTGATGCAAGTGGTCAAAACACCCGTGGCTTGCCTTCGGTTATGCAGTGGCTTGATGGTAAGTTGACCACCGTTTACCCGCCTGAGGCTGCAGTGGCTGCGCCAGTTGTCGGTCAAGTCGGTAAGTAATTTTGTATCACGTATGGAGGGACTGATGTCCCTCCATTATTTTGCCTAGTAGATAGGATCGCAATGGAAATTTTTATTCAACTCTTGGTTAATGGCCTGCTGCTCGGCGGCACTTTAGCCATTATTAGTGTGGGCTTAACGCTCATTTTTGGTATTGTCCGTGTGGTGAATTTTGCACATGGCGAATTTCTAATGATCGGCATGTACGCGGTCTATCTGATTTACCAGTATTCAGGCATGCACCCTTACGTGGCAGTTTTACCGGCCATTGTGATTTTGTTTATTTTAGGTGCAATGATGCAGCGCTTCATCATTCAGCCTTTGCTCTCAGCCGATCCGCACATTCAAATATTTGCAACAGTGGGTATATCAACTGCCTTGCTTAATTTGGCATTGTTGGTTTTCGGTGCAGACGTATTTTCTGTCAAGTTGAACGATTTCAGTTCTAGTTCGATCAAGTTGGGTTTTCTAACCATTGTGTCGGGGCAACTGATTACCTTCTGCGTCTCAATTGTATTGATGGTTTCGCTTCATATGTTTCTTAAAAATACATATTTAGGCCGCGCTGTTCGGGCGACCGCCCAACATCGTTATGCCGCACAACTGATGGGCGTAAATGTTGAACGCATCTACATTTTTGCTTTTGGTTTGGGTTGCGCTTGTTTGGGACTTGCTTCAGGTTTACTGATTCCGCAATACCCTGTGTTTCCCACGGTAGGGAGTTTTTTCGTACTCACCGCTTTTGTGATCGTGGTATTGGGCGGTTTAGGTAGTTTAAGCGGTGCCTTTCTGGGCTCGATGATTATCGGTTTAGTAGATAGTCTTGCGGGTTATTACATTGCGCCTGATTTGAAGGAGGTTGTTTACTTCCTGATTTTTATTGGTATCTTGGTTATTCGCCCCACTGGCCTACTAGGCCTGGGCCGTGGTTCAGAATAGAGTTGCAACGCTAATGAATATCTTTCACCCTCGAGTTTATGTCACCCTCATTGCCTTGTCGCTACTGCTTGTAGTGCCTGTGCTGTCAGGTTCATCTTTCATCTACCATATCTTTGTTTTACTTTGTATCTTCGCTGCTTTATCGACTGCTTGGAACATTGTCGGTGGCTTCGCAGGCCAGTTGTCTCTTGGCCATGCTGTCTTCTATGGTATCGGTTCGTATTCAGCCGTTTTATTGATGATGCGTTACGGTATTTCGCCCTGGATAGGGATGTTTGTGGGCATGGTCATTGCAACATTGGTTTCAGCGATTATTAGTTACCCGTGTTTTCGGTTGCGCGGACCATTCTTTGCATTAGCCACCATTGCAGTGCTAGAGGTTGTACGTTTGGTCGCTATCAATCAAACTGGCTTTACCGGCGGTGCCGCAGGCCTGGCCCCACCACTGAAGATGGGCCTAGAGTGGATGATGGTAAGAGAAAAATGGATCTATCTACTCATCGCTTTTGGCTTTCTGTTGGTGACGTTAATTGCATCTCAAATAATTAAAAACTCTCGCTTAGGTTATTACCTGGTCGCTGTGCGAGAAAGAGAAGATGCTGCTTTAGCAGTGGGTGTCAGCGCTGTAAAAGTGAAGTTGATAGCCGTTATGATCTCAGCAGCGCTCACCAGCGCAGTGGGTAGCTTTCATGGCATGTACCTTGGGTTTATTGACCCTGCGTCTGCATTTTCGCTTGAGTTGTCTATTCAAATTGCCATGTTTGCTTTAATTGGTGGTCTTGGAACGGTATTCGGACCGCTTGTGGGTACAGTACTCGTGCTTCCCGTTGCAGAGCTTGCCCGTGGTTGGTTATCGGGTTATGGAAATGGTTTTCATGGTCTTGTTTATGGCGTTGTGCTGGTCATTGTGGTGCTCACCATTCCAAAAGGTTTGGTAGGACGTTTTGGCCCGACATTCGCGCGTTGGATCGATGCGTTACCCGGTGGTAAACGTCAAGCACCACCCCCTGTTGAAATGAACACGATGCTCAAAGTGACTGCCTCACCCACTAAAGGTGAGCCTATTTTGGTTGCTAATGATTTGAATCTTTATTTTGGCGGTCTACATGCCACAAATAATGTGTCTTTGTCTCTTCAAGAGGGTGAAATTCTGGGTGTAATTGGACCAAATGGAGCCGGTAAAACCACAGTGTTTAATCAGTTGTCAGGTTTTCTTAGACCTAATAGTGGTGAGATTAAAGTGCGCTTGGCTAATGGCAGCTGGGTATCACCGAGTAACCCGGTTGAGTTTGTTCATGCGGGCATCGGGCGTACATTTCAAATTGCGCAGCCCTTTGCTGATTTGACCGTGCTTGAAAACATTATGTTGGGCGCTTTCATGAATACACGGGTGCCCTCAGAGGCGGCCAAAATTGCGCGTCAGGTTGCGCAACTCACTGACCTCACTCCAATGCTTGATACACGGGCTAAAAACTTAACGGTGGGGGGTATGAAACGTCTAGAGATGGCTCGTGCACTGGCCACTAAGCCACGTGTTTTATTACTTGATGAAGTGCTGGCAGGCTTGAACCCAGCTGACGTATCTAAAGCCATTGAAATTATTTTGCGTGTGCGCGACTCGGGGGTTTCAGTTCTGATGATTGAACATATTATGCAGGCGGTCATGGAGCTTTCTGATCGCGTGGTGGTTATCAACTCGGGTAGCGTCCTCAAAGAGGGTGCGCCGCGAGAGGTCGTGAATGACCCCCGCGTAATTGAAGCCTATCTAGGTAAGGAATACACACATGCTTAAGTTGGAAGGCGTCTCAGCCGGTTATGGGGGAACTGAAATTATTCGCAATGTTACCCTTGAGGTCAATCGTGGTGAAGTGGTGACGATTGTGGGTGCAAACGGTGCGGGTAAGACAACTACCCTGCGTACGATCTGCGGCATTATTAAGCCGACAGCTGGCAAGATAGAGTTTGAAGGCAAGCCAATCAATGGCTTGAGGTCAGACCAGATCGTGAATGTGGGTATTACTATGGTGCCAGAAGGGCGGCAATTATTCCCTTATATTTCTGTAAAAGACAATTTGCTGATGGGTGCATTTAAAAAATCAGCCCGTGGCGTCGCAGCACAGCGGCTGGAAGAAGTGCTTGAAATTTTTCCACGTGTTCGAGAGCGCTTAACGCAACAAGCCGGTAGCTTGTCTGGCGGCGAGCAGCAGATGGTCGCGATTGCACGGGGGCTGATGTCTAACCCTGCAATGCTGATGTTTGATGAACCCTCTTTGGGTTTGTCCCCGCTTTTGGTCTCTCAGGTATTTGACGTGATTGATCGTATTGTTAGTTTGGGTATGACGGTATTGATCGTTGAGCAAAATATTGTTCATACACTCAAAATTGCAAATCGTGGGTATGTACTTGAAAACGGTGAGGTGACGTTAACGGGAACCGGAAAAGAGCTGCTTGAGAACCCACAAATCAGAAAAGCTTATCTAGGAATATAAAATCCATGACACCTCATCGTCACCATGATCGCATCGTGCTGGTTACGGGCGCAGCGAACGGAATCGGCGCCAGCATTTCTAAACAGTATGCACAAGAGGGGGCGAAACTTGCTTTGGTTGATGTGAATGAAGCAGCGTTGGTAGCCCATGCCAAAGCGCTTGAGGCACTCGGTGGGCAAGTGGCTTGGTCTGTTGTTGATGTATCTAATTATGTTCAGTGCGAGAAGGCACTAAGTGATCTCACGGCATCTTTAGGCGGAACAGTCGACATACTTATAAACAATGCCGGCATTTCACCCAAAAAAAACGGTGAACCAGCCCACTTTTGGGAAATGGACCCAGAAGAATGGATGCACGTTGTTGGTGTGAATTTGAATGGTGCGTTTAATTGGTCAAGGTTAGTAACTCCATCAATGGTTCACAATCGATTGGGTGGCATTGTGAATATGTCTTCGGTCGCTGCCAAGTTTTTTGTACCCTTTACGGGCGCTCACTATGGCACCACCAAAGCGGCGTTGATTGGTTTTACGCGTGACTTGGCTGCTGAGTTAGGCCCCTATGGCATAACCGTTAATGCCATCGCACCTGGAAGAATCAAAACACCATTGATGCTAACGGCAAACCAAGCAACTAACGACGCCATCCTTGCGCAAACAGCACTTCGCAAATTTGGCGAACCTGAAGATGTCGCTGAAATGGCTTGTTTTCTGACTTCCAAAGAAAGCCGTTTTGTAACAGGTCAAACAGTAGATGTCGCAGGGGGTTGGTTGATGACTTAATGTGGCTTAGGCTTTTAGATATTTAACAAGCCGTTTTTCTGCATTATCTAGGTGAGTACGCGCAGCAATTTCTGCTGCGATGGGGTCTCCCACCAAAATAGCGTTGTAGATTGCTTGGTGTTCAGCCTGCACCGCCTCAATTAAGTTGATGTGTCTTGTCTTTGTGTTGCTTCTTAAGTGCCGAATCATTTTTCGAGCCGTATGCTCTAAATGTTGGCTAAGCGTTTCAAAATAAGGGTTATGGGTGGCTACAACAATGGCTTGGTGGAATTCAAAATCTTCTTCATCGCCCAAGCGGTCGCTGGCAATGGCGTATTCCATGCCTAATAAGCATCGGCGAATTTTTTTTATGTCGTCATTTGTTCGACGAGATGCAGCTAGACGTGTTGCGGCAACCTCTACCGTTGAGATCAATTCCATGACTTGTGAAATGGCAAATTTTTCATCAATCTCAATAGCTTGTATTTTGAATTCTTCCCGCGTGTCGCGTGCTTTTACAAATACCCCCACCCCTCGTCGAATAGAAACCAAACCTTTAGATTTCAGGCTTGAGAGCGCTTCACGTACGACGGGCCGACTGACAGAGAACTGTTCACACAGATCACGTTCACTGGGTAGACGATCATCGGGCACGAGTTTATTTTGTTGAATCAATTTTTCAATTTTTTGTGCGATTTCATCGGGTCGATGAAGTGATTCAGTAGGTTGTTTAGTCATGACATTTATTTAACGTTATTTAAAAAATTACATTTTTGTAATGATAAGCAATTAAGTCGAAGTTATGCAGATATTGTCGCGCGATAGGGTAAGTACTTATTGTTCTGGTAAGTCCACGATATAAACTGGTAATACCACTATAATCTATTCTGAAAACGCGTATTTAAACTAACAATAGGTAAGTCAAAAAGAAATGATTGAAATCACAGGTAAGACCAAACTATACGGCATTGTGGCTGACCCAATTATGCAGGTCAAAACACCACAAACGATTAATACATGGATGTCAGAAAATGATGTCGACGGTGTTTTAGTACCTATGCATGTTCCCGCGTCAGGACTGAAGTCGCTGGTTGAGGGGTTGCGTGGCATGATCAATTTGGGCGGAATCGTTGTGACGGTTCCCCATAAAACAACCATTATTCATCTTTGTGATGAGGTTTCACAGGCTGCACAGTTGGTGGGAGCGGTAAACATCATCCGGCGTACCAGCGAAGGTAGGTTGATCGGCGATATTTTAGATGGTAAAGGTTTTGTGACGGGGCTGAAGCATCATGATATTGAAACGCATGGCAAAAAAGTCTATTTAGTGGGTGCGGGTGGTGCGGCAAATGCCATTGCGTTCTCGCTATGTGAATCGGGTGTTCAAGAGTTGGCTGTGTACAACCGCACAAAATCTAAAGTTGAAGATATGTTTGCTCGTTTGAGCAAAATTTATCCAAATGTCAAAATGACATTAGCGACAGCCAGCCCCATTGGGTATGACGTGATTGTGAATGCAACATCACTTGGTATGGCAGAGGCTGACCCTTATCCGCTTTTGGTCGATGACATACAAAGCAATCAAGTTGTTGCAGAAATTATTATGCGACCCGAACTGACGCCGCTGTTGGCGGTCG
>DITR01000028.1 GCA_002422175.1 Alcaligenaceae bacterium UBA6179
TAAACCCAATACCTGTTTGCGCAATACACTCAGCAATTTGTTCGGGGGTGAGGTCAATACGTGCACCCAGCGCTTCGATGATGTCAACGCTGCCACTGGGTGACGATGCGCTGCGACCGCCATGCTTAGCAATGGGCACCCCAGCTGCAGCGGCAACAAACATAGCTGTGGTTGAAATATTAAAAGTGCTACTTCCATCGCCACCCGTGCCACACATATCAAGTAAGTCTTGTGGATTAGGCGTCACCACGGGCGTCGCAAACTCGCGCATCACGATTGCTGCTGCGGTGATTTCACCGACAGTTTCTTTTTTAACTCTTAAACCCATGAGTAAAGCGGCAGCAAGTGTGGGCGACATGTCGCCACGCATCAGCATACGCATGAGGTGTAGCATTTCATCATGAAAAATTTCGCGATGCTCAATACAACGTGAAAGGGCTTGTGAGGGCGTAATCATACAAAAGCCTGTTCTTGATTGTGGTGGTTCATCGTTAAAAAATTGTTTAATAAAGCGTGGCCGTGCTCACTCAGCACTGATTCAGGGTGAAATTGCACACCGTAAATAGGAAATTGGCGATGCCGCACGCCCATAATTTCACCGTCAGGTGTTTGAGCGGTGATGATTAATGATTCGGGCAGCGTCGCGCGCTCAATCGCTAAAGAATGGTAGCGGGTCACGATAAAAGGCGAAGGCAAACCTGCGAATACATCAGACTGTTGATGTGTAATGGGCGACGTTTTGCCGTGCATAATTTCTTTAGCGCGCACAATATGGCCACCAAATGCGGCACCAATGGCTTGATGCCCAAGGCACACACCCAAAATAGGCACTTTGCCAGCGTAGTGCTTAATGACATCTATTGACACCCCAGCTTCTGCAGGTGAGCAGGGGCCTGGTGAAATGCAGATCAAGTCAGGCGCAAGCGCGTCAATTTGATCGAGCGTGATTTGGTCGTTACGGTGAACCTGAACGTTGGCACCCAACTCACCAAAATACTGCACTAGATTGTAAGTAAACGAATCGTAATTATCGATCATTAGTAACATGGCGCATCTTCCGGTTTTGCCTTTTTCTCACGAAAGGGTAACCGATTTTAACAGTGCTTAGCGCCTCATGAGTGATACCCCATTAAGTCTTCAGCATTCAGATGCAGTCGTCATCATTCAGTTACAGTTAGGTCAACGCGGGCTCAGCTTGCCCTTTGCTCGTATTTATCGTCACTACCGTTAAATCAACATGAATGCAAATCTGATACCTAAAAAAGTTAAGCTCGTAGAAGTGGGCCCACGTGATGGCTTGCAAAATGAAAAAGACTTTGTCGCCAACGATATCAAAATTGAACTGGTTAATCGTCTCACACGAGCGGGTTTAGCAAATATTGAAGCCGCTGCTTTTGTTTCGCCTAAGTGGGTGCCGCAAATGGCAGGTAGCGAGGTCGTCATGGCGGGCATTGAACGTCGCGCTGGCACCCTATATTCTGTTTTGGTTCCCAATATGCAAGGCTATGAAAAAGCACTATTAGCGGGAGCCAATGAAGTGGTCATTTTTTCTTCAGCATCTGAAGCGTTTGCACAAAAAAATATCAATTGCAGTATTGATGAGTCAATAGCCCGCTTTGAGCCTGTTGCATGGGCGGCAAAACGTGATGGCATTCGGTTGCGCGGCAGCATACCCTGCTCTTTGGGTTGCCCCTATCAAGGTGAGGTAACGCCTAGCCAGGTTCTTTATGTTGCCCGAAAAATGGTCGACTTAGGATGTGATGAAATTGATATTGCTGACACGATTGGTGTGGGTACAGCAGGTCGTGTCAAAACCCTGTTTGCAACACTGCAAGCAACGTTGCCAGACGCACAATTTTCAGGTCACTTTCATGACACATATGGGCAAGCCTTAGTCAATATTTATGCCGCACTTGAAATGGGTATCAGCATTTTTCATTCATCTATCGCTGGGCTAGGCGGCTGTCCTTATGCCAAAGGTGCAACCGGTAATGTAGCGACCGAAGACGTGGTGTACCTTTTGACGGGTTTGGGTATTGAGACCGGCGTAAAGTTTGAGGAAGTCGCCCGCATTGGCGAATTTATTACTCAAGCTATTAATCGCCCCAATCATTCCAGAGCCGGTAAAGCATTTTTGGCAAGTCAGTAGGGCCAGGTAACTGCCAATATTAAGGGGAAGCCCTATGTCATGAATTTCACACCCCATTTAATCAACTTTAGGATGATAATAAAGAGCTAAGCAGCCAGCGCAGGCGCCAACATCTTTATAAGCTACCTGCATGGGTTTGAAGTAAATAGGTTCAACCTAACGCCGTTATATTATCGCGGCATTTAATTTAATCAAAACGGAGCATTTAGAAAATGACTTATGAAAATATTTTGTTTGAAACGCGTGGCAAAGTGGGTTTGATTACGTTAAATCGCCCCAAAGCACTTAATGCATTAAGTCCTGAATTAACCGTTGAACTCATGCATGCATTAAACCAACTAGAAGCCGATGACAATATCGCTGCGATTGTTTTGACTGGAAGTGAAAAGGCGTTTGCGGCAGGTGCAGATATTAAAGCCATGAAAGACTGGTCATATATGGATGTCTACAAAGCAGAATTCATCACTAAAACATGGGAACGTGTCGCCACTTGTCGCAAGCCCATTATTGCTGCCGTTGCTGGTTACGCTTTAGGGGGTGGTTGTGAATTGGCCATGATGTGTGACTTTATCATTGCAGCTGACAATGCAAAATTTGGTCAACCTGAAATCACGATTGGTACCATTCCTGGCGCAGGTGGGTCACAACGTCTTACCCGTTTTGTCGGAAAATCAAAAGCGATGGAAATGGTTTTAACCGGCCGCATGATGGACGCTCAAGAAGCCGAACGCAGCGGTTTAGTGACGCGCGTGGTGCCCGCTGATAAGCTGCTTGAAGATGCCATGGCAACCGCAAATAAAATGGCGAGCTTTTCATTACCTATGTTGATGATGGCCAAAGAGGCTGTCAACTTAGCCTATGAGACAACCTTGCATGAAGGTGTGCATTTTGAACGTCGTTTATTTCACTCAACGTTCGCAACAGCAGACCAAAAAGAGGGTATGTCAGCTTTCACAGAAAAAAGACCGCCCGTTTTTACAAATAAATAAAAAGGAAGAAGGCCTTGCGTGTATTGCTTTAAAGGCTTTCATTCCCGCGTGGGTTGAATGGTTTGTGGCATAAAGGGGAAGCTCATCATGCGTATTGGTTTTATAGGGTTGGGTAACATGGGTTTGCCGATGGCGAGCAATCTCATTCAGGCTGGTCACTATTTAGTTGTGTTTGATGTAGTCGAGAAATCCGTCCAAGCCTTACTCACGCAGTACCCTGATAAAGTAACTGTTGCGCCTAGCATTAAAAGTTTGGCGCAAGGTGGTGATTCCAGTTCACAAACTAATCAGTCGCTTGATGTCATCATGACGATGCTACCCGAGCCACAACATGTTCGTTCTGTTTATCTAGGCGACTCAGGTTTGCTTGCAAACTTGATAACACCCTGCTTGTTGATAGACGCCTCAACAATTGACCCACAAACCGCTCGCGAAGTCGCTCAGGTGGCCTTCGAGAAAGGTTGCAACATGCTAGATGCCCCGGTTTCTGGTGGCACGGGCGGGGCGCAGGCGGGCACGCTAACTTTCATGGTTGGGGGCGATGAAGCTGCGTTCGAACAAGCCAAACCCGTCTTGAAAGCTATGGGTAAAAATATTGTGCATTGCGGTGGCAGCGGTAACGGTCAAGTTGCTAAAGTGGCTAATAACATGTTGTTAGCCATTTCAATGATTGGAACTGCAGAGGCCATGTCGCTTGGCGTTGCACTCGGTATGGACCCTAAAATTTTAGCGGGTATTATCAACACATCAAGTGGCCGTTGCTGGAGCGCTGAGGTTTATAACCCATACCCGGGTGTGGTTGATACCGCGCCCGCAGCACGTGGCTATACGGGTGGCTTCGGGGCAGATCTCATGCTTAAAGATGTGGGTTTGGCCACTGCCGCAGCTCAAAGTGTTAAGCAAGCTGTACCGATGGGCGCGTTGGCGCAGCAACTCTACCAAACCTTTAGCAATCAAGGCCATGGTAGCCTTGATTTTTCAGCCATCATTCATTTGTTGGGCAAAGCCAAATAACCCTCGATTGCTAAAATGCTTCATGTCAGGTCAGGTCTTTATTGAAGCTAACGGTATTTAAATGGGGTCATCAAGGCCGCTTTGCACTTGTTCGGCAGCACGCAAAACAGCGCGTGCTTTGGCCTCTGTTTCAAGCCATTCTTTTTCAGGGTCAGAGTCAGCAACAATGCCGGCTGCTGCTTGCACATAAAGCATACCGTCTTTAATAATACCGGTTCGAATTGCGATGGCGACATCCATCTCACCACCGTAGCTAAGATAGCCTGCAGCGCCGCCATAAATACCGCGACGAACCGGTTCAAGTTCGTCAATCATTTCCATGGCGCGTACTTTTGGTGCACCGGTTAGTGTGCCAGCCGGAAATGTCGCACGTAGTACATCCATATTGGTCATGTCAGGGGATAATCGCCCTGTCACATTTGATACCAAGTGCATGACGTGAGAATAACGCTCAATCACCATGGTATCGGTGACTTTAACGCTTCC
>DITR01000137.1:0-932 GCA_002422175.1 Alcaligenaceae bacterium UBA6179
TGACGCCTAAAAGCCTAATTGAGCCCCTGCACCTAACAATGTTGCAATGCCCAACACGGCAAAAATACCAGCCGCAATGGTGTGCACCAATCTCATCGGGATCTTATTTGCAAGCTTGTCTCCGAGGAAAACTGCGGGCACGTCTGCAATTAGCATACCTAGCGTTGTTCCAATAACAACCCAAAATGGGCTTGAATAGTGGGCAGCCATAGCGACAGTAGCGATCTGCGTTTTGTCACCCATTTCAGCTAGAAAGAACGTGATCAGTGTTGCGCCAAAAATACCGAACCTTTTGGCAATCTGTATTTCTTCTTCTTCGATTTTGTCGGGAATCATTGTCCAAATGGCCATCCCAATAAACGATGCCCCAAGACCCCACCGCAAAATTTCTGGGCTAATTGCTGTTGTGATCCAAGCGCCTAAGGCACCTGCTAAGCCATGATTCAAAAGAGTGGCACATAAAATGCCAGCAATAATTGGAATTGGTTTTTTAAAACGTGCAGCTAAGATAAAAGCGAGCAATTGGGTTTTATCACCGATTTCTGCAAGCGCAACAACACCGGTCGATACAAGAAAAGCTTCCATCATGAGTTCCGAGGCCGGCTTTAAGACGATTGATCCCAACGCTTCCCCGGCCAATGCGGAGGCGAAGTGATCAAAGGTCTTGCCAAGCTTATGAACCGCTTACGCCATGACTAGATAGTCAAGTATGTTGACGCAAGCCTCTTAAATAAAAAGAGCGGCTACTCCCCAATGACAAAATAATTTTAACCGATGCGTTAATGTAGTGACTTGAGTGCTCTCATTTCTCAAGTAATTGAAAAGCCATCATTTCATGTTCTGTTTTTTATACTCACTGCGTTTGGAACCCTTATCATCTAGTTGTTCACAAAATGGAGTGACATGTTTTTATCTTTTTATTTGAGACTGAC
>DITR01000137.1:946-2012 GCA_002422175.1 Alcaligenaceae bacterium UBA6179
ATGGCAGATGATTTCATTTTGAGTGATTTCAAAGTTGTGTTGATAGGGTTTGCAGCATTGCTATGCTTTATCGCGGGGGCCACAACCACTTCATTATTTATTAATTGGACACGACGCCGTAAGTTACATAGTGAATATGCATTTTCTTTAGCACTTGAAGCTGTTTTGTTGCTTTTCTTTGGTCTCTTAGGCGCGAACTTAAATGTGTTGGTAGAGATTTTTGTTCCAACCACTGTATTGCTACTTTGTTTCATCATGGGGCTGCAAAACGCAATCATGACAAAAGTTTCTCGTGCTGAGATAAGAACGACCCATATGACAGGTGTTGTGACTGATATTGGTATAGAGCTAGGTCGTCTATTTTATTGGAATAATAACAAGCATATTGCTGTGGAAGAAAATGTTCGCGCTAATAGACAAAAACTCAAAGCTTTAACAATGATTTTTATCAATTTTTTAATTGGTGGGGTTCTGGGTGCCTTATCTTTCAAGCATTTCGGTTACTTTACGACCGTGCCAATTGCCATATTTCTTGTGGTTTTGGCAGCCCCCCCGATGGTGAGAGATCTGCTCAATATTTTTGTTGCGAAAAAGATAATCTAGAAATAAGCAGAAATCGTACCTCTGAGGGCATTACTCAGCATGATTTCTTCTGCGTTGACAAGGTCTTCAAGACTTAAATTGGCTTCGCGGGCATTCCATTTCGGGTCTTTTAAAATGATCGATCGCATCACGCCTGGCAAGACCCCCGCACAAAGTGGGGGCGTTAACCATTCTTGTGACCCTTTTGGTTTGATAAAAACACTTGACCTGCCACCTTCGGTGACAAAGCCCTGTTCATTCGTAAACAGCGCATCAAAGCCGCCACGCGAAACGGCCAGTTGCCAAGCTCGGTCATAAAGCTCGCGATGACTGACTTTATGCTGCAATAAAATGTTGCCTGAGTGCATACGCGCTTGAGCCGGCTGATCAAATAAATCGCTTGCCCAAAATATTTTCACTTTTTTGGTTAATGGGTTGAGTTTTGCAATCTGGTAGCTTAGGGTGCCATCGCTAGCAAGGTTCA
>DITR01000137.1:2023-3188 GCA_002422175.1 Alcaligenaceae bacterium UBA6179
CGATTTTTAATCAGAATTGTTTCAAATAAATCTGTCGCGCTTGGCAGGGCGGTTAAAAACTCAGCCTTAAGATTACATTCTTGCCATTCTTGATCAATATTAGAGCCATACGTAATGCCAGCACCAATACCTAGGGTGAAGGTTGATGCTAGGGTTGATGGATTTTTTTGAAGCGCTACAGTACGAATGGGAACGCTCAAGGCAAAATCACCATTGGGGTCAAGCCATCCTAAAGCGCCACAATAAAACCCACGTTCAGTTGCCTCAAGTTCTTGAATGATTTCCATGCTTCTTTTTTTAGGTGCGCCAGTTACCGAGCCGCATGGGAAAATAGCCGTCAACACATCAATTAAACAAAGGCCGGGCTTTGCTGTTGCTTCAACCGTTGAGGTCATTTGTAATACTTCGCCATACCTTGCAACATCAAATAAATGAGGCACCTTCACGCTACCCAGAACTGCCAACTGACTTAAGTCATTTCTGAGTAAGTCGACAATCATGACATTTTCGGCTTGATTTTTAGGGTCGTCAGCCAGTTGGTCTGGTGACGAATCAATGGCGCTAGCTGTGCCTTTCATCGGCATGGCTTTTAACGTATTGTTGCGACATTCAATAAATAGTTCAGGTGACTGAGAAAGAATATAGTTTGTGCCGTCTTCAATAAAAGCGCCGTAACGTCCTGGTTGACGATCGCGTAAGCGCATGTAGAGTGCAAGGGGCTCACCATAGGCTTGCCCCGTTACGCGATAGGTATGATTGATCTGATAGGCATCGCCGTTACGAATGTATTCTTGAATGGTTTGAAGATCAGCCGCAAATTGTTCTTCGGTAATTGAGTTTTTAATGTGGGCAATGCCCGCCACACTTGTTGTGTTAGGTGCGAGCGTTAATTTGCGCAACGCTTGCTTTAAATAATCATCAACTTGATCTTTAGACAGAGACTCGTAATGGTCAAAAGACCATGCCAAAACTAAGGGGTGAGCGCCGTATTCCAAACCTTTAGTAATCGGTTTGGGCGATATGCGATGCAAAAGGTACCCTAATTCATAGGCAAAAGCAGCCACGACATATTGGCCTTGCGCCAGCGCTTTAGAGATCTCATCAAGGGCGCACTCTACAGACCTGAGCGTGGCCGCTTGATCTTGTTGAGGGGTAACACACCACA
>DITR01000096.1:0-1214 GCA_002422175.1 Alcaligenaceae bacterium UBA6179
CGCTCAGGGGGTGACTTAAGTGAAACGTGGCGAGGCAGTGTGCCCAAGCATGAGCGGCTAGTTGTGCAAATGGGGCAAGTTTCGGGTCATGCTGCATTAGCTTCATGCTTTAGACAGTTGTCGACTCACTTAAATGTGATGCAACGTGCCAAGCGAACATTTCTAAGTATTAGTGCGTCGGGGTTTGTGGCGTGTGCAATGGCTGCAATGGTGTGCGGTGTTTTTCCGCTTTACACCTTGCCACATCTTTTAAAAGCTTTTTCGGTTGTGCCATTTGAGTATTTTGGTGTTGCCACGCTAGCACTCAATGATTGGGTCAGTGTCTTGCATCGCCTTGGATGGTTGGGCGTGGTTGTGTTTATCTCAATCACCCTGGGCGTTTGCTATTCATTGGGTCAAATGCGTCAACCGTGGCGATATCGACTCGATTCAATAGGTTTATGGCGCTTTTATCGTGATGTGCAGTCCATTCATTTTTTAAGTGTGACCGCTATGTTGCTCAGTGCGGGCTTACAGCGTGGCGTTTCATTACGTGACGTGCTGTTGCAACAATATGAAGATGCCAACCCCTGGATGAAAGGACACTTTGAACGCATGGTTTACCAAATGGATATTGGTATTGATCCAGTCGAAGCCATGAACACGGGTCTTTTGGGTCAAGAGGCTTGGTGGTTGTTTGTTGATTTGGTGCAAGCGCGTGGCTTGAATCAAGGCTTGCAGATGACATGTGAAACGATTCGCACCAAAATTTCAAGTGATATTGAATCTAGCGCTTGGCGATGGCGATGGCTACTTTTGTCAATGAGTCTGGCTGCTGTGATGGGGGTGGGTTACTGGCATGTCTTAGTGATTGAAGAGTTGAGGCAGGCTTTATTGATGCACTACTCGTCTTTTTAGTTTTCAACCGTTTTTAAAGGAGTGTTATGTATGATGCGTGTCGACCAAGGTGGGTTTTCTTTAGTTGAAGTTTCAATTGTGACGGCGATCATGATTTTGCTATCAATTATTGGTATTCCGGCTATACAAGGTTATGTCATTGAAAATAAAGTGCCCCAGCTTGCGGGTGAAATGCAACGCGTTATTTCAAGATTAAAAGTGGCTTCAATTGGGTTGGGTGCGACGCCCTATGCAGGGCTCAGTAACGCTGTGTTAGCAAACGCTTTACGTGATTCTTCAATTGTCGCGGTAACTGGGCAGGGCGCTCAGGCCACAGT
>DITR01000096.1:1251-5508 GCA_002422175.1 Alcaligenaceae bacterium UBA6179
GTAACGGTAGCAGGTCAGTCAGGTGCAGTAGAGGTTAAAAACACTTCAGTTGAACCGCCCCGATATTATCAGCCGCTCTTGGCTGACGCGCAATGCGCACGCGGAGATCGCAATACTTTTACTTTTATTATTCGTTAATTTAGTGATGCAAAGTCAAATATCTTCGCAGGGGTATGCATTATTCGAAGTGTTGATTGCATGGGTGATAACCACAGCCATTGCGGTGTGGGGTGTCAATGCATGGGTGAATCAGGCTCAAGAAAGCGCGGCCGAGGCAACCAGCGCCTGGCTTTGGGGTGTCAAACAAGCGATGGACAATGCCGTTCTTGATGCGCGCAATCAAATTCAGCTGACACAAGGCAAAATCGATCTTACTCAAGTTAAATTGCCTCAATCGTTGCCAGCATTAAAAAATACCGGGCACTTGGCGCGTGACTACCCTGTAAACCCGCCATTACCTTACACTTTTTCAATGCGTTTAGTGCAAGATTCAGTGACTTGCGAAGACGATCAATGCGCGCTCATTGTTTTGATGGCGCTTGAACCCACAGCTGATTTAGGTTCAACCTATCCGCTTTGGTCACAAGCCAGTGTGATGTTGATGGCCTTGAAAGGGCAAGGGTTGGCGGTTTGGCATAGATTTCCAAATCGTTTGGTCGGGGCCCAATATCAAGGTTCAAACCCACCTGACTCAGGCTCACCCTATAAGTTGGGTAGTGTGGCGGTTATGAGCCGAGTCTTGATGCGTGCCCCCCCATTTGTTCGCCTAAATGAAACTCGCTCGGTATCGTTATCTGGGCCTGTCACGCTCTCAGGCCCTGTTAAATTTAATCAAGGTTTGGTTATTGAAGCGGTGCAAACGACGGACACCCCATGCCAAACACCCGGGCAGGTTGTGCGGCGGTTAAAAGGGGGGTTACTGGTGTGTGAAAATGGTCAGTGGCGGGCCGTAGGCGATGGCTTATTTAACAAACTTAAGCCTTTAAGTTACCAAACTTGCCGCAGCTCTGTTCCGCTTAATGCATACTTACAGTTCGTGATGACCATGACACCATTCGATTTTAGGTCTCCTACACCTCCACCGCCAGGTGACTGTCATTGCAATGAGGGCTTTCGTCCGGTTTTAGCCCATTCAGCTCGAATTGACCCACATGGGGCGAGTATTAAAAATGGCTTTGTATGCGCATCGCCTTAGACTGGGGATCAGCCTTATAATGAGTTTTTGTCTTTTGGCCTTGTAGCAAACCAATGAAAACTGCTGAAATTCGTCAGAAATTTCTTGAATATTTTGCGTCAAAAGGGCACACGATCGTGCCCTCTTCTTCGCTCGTGCCGGGTAACGACCCCACTTTACTTTTTACCAATTCAGGTATGGTGCAGTTTAAAGATGTCTTTACGGGCCATGAAAAGCGACATTACAATCGAGCTACCTCTTCGCAACGTAGCGTCAGGGCTGGGGGAAAACACAACGATTTAGAAAATGTCGGCTATACCGCCAGGCACCATACGTTCTTTGAAATGTTGGGTAATTTTAGTTTTGGTGATTATTTTAAACATGATGCCATTCGCTTTGCATGGGAATTGCTGACCACTGTTTACAAATTACCTAAAGAAAAGTTATGGGTCACAGTCTATCAAGAAGATGATGAGGCCTACGATATTTGGTTAAACGAAATCGGTGTGCCGGCTGAGCGAATCGTACGTATTGGCGATAATAAAGGGGCGCGTTATGCATCAGATAATTTTTGGCAAATGGCTGATACAGGCCCATGTGGCCCGTGCACTGAAATTTTCTATGATCACGGCCCTGATGTTTTAGGGGGCCCACCTGGCTCACCTGATGAAGACGGTGATCGCTATATTGAGATCTGGAACCTAGTATTTATGCAGTTCGAGCGTGATGCTCAGGGTGTTTTAAATCCGTTACCTAAACCTTGCGTTGATACTGGTATGGGGCTTGAACGTATTACTGCGGTGATGCAGCATGTCCATTCGAACTATGAAATTGATTTGTTTGTTCATCTCATTCAAGCTGCAGGGCGTGAAACGCACACCAAAGATTTGGCGAACCATTCACTGAAAGTGATTGCAGACCACATTAGAGCCTGTAGCTTTCTGGTGGTTGATGGGGTGATTCCGAGTAACGAGGGTAGGGGCTATGTTTTGCGACGCATTATTCGGCGTGCCCTTCGTCATGGTTACAAGTTGGGTCAAACCAAACCCTTTTTCTATAAACTGGTGCCCGATTTAGTTGCAGAGATGGGGCAGGCTTACCCCGAGTTAGCGAAGTCCAGTGAGCGTGTGGCTCAAGTGCTCCTGCAAGAAGAAGAGCGCTTTGGCGAGACGCTAGAAAACGGCATGAAAATTCTTGATGTTGCGCTAGCACCCCTGCAAACGGGTCAATTACTAGATGGTTTGACACTGTTCAACCTGTATGACACTTATGGGTTTCCTGTTGATTTGACGGCCGATATTTGCCGAGAGCGTGGCATTGATGTTGATTTGGCTGGCTTTGATGTGGCGATGGGTCGTCAAAAAGACCAAGCGCGCGCCGCTGGTAAGTTTAAAGTTGTGGGTGGTTTGCAATTTGATGGCCCAGCGACTGAATTTACAGGTTATGAAAGCTTGACGGGCCGTGCAAAAGTGTTGGGTTTATATATCGATGGTACGCCCGTCACTCAAGCGAATCAAAACGATTCCGTGACGGTTGTGCTTGACGTTACACCTTTTTACGCTGAGTCAGGTGGTCAGGTTGGAGACTCAGGTTTATTACGTGGGGCAGACTTTTTATTGACTGTGACTGATACCCAAAAAATTCAACATGGTGTGATGGGTCACTTGGGCGTCGTGAATCAGGGCCGCATATCTGTTGGTGATGTGCTTGAATGTTTGGTTGATACCGCACGTCGCAACCGTATTATTCGGCATCACTCGGCCACACACCTATTACATAAAGCTTTACGTGAGGTTTTGGGGTCACATGTGCAGCAGCGTGGCTCATTAGTTGACGACGAAAAAACGCGCTTTGATTTCGCGCACGATGCGCCACTTTCAGCCGATGATATCTTGCAAGTTGAAAATATTGTGAATGCACAAGTGCTGGCCAATGTCGCCACGCAGTCGCAGATCATGAGTTTTGATGACGCGATTAAAGGCGGTGCCATGGCTTTATTTGGCGAAAAGTATGGCGATGATGTACGCGTGCTTGATATCGGGTTTTCACGCGAACTATGTGGTGGCGTTCATGTATCGCGTACCGGCGATGTGGGTTTATTTAAAATTGTGGGTGAAATGGGTGTGGCTTCTGGCGTTCGCCGCATTGAAGCCGTTGCGGGTGATGTCGCGCTTGAGTGGGTACAAAATCTCAATGCTCAAATCAACAAGGTGGCGCATTTAATGCGTTGCCCCGTGACTGAGTTAAATGAACGCATTATGGCGCTTCAAGAACAAAACAAAGGGCTAGAAAAACAGCTTGATCAGTCCCGAGCTAAGTTAGCCACTGATATTGCGGCATCGTTGGCAAGCCAAGCAACTGTTTTTGAAACGGGTGGTTTCAAGTTGCTGGCTGTAAGAGTTGAGGGCATTGAATCAAAGGCACTGCGTTCATTAGTTGATCAGTTAAAAGATCGCTTAAAGTCTTGTGTCGTGGTGTTAGCAGCAGTTGACCATGACAAAGTAGCGCTTGCGGCTGGCGTGAGTGCTGATTTAACTAAACGCTATTCAGCAGGTGCTTTAGTTGATCATATTGCTAAACAGATCGGCGGCAAAGGGGGTGGTCGCCCAGATATGGCCATGGGTGGTGGTACCGACATTGCAGGTTTGGCTCAAGCTCTAGCCAGTGTGCCTAAGTGGGCACAGCAGCAAGCCTCATGACAGCCACAATTTTGCCAGAGCATATTGATGCAATCGTCGACGCCATCGGTATGGCGTGCCCTTTACCTATCTTGAAAGCTAAGAAAGCCTTGTCCTCGCTAACGGCGGGCCAAGTCTTGTTAGTTAAAACGACCGATAAAAATGCAAAACGTGATTTTCAAGCGTTTTGTAACCAAACGGGCAACCCTTTGGTGGCTCAGATAGACCAGGGCGACCACCTCTTACATTACTTGAGCAGACGCCCTTAAAACATGCTAGAATTCAAGGCTATTTTAAACATTTTCAAGGAATTACCATGGTGGTGATTCGTATGGCCCGCGGCGGGTCGAAACGACGTCCTTTTTATAACCTAGTAGCTGCTGATTCACGCAATCGTCGTGATGG
>DITR01000004.1:0-1674 GCA_002422175.1 Alcaligenaceae bacterium UBA6179
AGTTAGTTATTGTATTGCGAGGAAAGGCGCAACATTCATCGCGTGCAGACCAGTTGCCCCGCTGAGCTTGCAAAACTTAAAGTTGATCTAGACACACAAGATATTGTGACACTTAACTTAACACGTGCCGTGCAACTGATAGTAGACATTGGCACACACCTTATTTCAAAATCGCAAGAACCTGCACCAGGCTCCATGGGCAAAACGTTCGATTCCTTTCATAACCTTGGCATGATCGACGCTGCTTTATCAACAAGACTTTAAAGACTTTGCCCGCGCCGTTGAAAGCCAAATCTTCTGGGTATGCATGAGTGCAGCAAGTTGCTCTTACGTAAGCCCAGCTTGCGTTCGATTTTCGATCACGACTTGGCAAATTAAATTAAGTTTTTTTAAAGATTCAATGCGATTCTTAAATATCAAATGAAAACTTATGCAGAACCTTTGAGAGGGATGGAAATAAACCCCTGCTCTGACAGCGCATGAATAACACCACGCATTAAGAAGCTGTTATCAAAACCAACGGTGTACTGTCGTGAGCCGGACGCAATCGGTTGCAACATTCGGCGCTCAACAAGCCTTTTTATTTGATAGGTGCGCTGCGCTGCGTTTAAGCTTGGCATCGCCCCGCTCAAGTCTGCTGCCTTTACAACACCTTTTTTAATAGCGATAGACAACACGGCTTCTTCTTGTGCAGAAACAAGTGATCGATCTCGCACATATTTGAGTGCAGGCGCAAGTATTTGACTCACCAGATAGTCAAAGCGCGTCAACTGATCGACTTTTTGTAGCTCAACTAACACACCTTGCAACACATAAACGCACCATTGCTCAAGATCAACTGAAGTTCCAGTATCTGCCGTCGACAGCATTGCATAGTACTTGTCGCGGTCGACACAGAACACGGCAGTAGGGTTGAGTACCCGACCACCTGCTTTAACGTTAAAGCCATACTTGATCATCAAAGCATAAGTCAACAACCTTACTACACGCCCATTGCCATTTCCAAAAGGGTGTACCCAACCAAATCGGTGATGCGACAGAGCCACCTTAATCAGGTCGTACTTTGGTGGGTTGGCCTGATTAATGAAGGACACCAACTCTTGCATATAACTCGAGACCATCAAAGCATCGGGCGGCAAATGTTCTGATTTTGCAATGCGCACAGCTTTACTGCGATAAGCGCCAGGCGTGTCATCACCTTCGCGCACTAAGTCTCGCACGGCTATATCGTGTAATTCCCGAATGAAATGCTCAGAAATGGTCGCCCCCGGTTCAATGACGGACTCTATGTAGGTCATTGCACGCTCTATGTTTGCAACTTCAAGCAGGTGATCATCAGTGTTCGGCCCGCCCTCAAGTGAGCTCTCGACATAATCAGCAAGGGTCGTATGGTTGCCCTCAATACGAGCAGAACCCAAACTTTCCAACATGTGAAAAACACGCTTTAACTGAAAAAATAATGGCGCAGGGGTCGTACCCACCAACTGCAAACGCCGCAGATGCTCTAACTCGGTCAACACATCAACAAGGGGAGAGTTAAACGCTGGGTTTATCAGCACTAGATCAAAATGTTTAAATTCAGGCATGACGATTAAATATCTATAGTTGAATAAGTATAACTTCTATAAATTTTCATATAAAGTCATTATAAAACAATAATTTATATATTTTACA
>DITR01000004.1:1701-14165 GCA_002422175.1 Alcaligenaceae bacterium UBA6179
TTCGAGAGCGTTGTCTTAAGCCATTGCGTCTACCACTCAAACTAGACACTGCGTTAGCAGCAAACTAACAAAACGATTCAAACAATCATTGCAAAGTGTGAAATACTATTGTTACCAAAAACGTAACGAAGCATTTCATGGCTGACACCAAACCCTGCATATTTTGCACACTGCCCCCAGAGCGCATCATTGACTCGAATGAGCATGGCATCGTCATACGTGATGCCTACCCCGTTACGTTGGGTTACACCTTAATCATACCAAGAAGACACGTAGGCTCGTAGTTTGACATCACAGAACAAGAGCAACTCGCACTCTTGCGTCTGCAAACACAAGCACAACAAAACCTACAAAAAGAATTCAACCTCGATGGCTACACCCTAGGCATCAATGATGGCCCTGTAGCGGGGCAAACCGTACCGCATCTGCATATGCACCTGATGCCGCGCTACAACTCTGACTTAAAAGATCCCCGAGGCGGCGTACGCTGGGCCATACCTGAAAAAGCAAAGTATTGGACATAGGCCGCAGACCGTCGGCATAAAGTCAAATTGCTTTCTTAAAAAAGATTCAAACACTCTTTGACGACAGCTCATTTAATGCAACGTACAAATACGCCTTACTCATTACCCTGACAGATTTAGTCATTGAGCACGGCGACGACTCAGGCAACCCTTTAGAGCTTAAAGGTGACCTCATCGCCACCCGCTTTGCAGAAATCTATTGGCCACAAATTAAACAATTTTCATCAGGTATGAGAGGCACAACCTCAGGCGTGCTCAGTCAAAATAAAGGCAAGCAAGCTGAAATCATCACCACGCTACAGGGCATACAAGAACAGCTGGGCATCAATGATTTCTCTAAAGTGATTAGTCACACACTTTGGCAAAAAAAGATCAACACAATCACCCGAACGATTTGGGAAAACCACATTTTTTATCTGCAGGAAGATTCAAATCAATTTCTGTACCCCTACACAAAAAACAAAAGCAAACTAACCCTAACAGCAGAAGCCGCCTACTGTTTACGCAAATTTAGCGAATACATTATTCAGTATGTCAAGCAAGGCTGTGTAAGCCATATCAAACCCAACAAACAAAACCAACTCATCATTAGGCCAAAAGATGATTTAGAGTCATTTTTGTTTGGTAGCAACCGAGCAAAGCTGACCAAGCTAACCCCCTACCTCATAGAGCAACAAAACTGTAGATGCTTTTACTGCAAAAAATTAGTAACAAAGACATCAGATGTTGATCACTTTATTCCGTGGAAGAAATACCCCAGAGACATCACTCAGAACTTAGTGCTGAGTTGCGCAGCCTGCAACCGAAGGAAATCAGACATGTTGACTGGAAAACTTCACCTAGAAAGGTGGATGCAAGAGATCTTACCCAATGAAGAACGCTCAACTTGCATTGCTAACCAAGGTTTTATTTCAGATGAAGCTTGCAGCCGACGAGTGGCTGAATGGGCTTATCGGCATGCGGATATGGCGCGGAGTCTTGCTTGGGTTGGTAGAAAAGACTACTCATTTATTGGATTTTTTTAATATTTTATAAATCTATCTTTACTCATTAATTTTCAAGTTGCGATCTAATATGCTCGGGAAATTTCTGCTTCATATTTCTTGCTGTCATGACTTCTTCTATTTTGTTAAACAAAACCGTAGTTGACATAGATTTTTCGCTCAATATTTCAGTTGTATTAAATGATCTCAACTCGCTGTATAAAAGATCGTAGTTAGGTGCTGGAGCTACGTTACGAATCTCTGCCATTTGGCCACGTCTAAAATGTAAAACTGCTTTTGGTGCGAAGTTGGCAATCTCTTTACCATCAACTTTCAGAATTATTTTCGTTATGTATTCATGCTCTAGTGTGACCTTGTATATCGTCACTTGCTGCCAGGGCGGGGGGGTTATTGATATTTTCTTGTTTAACATTACTCGGTTTATAGCTAATAAGTGGCTGCTTACCTTTGCTATTTTTCACCACGGATTTAGATTTAGATTTAGAGTTAGAGTTAGATTTGACTTTTGCAATAAATATTTGGGGAGGTATAGCCTGTGAAGGTTTAACCTGCGGGAGCTTACATTCGCCTAAATAATATGGTTTCTACATGGTTTATAAAAATCGGGCCTTTAACCAATAGATCTTTGTTGAGATCATCACAAAACAGAGTGAAATTTCCATGTTGAGGGTTTATTTTAATTAGCGTTATTCGGTGGTTCATTGCATATGTGTAAATGTTTTGCCAATGCAAAGGAAACCAACCATCAGTTGATTGATGAGGTTGATGTTTAGTTGGGATATTTACAAGGCTAAAATAATTTGTAGCTGTCCATGACCCTCGTGTGGAGTTCCTTTCAAAACAGGGATGTACTGGCCAAGGTGGGCCGAGTGAATCAAATAATACACACCCACCGTTTGGCGATCGATAAAAAAAGACTAGCTCGCCACAGTCCCAACATCTGACGTTAGGAACTGTGTAGCTGAAGTAGCTACCCTTGCACCTCACTTCGAAAAAGAAATACACGCATTACGTGGCGAGCCTTTCGTGAAAGACATCCGCAACCTCGGTTTGATGGGTGCTATTGAATTAGAGTCACTTGTTGGGGCTCCTGGCACACGCGCCTATGAGGTGTTCCTAAAGTGTATGGAAAAAGGCTTGCTCACTCGTTTCACCGGCGATATTTTGGCGTTTTCACCACCGTTGATCATCAACGAAAATCAGATCGAAGAGATTTTTTCAATTGTAAAGAAAGCGCTACACGAGGTCGATTAAGTGATTGCACTGAGTTATCTTTGAGCTCACGTGATAGATTATTAACCTCCCCGTGCATCAGCTTAAGGTTGAGGTACACCCGACTAGAAAATCGCTTCAGTAAACTGAACCTTTGCCGGGTTCTACGCCACCGTACGTGTCTTCTCTGAAGTTTGAAAGAAGGGATTTAGCGCCTTTCAACAAAACGGATACATCTGTACCAACGGCCGTGAATAGTGTTCCCTTGGTGATATAACCCTTAGCCAGTTCATTATCAGCACTCAAAATACCTGGCGCTTTACCTTGGGCGATGATGCGCTGAATCGCGTCTTCAATAACTGCTTGCACATCGGGATGAGCTGGGTTGCCCAAGTGCCCCATGTCAGCGGCCAAATCAGCTGGGCCTATAAACACACCATCTACGCCGTTCACAGCGCAGATGGCTTCAATTTCCCCCAGTGCCTGACTTGTTTCAACTTGCACGAGTACACATATTTGCTGATCTGCTTGCTGAAGATAGTTCGGTATAGTATTCCAGCGAGACACTCGAGCGAGGGCGCTTCCTACGCCACGAATACCATTAGGGGGGTAGCGGGTAGCGGCTACGGCTGCAGCAGCTTCCTGAGCGTTTTGAACCATAGGTATGAGTATCGTGCGAACACCAATATCAAGAAGACGCTTGATTTCGACCGCGTCATTCCACGCAGGTCGCACGACTGGCTCCACCTCGTATGGCGCCAAAGCCTGAAGCTGTGTCAGTATGCTGTCAATGCTGTTGGGCGCATGCTCTCCATCAATAAGCAACCAATCGAACCCTACTTGTGCAACAACTTCGGCACTGTAGGCATTTGCAAGCGCTAACCAGAGACCGAGCTTGGGCTGTTTATTTGACAGTGCGACCTTGAACGAATTAAACATTTTTTTCTCCAGATTAAATTCAGTATTTGGGCTGGTATTCATTAAGTCTGAACCGTGAGTACTGCATCATTTAGCGAGACACTTGAATTCGACAAGGCTTCTGGATCAACTTGCGCTGAACTTTCAACAAGTTTACGAGCGTTGCGATAGTATCGTCCGGCATTCAGGCCGACAACAGCCACTACCTGATTATGCGTATTCAGGCCGAAAATCATCACCGACATAGGGGTAGCGATGCTTCGTACGACCGTTTTATGTGCCAATTGGGGATGGCCTGCAATTTGAATTAATGTGTCGTATTGTTCAGACCACAGCAAAGGTATGGGTTGGTAGAGCACCTTTTGTCCGAGCATAGCCCTTGCCGAAGCAATGCCCTGGTCTTGAGCGTTCTGCCAACTTTCCAGACGACACTGCATGACTGGATTCTGGTACTGGATGACCGCAACATCACCGGCAGCAAAAACATGAGGATCAGATGTTTGGCAGCTTGCATTCACTAGCACACCTCTGTTGCAAACTAACCCTGCGTCTCGAGCTAATTCGTCGTTCGCAATTAGCCCAACACCCAAAATGACTGTGTCGGCCAGAAGCGTTTCACCCGTGGCAAGTGTCACAACTGACCCCGCGTTGACTCCAGGCTCTATGGCACTGATCTGAGTGCGCAGACGTATCGTGACGCCTTTGCTTTCGTGCAATTGTGCCAGTTGCTCTGACACCTCTGGCATCATACTGCGTGAGCAAACACGTTCGGTCATTTCAATCACGGTGACCTCATGCCCTAGAGTTCGTGCGGTTGCCGCAATCTCAAGCCCTATCCAACCGGCACCAACTACCACGATGCGTTTGAGAGGCCCTATTAAACGCTGCTTAATGCGCATGGCATCGTCAAGTGTTCGAAGGCACAATACATCTCGTGATTCTGAGCCTGGAAATGAAGGCAGAAATGGCCGACCACCTGTACTTAGCAGAAGTTTGTCATAATATATTTCATGCCCTAAGTCAGTCTCCACGACCTGAAGATCGAGAAAAATACGACGTGCATTGCAATTTGTAAAGCTCTCAACGTCGAGCTCGACTAGGGCCTCAGCGGAAAGTAATGTCAGCTCAGCTGGCATTACTTTTCCAGTGAGCACACCCTTAGACAGTGGCGGTCGTTCGTAGGGTGAGTGAACCTCATTACCGAGCAAGATAATACGTCCATCAAAGCCTTCTTCGCGCAATGTTTTAACTGCATACCCCCCAGCTTGCCCAGCTCCGACTACAACGAATGTTTCACCACTCATTTTGGATCAGTGCGTATTAAAATCGTATCAACATCAATTTTTATTTCATAGACCTTGATGTCGGTGGTGACTGGTGGACACAGGGGTTTGCCTGTTGCTATGTCAAATACGCCCTGGTGTAATGGGCATTCTATGGTGCCGTTTTCCAAATAACCGTCGGCTAGGCTGGCATTGCCGTGCGGACATTTATCTTGTGTAGCGAAGACTGCACCCTCTACTTTGTAAAGACACACTGCTTCCTCGTTTACAACAATGCGTAAAGTGCCTGTATCAGGCGAGATATCTTTGACTAGTGCGACAGGTTTCCATTGATCATGAATGCTCATAATTCCATTGCCTTGGTTGGTGCTTGAGTGTGCCCCAGCAGTGATGTTTATCCGAAATAACAGCTAATAGTTCCTAATGGGCCATAGTCGGCATGAATGGTGTCGCCTTTATTCAAAAAGATGGGGCGCGTAAACGAACCGCTAAGAATAATCTGCCCCTCTTCCAGTGCAACATCGTATTTAGCCAAACGGTTAGCTAGCCATACAATGCCGTTAGCTGGATGGTTTAAGACGCCAGCTGCAACCCCTGTTTCTTCGATCACACCGTTTTGAGAAAGTATGGCACTTACCCAACGCAGGTCGAATTCATTCACATGAACGGGGCGACCGCCCATGACGATTCCAGCATTGGCTGCGTTGTCTGAGACGGTGTCAAATACTTTACGTGTGTAACCCGTGTCTGGGTCTTTCATAAAGGAACGTGAATCGATGATCTCGAGTGCAGGTATCACGTAACGAGTCGCATCCAGTACGTCGAACAAGGTAACATTTGGTCCTTTCAGTCTTTTTTTCAGAACGAAAGCAAGCTCTACCTCGAGGCGCGGCGCAATAAATCTTTCGATAGGAATCAGAACGCCACTTTCAAAAAACATGTCTTCAAGTAACACGCCGTGATCGGGCTCGTTAATACCCACCGCCATTTGCATGGCGCGAGAGGTCAGGCCTATTTTGTAGCCTTTAAGTGAATTGCCTTCTGCAATTTTGATGTTCACCCAAGTGCGCTGAATGGCATAGGCATCAGCCATGGTAATTTCAGGGTAGAGCAACGATGGCGCCTTAACTTGTCGACGTTCGCGCTCAGCGTCGTAAAAATCGCGCGCTATGGCATTAATCATATCGCTGGTTAACAAAATAGATCTCCTTAAAAATAACGCATATTGAGCACGATCAAATCAGACCTTACTTAAGCTTCATGGGGAAGAATGCGTCGACTTTCCTTGCGCGCTATGCGCCAAAAACCATCTTCAAGTACAAGTTCGTCGACCGAATCACGTACGCCCAACATTTGAGGCGCAGGCATGTCGGGTTTTGTTTCAAATGCCGTCATATAGAAATGCACACGAGCAGTGCTTTCGGTAGATTGCTCAACCCATAAATTAGTTACCAGATGAGCAGTGTGGCGCTCCGGGTCTCGTTGTTCAAGCGCTTGCCTGACGGCGTCAGGGCCTTGAAGGGGAACACCTTGTCGTATCCATACGCCGTTGCGAGCCATGAGGCCCGCAACGGCTTCGTTATTTCGTGAGTCAAGACCACGAAAGAATTGATAAACCACGCTGGAGAGGGTGTTGATATCGGGTAGGGACATGAATATTCCTTTATGTATCTTAAAAAATCTCAAAAACCACCACGGACATCGAGTAAAGTGCCTGTAACATAAGAAGCCTCAGGCGATGCCAGCCAAAGCACTGCATTTGCGATTTCTTCAGCAGTACCCATACGGCCCATTGGAATGGCTGATGTCATGGCTTGGAGCTGTTCGAGGGTGCGTGAGTGATGGATCTCGGTATCAATCATGCCTGGGCGAACTGCATTAACCCTAACTCCCTCTTTGGCAACTTCTTTCGATAAGCCGATAGTCAGCGTGTCTACTGCGCCTTTAGACGCAGCGTAATGAATCCAATTGTTGGGTGAGCCCAATTGAGAGGCGCCTGAAGAAATATTGATAATGCTGCCACCCGAACCGCCGTTTTTTGTTGACATACGACGCACTGCCTCACGTGCAGTCAAAAAAGTGCCCGTAATATTCGTCCGAAAAACGTCTTCAAGTACATGAGCCTGAACATCGCACAGTCGGGAAACGCCACCCGTAATACCGGCGTTATTGACAACGACAGAAACCTGCCCTAGTTTGTCGATAGCGTTAAAAGCAGAAACAATGTCATGCTCTTTGCCAACATCAGCTTCGATGAGACTTGCTTTACCGCCGCCTGCGCTAATCTGATCGGCCACTGCCTGCGCCTGAGCCACATTAGATTTATAAATCAGAACGACGTGATGAGAGCGCGCTGCAGCACGTGCGATTGTGGCGCCGATCCCTCGGTTTGCTCCAGTAACAACAAATAAATTGCTATAGCTCATTGCATTCTCCGTTTCGACTACACACTCAGGTGTGTGCTCAGCACGTCTTCGTTATTTCTCAATGACTCAGAGTCGCCCGTGAAACAGACTTCGCCCTTAGACAGAACGTAATGTGTGTCGCCTAGTGCTAGAGCAACTTTCAGGTTTTGCTCGATCAGAAGTACGCCTAAACCTTCTTCTTTCATATGGCGTAGAACCGTAACAATTTCATCAACAATGAGTGGCGCTAAACCTTCAGAGGGTTCGTCAAGAATCATGAGCGTGGGGTTAAGCATGAGCGCTCTGGCGATCGATAGCATCTGCTGCTCGCCGCCTGACAGCTGGAAACCACGATTCATGCTACGTTCACGTAACCGAGGAAAAAGTTCATAAATTTTCGCAAGGGTCCATTTGCCATCACGTCCATGGCGAGCCGCTACAGTCAGATTCTCTTCTACGGACAGGCTCGGAAATACGCCTCGCTCTTGTGGCACAAAACCAAGACCAAGGTGTGATATACGGTGTGAAGGTAGACCATGAATGTCTTTATTTAAGTACTGAATACTACCTTGACGCGGCTTAAGGTACCCCATTATCGTCAGTACTGTGGTGGTTTTTCCAGCCCCATTGCGGCCCAGAATAGAGGTTACTTTACCAGGACTAACCGACAACGAAACGCCGTGAAGAATATGGCTCTCGCCATAATAAGAATGGATGTCTCGAACATCAAGCATTTAGTGTTTGCCCCCGAGGTAGACTTCTCGCACTTTGTCATTACCCTTAATATGTGCCGGTGGACCGCTGGCCAAAACTTCTCCGTAGTACAGCACTGTAATCGTGTCAGCCAGCGAAAACACCACTTTCATGTCGTGTTCAATCATGAGTACAGCAAGAGTGTTTGGTAGGTTGCTAACCAATTCGATCATTCGATCGGTTTCTGCAGGCGACATACCTGATGTTGGCTCATCAAGCAACAAAAGATCGGGCTCTGCAGCTAGCGCAATGGCCACCTCCAATTGGCGTTGCTCACCATACGACAGGCTAGATACACGACGGTCGCTATTGTCGGCAAGCTGAACCTGTTCTAATAATTGATAGGTTCGTTCCCAGTGAGAAGTCATTTTTTTTATACTTCGAAACGCATGGTACCAACCACCTTGTTTAGCTTGAACTGCCAAACGCACGTTCTCGGCTACAGACAGTGTAGGAAACAGTGTGTTTTTCTGAAAGGTTCGGCCAACGCCCATTTGGCAAACATCTTCGGGGCTTACTTTAGTGATATCGCATTCTTTGAAAAGAATGCGACCTGAAGTAGGTCGAAGTTGCCCAGTAAGCTGATGTACCAAGCTGGTTTTACCGGCTCCATTAGGTCCGATGATGACATGTCGCTCGCCTGAGCTGACAGACAAGTTGACGTTTCGGGTTACCTCTAGGTTGCCGAATGATTTACACAGATTTTCAGTCTTCAAGAGGGTCATATTGAATCTCCTGAGGCTTGCTTTTTCTGCTTATCTGAGATGACTTTATTTTTTTTGGTAGTCATACTTTCAAACCTCTTTATAACCAAACCCCACACACCTTCTCTGAGGAACATCACGCAGAAAATAAAAATGAACCCAACCCAGAACGCCCAATATTCATTGTATGAACTGATGAAATTCTTCAGTAGAAGAAACAAGGCAGCACCTACTGCAGGACCGAAAACTGTACTACTGCCGCCTAGAATCACCATAATCATGGCATCGCCAGACAAGTGCCAATGAAGAATATCAGTCGAGACATACGAATTGAATAACGCGTAAAGCGCGCCACCAATACCGGCGAGACCACCAGCAATCGTAAACGCGATAAGTTTGAAGCGCTGAACCGGATAGCCGATTGCACGCATGCGCTGTTCGTTATCACGAATACCAATGAAAATCGAACCGAGCGGTGAACGCACCAAGCACCAAAGAAATATGAGTACAACAAGGAAGCCAATGACGCTGATAATATAACGAGCAATAGCGTCTGTCGCCAAATTCCAACCAAAGAAATCGGGTGACACAAAGCCGATAAGACCATCAGTGCCACCAGTTATCGAGCGCCACTTTAGGGCAGCGGCGAAAAGTAGCTGAGAAAATGCCATGGTGAGCATTAAGAATGGTATGCCCTTAACACGAATACAGAACATACCAATGAATGCTGCCAGCGCGGTGGAAACGGCTACGCCAGCAAGCGCTCCGAGCCACCCAGATATTCCCAGATGTACCCCAAGGCCTATTACCACGTAAGTCGCCACACCGAAGAACGCTGAATGTCCAAAGGACAATAGGCCTGTGTATCCGACAATAAGATTTAGGCTCATCGCAAAAATTGCAAAAATCAAAATCTCTGAAACGATACCCAATAAATAATCCCCCCCAAACGGGGCGACAACCAGTAATGCACATAACAAAATGAACCCAGGCAGTTTGTAGGACATTTTCATTTTCACCCCTTTGCTACACCGAACAGCCCCTGGGGACGAGTCAACAACACAACAACCATGAGCAGGTAAATCAGGAACAATGCATAGTCGGGAAAGTAGGCTTTGCCAAATGTGTCAATCGCACCAACTAACAAACCAGCAACCAAAGCACCCCGCAGGCTACCCATACCGCCAACGACGGTAACGATAAATGCAGGAATGAGAATTTCAATATCCATCCCCAGATAGGTACCAAGTATTGGCCCCGCTACGATGCCACCAATGGCAGCAAGTCCGGCGCCAAGCGCGAAAATACAGCCAAACAAAAAAGGGACATTAATGCCTATACCAGAGGCTGTGGCTGCATCGTCTACGCCAGCACGGACCATCGCTCCGATACGACTACGCTCAAGAAATAGCCAAAGTAGGACTGCGATGATTGCACCAAATAAAACTAGAAATAACCTGTACTTTGGCAAAACGATGCCAGCTACAGTGATGGCACCTTCAAGAAACTCAGGCGGCGAAATGTTACGGATTTCAGGCCCCCAAAAATACTTGCAGATATCTCCGAAAACAAAAATAAATCCAAATGTTAATAGCACTTGATCTAGGTGATTGCGCGAGTACAACGGACGGATAAATACGCGTTCCATGATGACTGCAGCCGCCACAGCGGGTACCCAGCCAACTGCTAAGGCAAACCAAAAGCTACCTGACCACTGTGCAAGCGAAAAAGCCGTGAAAGACCCGATCATAAAGAAGGACCCGTGGGCTAGGTTGACCACGTTCATTAGACCGAAGATCAGCGACAGCCCAGCAGACATCATGAACAGCAGCATGCCTAACACCAAGCTATTCAGTAACTGAGAAAAAATGAAATCCATAAAACCATCACAAGAAAAACACAAGTTAGCCGACCCTGATGACATGTGCAGGGTCGGTATGGCTGACTAGTTCATCAGGTTGGCATCTTGATAGGATCGGTAATGTTAGGAATAGTGTGGATCACTTTATTAGTAATGCGCCCATTCACCTCAGCAACCTCACGAATATAAATATTGTGAATTGGGCCTTGCGTTTCCTGGTTAAATTTGAATGGACCTCGAGGTGCATTCAACTGAACTGCACGCATGGCTTCTCTTAACTTATCTTTATTTGAGGCGTTGCCGTCAACTTTTTCAAGTGAGGCATGTATGATGGATGCAGCAACAAAGCCATATTCAGCGTAAACGCTTGGGTACTCATTATGCGCAGCCCTGTAAGCCTCCACGAACTTTAAATTGGCATCGTTGGTAAGCGTATCGGCATATTGCAGTACATTGCGAATACCCATTGCAGATTGACCCTGTGCAGGTAAGGTGTCACTGTCAACCATAAACCCTGAACCTGTAATCGGAATGCTCTTCTTCAGACCATACTCGTCATACTGTTTAACAAAACGCACTGCATCCGTGCCCGCGTAAAAGTTGAAAGTGGCTGGAGGATTGATATTTCGAATATCGGCTAGGTAAGGGCTGAAATCATTATTGCCCAAAGGATATNNAGGGGGGTAGATTTCTTTGATTATTTTCCCGCCCCTGCCCGTGAAGCCTACCTTGAATTCATTAAGCGAGCCACGTCCGCCTGCGAAGTCTGATGCACTAAGCAGAATTTCCTTAGTCATATTGTCGTATACCCACTGACCCATGACTTCATGCATAGGGTACGTATCAACAGAGCATCGGAAAAAATAAGGAAGACCCGTAAAGGCCAAGTTCACCAGGCCGGCGCCTGAGCACAGCATGTATGCCTGGCTTTGTCGCAGATACTGAACTGCTGCCATGGCAACGTTCGAGGCTTGAATGCCAGTGATGAGGTCACACTTGTCACTTTCCACAAGCTTTTTCAGCTTTTGTAGACCTACCTGTGGGTTGATTTCATCATCTTCCTTGATAACCTCGATTTTGCGTCCGGCAATGGTATTGCCGATCGAGTTAAAGTAAAGATTCATGCCCTGAAGATTGGCATTGCCTAGTGCAGCAAAAACTTTTGAGTAGGAGTTCAAAGCACCAATTTTAATTGGCGTTGTCGATTGAGCCAGAACTGCGGGGGCCATGCCGCCAAACGCGCTGGCTGCCCCAGCAAAACCTGCAGCCTTGATAAAACTTCGGCGTGTGAAGCCATTTATAAATGATTGTGTATTTTTTTTCATTGTCTTCTCCTGGTTTTTATAAAAAAATGGTTGAATTAATAAAACTTAACGAGCTGCTTACCTAAGTTATTTCCTTGCAAAAGACCTAGGCAAGCATTTGGGGCAGAATCAATACCTATAGAAATAGTTTCCTTAATCAACAATGAGCCATTGTTCAGCATGCTTAAAGTGCTAACAGCTTCATCCCAACGCTCAACGTGATCCCATACGATGAAGCCTTGTGCTTTGAGCCTAGATAGCAACATGAAGTGATGTGCAGACAGACTCATGGGCTTATCTCCGAAGCGGCTGATCATGCCGCACAAGGCAATGCGCCCATTTAAATTCATTGCAGGCAGAACACTGTCAAGCACCCAACCGTTTACGTTATCAAAAAAAACATCAACACCCTTAGGGGCGCATTGGGCTAGTTTGCTGGTGAGCGACGCATTTGAGTCTGCTGTTCGATAGTCGATGCAGTCATCAGCGCCGAGCT